>NZ_JBJGYO010000011.1:0-134995 GCF_054050035.1 Geodermatophilus sp. SYSU D00815 | reverse complement strand
GCCGGGCGGCGGACCGCCCGGCACCCCGACCGGGATCAGGCCGGCCAGCTGGCCTCGATGTTGTCCAGGGTGGTCTGCGCGTCCTGCCCGCCGCTGATCCAGGCGGTCATCTCCCGCCAGAACGAGCCGGAGCCGACCTCGCCGGGCATCTGGTCGGAGCCGTCGAAGGCGAACTCGGTGGACTCGTAGGCGATCTGCGCGATCGACCGGACCGTCTCGTTCGGGTAGACGCTGACGTCGAAGTCGGTCCGCGGCGAGATCCAGCTGCCGCTCTCGCCGTAGCCGGCCAGGGTGCCGAACTCCGCCGAGGCCAGGAACTCGACCAGCGCCTGGGCCGACTCGTTGTCCTGGGAGAAGATGCCGGCCATGTCACCGCCGCCGAGCACGGGCCGCTCCTCGGCCGACTGACCCGGCATCGGGAAGACGCCGACGAGGTTGTCGATGTCGGCCAGGACGTCGTCCGGGAAGCCGCCGTCGTCGACGACGAAGTTGCCCTGCCGGTACATGAAGCAGCCCGGCGGCTCGTCGAAGAGCGGGTTGCCCGCGGTGAGGAAGTTGTTGCTGGCGATCGACTGCCGGCCGCCGTTGGTCATGCCGTCGGCGAGCAGCAGGTCGTCGATCTGGTTGAGCACCTCGAGCACCCGCTCGTCGTTGAACGGGATCTCGTGGTTGACCCACTGGTCGTAGACGTCGCCGCCGTAGTTGATCAGCATCAGGTTCTCGACCCAGTCGGTCGCCGGCCAGCCGGTGGCCGCCTCCGACTCGATGCCGAAGCACCACGGCGCCGTCCCGGTGCCCGCCACCTGGTCGCTCAGCGACTGGAGGTCGGCGAAGGTCTCCGGCGGGGTGATGCCCGCCTGCTCGACCGCGCCCCGCGGGTAGAACACGATGCTCTTGACGTTGATGCTCATCGGCACCGCGTACTGCGTCCCGTCGACGTTGCCGATGTCCAGCACGCCCGGGATCTGGGCGTCGAGGTCGGCCTGGTCGACCACGTCGGAGAGGTCGGCGAGCAGCCCCTGCTCCGCCATCTGCCGCATGATGCCCGGCTGCGGGAAGAGCGCGACGTCGGGTGCGTCGTTGCCCTGCACGCGGGTGTTGATCAGCTGGTTGAAGTTGCCGGTCTGCTGGAACTCGACGTTGACGTCGTTCTCCTCGGCCCAGGCCTGGACCTCCGCCTGGAAGCCCTCCTCCTGGCCGCCGGTGAACGCGTACATGACCGTGATGTTGTTGCTGGTGTTCTCGTTGCCGCCGCCACCGCCGCCCTCGCTCAGGCAACCGGCGGTGAGGACGACGACGGCGCCGGCCGTCGCCGCCGCCCCGATCGTGGATCTGATGCGCATGTGCACTCCTTCGGACACTTGCTGAGCTCAGGGGTACGGGGAAGCAGGGTCGGGTGAGGACGGCGCGGCGGTGGTCGCCGCCGGCCGTTCGAGGAGGGGTGGGTCAGACCGCGGAGGAGGCCGCGACCTCGCCGGAGACGCGCCGGCCGGTCTCGGCGGAGAAGACGTGCAGCTCCTCGGGGTGGATGGCGATGTGGACCGTCTCGCCCTTCATCGGCGGCGTCTTGGCCGGCACCCGGATGGTGAGCAGCTTGTCGCCGCCGCCGGCGCCCTGGCCGGCGTGCAGCGTGCCGTAGGCGTAGGCGTCGGAGCCGAGCTCCTCGACCACGACCACCTCGAACGGGAAGCCCTCACCGTTGCCGACCAGGTGCACCGCCTCCGGGCGGAACCCGACGGTCGCCGTCTGCGCGCTCTCGCCCGACAGCGCGGTGAGGACCTCGCGGGGCAGCGGCAGGGTGCGGTCGCCGATGCAGGCGCCCTCCTGCAGCAGCGGGAGGTCGATGATGTTCATCGCCGGCGAGCCGATGAACCCGGCCACGAAGACGTTGTCCGGCCGGTCGTAGAGCTCGCGCGGGGTGCCGACCTGCTGCAGGTAGCCGTCCTTGAGGACGCACACCCGGTCGCCCATCGTCATGGCCTCGACCTGGTCGTGGGTGACGTAGACGGTGGTGACGCCGAGCCGCCGCTGCAGCGCGGCGATCTGCGTGCGGGTCTGCACGCGCAGCTTGGCGTCGAGGTTGGACAGCGGCTCGTCCATGAGGAACGCCTGCGGGTGGCGGACGATCGCCCGGCCCATCGCCACGCGCTGGCGCTGGCCGCCGGAGAGGGCCTTGGGCTTGCGGTCGAGGTACGGCTCGAGGTCGAGGATCTTCGCGGCGTCCTCGACGCGGGCGCGGATCTCCTCCTTCTTCATCCCGGCGATCTTGAGCGCGAAGCCCATGTTGTCGGCCACCGTCATGTGCGGGTACAGCGCGTAGTTCTGGAAGACCATCGCGATGTCCCGCTCCTTGGGCGGCAGGTGCGTGACGTCGCGGTCGCCGATCCGGATCGACCCCTCGCTCACCGCCTCCAGCCCGGCCAGCGCCCGCAGCGAGGTGGACTTGCCGCACCCCGACGGGCCGACCAGGACGAGGAACTCGCCGTCGGCGATGTCGAGGTTCAGCGCGTTCACGGACGGCCGTTCCGCGCCGGGGTACTGGATCGTCGTGTGGTCGTACGTGATGGCGGCCATCGTGGGGCGTCCTCTCCGCAGTGCCGGTGCACCGGGAGGACCGCCCCGGGCCGACCGCCGGCCGGGCCTGTCGTCGACCTCCTGGTGCGTTCACCGGAACCTTGGCACGCACCTGTGGTGGGCGCCACAGATGGGTCGCGATCTGATCACTTCCGTTACCGGTCGGTGATCTTCCGCAACGCCTGGTGGTGGCGCTGGTGTCTAGTCGGCCTCGCCCGCGGCCCCGCTCTCCCCGCGCCAGTTGGCCAGCCGCCCCGCCCGGCTGACCGCCCGCAGCCGCCGTTCCGCCTCGGCCCTCGACCGGCGCGCCGAGACCAGCAGCGCCTGGTCGCCGCGCATCAGCCGCGTCGTCTCGTCGGGGACGAAGGAGCGGCCGTCGCGGACGATGAGGACCACCGCGGCGTCCTCGGGCAGGCGCAGCTCGGGCAGGTAGACGCCGTGCAGCCGCGAGCCCGCCGGGATGGTCATCTGCATCAGGTCGGCGTCGAGCTCCTCCAGCGGCGCGGACTCCACCTGCACCTCGCGCGGCGCGATCGGGCTGGCGATGCCCAGCCGGCGCGCCACCCAGGGCAGCGACCGGCCCTGCAGGACCGTGAAGACGACGACGAGCACGAACACGGTGTCGAAGACGTCGGTCGCGCCGGGCACGTCGGCGGTCAGCGGGATGGTCGCGACGACGATGGGGACGGCGCCGCGCAGCCCGGCCCAGGAGATGAACGCCTGCTGCGCCCACGGCATGCGGAACCAGACCAGGCTCGCCGCGACCGAGAGCGGGCGGGCGACGAGCAGGAGCGCCAGCCCCACCACCAGGGCGGAGCCCACGGCGCCGTCCAGCCGGTCCGGCGACACCAGCAGCCCGAGCAGGACGAACAGGCCGATCTGGGCCAGCGAGGCCATGCCCTCGGCGAAGCCGATGCTGGCGGCCCGGTGCGGCAGGGGGGCGTTGCCCAGCACCAGACCGCACAGGTAGACGGCCACGAAGCCGGAGGTGTGCAGCAGCACGGCCGACGAGTAGGCCAGGACGCACAGCGCGAGCGTGGCCAGCGGGTAGAAGCCCGACAGCGGCAGCGCCGAGCGGCGCAGCAGCTCGGCGCCGGCGAACCCGACGAGCAGGCCGACCGCCGTGCCGCCGAGCAGCTCGCCGACGATCAGCAGACCGGTGAGCCACCACGGCTCGTCCGTCCCGCCGGTCAGCCGCTCGGCCAGCACGACGACGAGCAGGATCACCGGCGCGTCGTTGAGACCGCTCTCGACCTCGAGGGCGGCCACCATGCGGCGCGGCAGGGGCAGCCGGCGGAGGGTCGCGAAGACCGCGGCGGCGTCGGTGGAGCTCACGACGGCGGCCAGGAGAAGGGCGAACGCCCAGGAGAGCTCGAGCAGCCAGACGGCGATCGCGGCGGTGACGACGACGCTCACCGCCACGCCCACGGTGGACAGCGCCAGGCCCGGCCCCAGGCTGCGCCGGACGTCGGCCCACCGGGTCGTCAGGCCGCCCTCCGCGAGGATCACGACGAGGGCGGCGTACCCCAGGGTCAGCGTCAGCGAGAAGTCCTCGAACTGGATCCCCGCCCCGGCCTCGCCCAGCGCCACGCCGAGCAGGAGGTAGAGCAGCAGGCTGGGCAGGCCGAGGCGGTCGGCCAGGCGCAGCGCCACGGCCGCGGTCAGCACCACGAGCGCGCCGACGGCCAGCGCGACGGTGACCGTCGTGTTCACCGCGCGCCCTCCATGCGTGCAGTCTCCCGTACGCGTGTTTCCGGCCCGGGACGCTCAGCCGCCGAGCGCGCCCGCCCAGCGCCAGTCGCCGTCCGGGCCGAGGAACTCGACCCGCTGGACCTCCTCCTCGTCGTCGGGCCGCTCCCCCGACACGGCCCACTCCAGCGCGTCCTCGTGCCGCTCGAACTCGGCCTCGGCGACCACGTCGCCCATCCCGTCGAGGAAGCGGTAGCGGGTCACGCCGGCGAGGCTAGGGCCCGGTCCGCCCGGCCGGCGGGCGTCGCGGCGCCCGGCCTGCGCGAAGCCGGTTGTCGGCTCGGGGACAATGGGGTGCGTGAGCGAACCGCGCGCGACCGGCCCCTTCACGGCCCTGCCCCCGCAGGTCGACCTGCCCGCCCTCGAGCAGGAGATCCTGCAGCGCTGGGAGGCGGACAAGGTCTTCGCCCGGTCGCTGGAGGCCTCCGCCGGCCGGCCGCAGTGGAACTTCTACGAGGGCCCGCCGACGGCGAACGGCCGGCCCGGCACGCACCACATCGAGGCCCGCGCCTTCAAGGACGTCTTCCCCCGGTTCAAGACCATGCAGGGCTGGCACGTGCCCCGCCGGGCGGGCTGGGACTGCCACGGCCTGCCGGTGGAGATCGCCGTCGAGCAGGAGCTCGGCTTCGCCGGCAAGCCCGACATCGAGCGGTACGGCATCGCCGAGTTCAACGCCCGCTGCCGCGAGTCGGTGGAGCGCCACGTCGACGCGTTCACCGAGCTCACCCGGCGCATGGGCTACTGGGTGGACCTGTCGACCGCCTACTGGACGATGGACCCGGCCTACATCGAGAGCGTCTGGTGGTCGCTCAAGCAGGTCTTCGACTCGGGCCTGCTGGTCGAGGACCACCGGGTCGCGCCGTACTGCCCGCGCTGCGGCACCGGGCTGTCCGACCACGAGGTCGCCCAGGGCTACGAGTCCATCACCGACCCCTCGGTGTACGTGCGGCTGCCGGTCACCAGCGGCGAGTGGGCCGGCCGGGCCGACCTGCTCGTCTGGACGACGACGCCGTGGACGCTGCCGTCGAACACCGCCGTCGCCGTCCACCCCGACGTCACCTACGTCGTCGCCCGGCGCGGCGAGGACACCCTCGTCGTGGCCGAGCCGCTGCTCGGCGCCGTCTTCGGCGACCTCGACGACGTCGAGGTGCTGGCCCGCACCACCGGGCAGGACTGGGAGCGGGTGCGCTACCGGCGGCCGTTCGAGCTGGTCGCCTTCCCCGAGGGCGACGCCCACTTCGTCGTCCTCGCCGACTACGTGACCACCGAGGACGGCACCGGGCTGGTGCACCAGGCGCCGGCGTTCGGCGCCGACGACCTCGCCGTCTGCCGCGCCTACGGCATGCCGGTGGTCAACCCGATCGACCCCTCCGGGCACTTCCTGCCCGAGGTCGGCCTGGTCGGCGGCCACTTCTTCAAGGCCGCCGACCCCGCCCTGGTGGAGGACCTGCAGCGGCGTGGGCTGCTCTGGAAGGAGCAGCGCTACGAGCACAGCTACCCGCACTGCTGGCGCTGCCACACGCCGCTCATGTACTACGCGCAGCCGTCCTGGTACATCCGCACCAGCGCGGTCAAGGACCAGCTGCTCGCCGAGAACGAGCGCACCACCTGGTACCCCGAGACGATCAAGTGGGGCCGCTACGGCGACTGGCTGCGCAACAACGTCGACTGGGCGCTCTCCCGCGACCGGTACTGGGGCACCCCGCTGCCCATCTGGCGCAACGACGAGGACCCCTCGCGGATGATCGCCGTCGGCTCGCTGGCGGAGCTCTCGGAGCTGACCGGGCGCGACCTCTCCGCCCTCGACCCGCACCGGCCGTTCATCGACGAGGTGACCTTCACGCTGCCCGGTGAGGCGGGCACCTACCGGCGGGTGCCGCAGGTCATCGACGCCTGGTACGACTCCGGCTCGATGCCCTTCGCCCAGTGGGGCGCGCCCTACCGGAACGCCGACGAGTTCGAGGCCGCCTACCCGGCGCAGTTCATCTGCGAGGCGATCGACCAGACCCGCGGCTGGTTCTACTCGCTGATGGCCGTCGGCACGCTCGTGTTCGGCAAGAACTCGTACGAGAACGTGCTGGTGCTGGGCCACATCCTGGCCGAGGACGGCCGGAAGATGAGCAAGCACCTGGGCAACATCCTCGAGCCGATCCCGCTGATGGACCGGCACGGCGCCGACGCCGTCCGCTGGTTCATGCTCGCCGGCGGCTCGCCCTGGTCGGCCCGCCGGGTGGGGCACGAGACGCTGTCCGAGGTCGTCCGGAAGGTGCTGCTCACCTACTGGAACACCGCCTCGTTCTTCACGCTGTACGCCGAGACCAACGGCTGGGACCCGGCGGCGTCGCCGGCGCCGGCCCCGGCCGAGCGGCCGCTGCTCGACCGCTGGGCGCTGGCCGAGCTGGCCCGGGTGACCGCCGGCGTCACCGACGCGCTGGAGGACTTCGACACCCAGGGCGCCGGGCGGCTGATCTCGCAGTTCGTCGACGACCTGTCCAACTGGTACGTCCGGCGGTCGCGGCGGCGGTTCTGGGACGGCGACCCCGCGGCGCTGGCGACGCTGCACGAGGTGCTGCACGTGCTCACCCGGCTGATGGCGCCGTTCACGCCGTTCGTCACCGAGGAGGTGTGGCAGCGCGCCGTCGTCCCCGGCCTCGGCGACGCGGTCGACTCCGTGCACCTGTCCTCGTGGCCGGCGGTCGACGAGTCGGCCCGCGACGAGGCCCTGGTCGAGCAGGTCGCGCTGGTGCGCCGGCTGGTCGAGCTGGGCCGCGCCGCCCGCACCTCGGCGAAGGTGCGCACCCGGCAGCCGCTGGCGCGGGCGCTGGTCGCCGCGCCGGGCTGGGCGGAGCTGCCCCGCGACCTCGTCGCCGAGGTGGCCGACGAGCTCAACGTGGCCGAGCTCGTCGAGCTCTCCTCGGTCGAGGGAGGGCTGGTCGACGTCGCCGTGAAGGTCGACTTCCGCGCCGTCGGCCGCCGGCTGGGCAAGCAGGTGCAGGCGGTCGCGAAGGCGGTGGCCGCCGCCGACCCGGCCGAGCTGGTCGCCGCCTACCGGGCCGGGACGGCGTCGGTGGAGGTGGACGGCGCGCCGGTGCCGCTGCAGGAGGGCGACCTGGTGGTCACCGAGACGCCGCGCGAGGGCTGGACCGTGGCCAGCGGCGGCGGGCTCACGGTGGCGCTGGACCTCACGCTCACCCCCGAGCTGGAGCGCGCCGGCCGCGCCCGCGAGGCCATCCGGCTGATCCAGGAGGCGCGCAAGGCCAGCGGCCTGGAGGTCAGCGACCGGATCGAGCTGTGGTGGACCGCCGAGGGCCCGATGGCCGAGGCGCTGACCGAGCACGGCGAGCAGGTCGCCGGCGAGGTGCTCGCGGTCGCCGTCCACGCCGGTCAGGAGGGCCCGGGCACGGCGGTGGACGGCCCCGAGGGCTCCCGGCTCTGGCTCGCCCGCGCCTGACTCCCCGGGCTTTCGGTACCGAAAGCCCGGGCCGCCGCCGGGGCCTTCTGCACTGAAAGCCCGGGCCGCCGGGGGGCTTCCTGCACCGAAAGCCCCTCAGCGGCGGGCCGCCGGCACCCCGAGGGCGGCGGCGATGCGCGCGACGACCGCGGGCATGTCCCGCAGATCCGCCGCACTCAGCCGGATGACCCGCCAGCCGGCAGCGGTCAACCGGCGATAGCGGGCGTCGTCGCGGACGATCTGCAGACCCTCGAAGTGGTAGGCGCCCTCGTACTCGACGAGGACGCGCTGCTCCGGCCAGGCGAGATCCACCCGCCCCACGAACTCCCCGTCGTGGACGACGTCGAACTGGGGCACCGGCGCCGGCAGGCCCGCGCGGGCGCAGGCCACCCGCACCCATGACTCGGGAGGGCTCTCCGCCCGACCGTCGATCAGCGGGACGACCTTCGCCACGCGGGCCGCACCCCAGCGCCCTCGCCGCTGCGCGACCCAGCGGGCGAACGCCTCGGGGTCGAGATGCCCGGTCCGCACCATCCCGTCGAGCAGACCCACGGCCGTCGCCGGCGGCTCCAGCGCCGCGACGTCCCAGGCGGTGCGCAGTGGCACCGTCAGCCGGACGCCATCGCTGGCGCGGACGTCGGCGGCCTCGATCTCCGTGCGGTGGAGGCGCACGCCACGGGGGCCGCGCCACGTCGCGTCCGGCGGAACCAGGACCAGGACCGGGTCGGTGGCCGCGGCGAACGGCGCGCCGTACCAGGCGGCCGCGGACCTCCCACCGAGGGCAGCCGTCGGCGGCATCACCAGAGCAGCGCCACGCGCGTGCAGGAGGTGGTCCGCGACCAGCGACGGGTCGGCGTACACGTTGTGCAGGAGGCGCCGGTACAGCCCCGACTGCAGCTGCCTGCGCGTCGCGGCGCCGGCGGCGACAGCGTGTGATCCGACGAAGACCCCGTGCAGGGGCTGGGGCGCAGGCACCCCGGCAGCCTGGCCCAGGTCGTCCGCCCCTCGGGCCCGTCGTCCACAGGCCCGGGGCCTTCGGTACAGGAAGCCGCCCGGTGCTCGAGGGGGCGTTCGGCACAGAAGGCTCGAAGTTGGAGAAGGCGTTCGGTACAGAAAGCCCGGCGCTCGAGGGGGCTTTCGGTACAGAAAGCCCGGAGTTGGAGGGGCTTTCGGTACCGAAAGCCTCTGGTCAGGCGCGGCGGCGGGCGCGCTCGCGCTCGGCGGTGTGCCGGTCGGGCTCGCAGACGCCGCAGGGGGTGAACCCGTCGGTGCGGGCCTCGTCCAGCGGCAGCGGGATGGGCTCGAACCCGGCCAGCCGCGGGCAGTCGGCCAGGTGGTACCGGGGGTGCTCGTCGACCACGAAGACCTCGTCCTTGAGGTCGACGACGAGCAGCAGGTCGGTCACCTCGACGTCCTCGACCGGCGGTTCGCCCTGCTCGACCGCGGCGGGCGGCGGGGCGGGCGCGGCGGCCCGCTCGGCCCCGGCGCCGTCGACGCGAGCCGGCTCCTCGTCGGCCGGCTTCTCGTCGGCGCGGTCCGGCTTCTCGTCGGCCGGGTTCTCGTCGGCGCGGGACGGTTTCGCGTCGGCGGGCGGCGACGCGGCGGCTCCGCGGGCCACCCCCGCCGGGCGCCGCGGCCTGTCCGCGGCGGCCGACAGCCCGCGCCGGGAGAGGACCAGCAGGACGGCGGCGATGGCGCAGACCGCCACGGTGGCCCAGTAGAGGACCGACGTGCCGGTGGCGAGGCCGGCGACGAACAGGCCGAGCCCCAGCAGCACGAGGAGCCCCGCAGCCAAGATCACGCCCGCACTGTATCCGCGCACGACGACAGCGGCCCTGCGGACACCGGTCCGCAGGGCCGCTGGGGTCGACGGCTCCGCCGCACGTCCCCCGCGGGGAGCAGCGGCGCCCGCTCTCAGGCGGTGGCGTGCTGGGTCTGCCGACCGCCCAGCGCCGGCTCGGCCGAGCCGCGGCTGTCGAGGTCGCGCAGGTGCGACTCGAGGTAGGAGCGCAGCCGGGTGCGGTACTCGCGCTCGAACGTGCGCAGCTCCTCGATCTTGCGCTCGAGGCTGGTGCGCTTCTCCTCGAGGGTGGCGACCGACTCGGCGTGCCGGCGCTCGGCGTCCTGCTCGAGGGCGGCCGCCTTGGCGCGGGCCTCGCGCTCCATCGTCTCGGCGCGGGTGCGCGCGTCGCCGACCATCGAGTCGGCGCGGTGCTTGGCCTCGCTGACCATCTGCTCGCTCTTGGCGCGCGCGTCGGCCATCAGGCGCTCGCTGTTGGTCTTGGCGCTGACCAGCATCTGCTCGGCCTGGGTCTTGGCCTCGTTGACGTAGCGGTCGGCGGTCTCGGTGGCCAGGGCCAGCATCCGCGAGGCACGCGCGCTGTCGTCCTCGCGCGGCGCCTGCACCGGGGGCGGCGGCGGGGCCTGCACCACCGGCGCCGGCGGCTCGGGACGCTCCGCGGGCGCGCGGCCGCTGCTGGCGCGCAGCTCGTTGTTCTCCTCGATCAGCCGGGCCAGCTCGGCCTCGACGACGTCGAGGAAGGCGTCGACCTCGTCCTCGTCGTAGCCCCGCTTGCCGATCGGCGGCTTCTTGAAGACGACGTTGTGCACGTCGGCAGGCGTCAGTGGCATCGGGGGGTCACCTCGGGTCGGACGGCGGGAACCGGATCGTTCTCGGACGAGCGGCGGCGGACCACGCCCCTCCGGCGATCCCGGGCCCCGGGGGGAGCATCGGTCACGTGCGGGCGAGGTCGGTCGTGATGCCACGCAGGATGAACACGGCCAGCAACAGCACCATAAACCCGAGGTCCAACCGGATGGACCCCAGGTTCAAGGGCGGGATGACCTTGCGAACGGCCTTGAGCGGGGGGTCGGTGGTCGAGTAGACGACCTCGAGACCCGCCGCGACCAGTCCCTGCGGGCGCCAGCTGCGGGCGAGCACCATCACCCAGTCCACGACGAACCGGGCGAAGAGCAGCACGAGGAAGACGAGCAGCACCGAGGAGACGATCTGCCAGAAAAGAGCCACGGTCCTCGCTCGTTCGGGGCACCTCGTGTGCCGGGTCGGCCGGTCCTGCCACGCCGTCAGGACTGGTCGAAGAACCCGCCGTCGCGGATCCGCGCCTTGTCCTCGGCGGTCACGTCGACGTCCCTCGGGCTGAGCAGGAACACCTTCGCCGTGACGCGCTCGATACTACCGCGCAGACCGAAGATGAGCCCCGCAGCGAAGTCGACCAACCGCTTCGCGTCGGCGTCGTCGAGCTCGGTGAGGTTCATGATGACCGCACCGCCCTCGCGGAAGCGCTCGCCGATCTGGCGCGCGTCGTTGTACGTGCGGGGGTGCACGGTGGTGATCCGGTACGGCTCCTTGACCACCGGCGCCGGCTCCGGGACCGCCACCGGCTCGCGCACGGCCAGGCCCGCGGCGCCGGACGTGGCCGTCGCGCCGCCGGTCACCGCGCTCGCCCGCGAGGCGCCCGAGGTGGGCGCCGCCGGGGCCAGGCCGAGCGGGCGGGCGCTCGCCGACCGGCGGGCGCTCGCCGGCTCCGGCTCGCGGGCCGGCGGCAGCTCCTCGGCCTCGAGCTCGTCGTCGGCGTAGCCGGCCCCGCGGTAGCCCTCGTCCGCGTAGCGGTCGTCGGCGTAGTCGGTGCCGCCGTAGCGGGAGTCCTCGTAGCGGGAGTCCTCGTACCGGCCGTAGCGGCGGTCCTGGTCGAGGTGGTCGGCCTGGCGGGCGTCGTACCGGCCGTACCCCCGTGCGTCGTCGTCCTCGACGAGCCCGAGGTAGATCCCCATCCTCCGCATGGCTCCGGCCATCGGACCTCCCCCTCTACTGGTGTCCTCAGCGTCGCGGTCGTTCGTCAACTCTGTCCAACGAGGCATCACAGCTCTGGGTCGTCCGTGGCCCCTGTGACTGGTGTGACTCGTGTGGTTGGGATCCCCCGATCCTCCTGGGAGGGTAGGGGGCGCTCGCCGAAGATCGCGGTTCCGACACGCACGAGAGTGGCGCCGGCCGCGATCGCCTGCTCCAGGTCCCCGCTCATGCCCGCCGAGAGCTCCACCGCCTCGGGGTGGTCGGCGCGCACGCGCTCGGCGAGGGCGGCGAGGCGGGCGAAGGCGGGGGCGGGGTCGGCGCCCCGGGGGGCGACGGCCATGAGGCCGCGCAGCCGCAGGCCGGGCAGGTCGGCGACGGCGTCGGCGAGCGCGGGCAGCGCGTCGGGGTCGGCGCCGCCGCGGGCGGCCTGCTCCCCCTCCGGGCCGCCGAGGTCGACCTGCAGCAGGACGTCGAGGGGGCGGCCGGCCGCCTCCCCCGCGCGCCCCAGGGTGGCCGCCAGCGGCAGCCGGTCCACCGAGTGGACGACGGCGCCGAGCCGGGCGACCGCGGCGGCCTTGTTGCGCTGCAGCTGGCCGATGAAGTGCCAGCGCAGCGGCAGGTCGGCCAGGGCGTCGGCCTTGCCCAGCAGCTCCTGGGCGCGGTTCTCGCCGAAGTCGGCGTGGCCCAGCGCGGCCAGCGCGCGGACGGCGTCGGCGGGGACGGTCTTGCTGACGGCGATCAGCCGCACGTCCGAGGGGTCGCGGCCGGCGGCGCGGGCGGCCGCCGCGATCCGGTCGAGGACGGCGTCGAGGTTCTGCTGGAGGGCGGACGCGGGCACGGCAGGGATCCTCCCAACCGCACCCGGGGCGCTCACGAGAGCCAGACGACCCCCGCCTGGCGGCCGGTGACGCCGTCGCGGCGGTGGGAGAAGTGGAAGGGGTCGTCGAGGGTGCAGCGCGGGTCTTGCACTACCTGGCGGACGCCGGCCGGGCCGAGCTGCTCGGCCACGCCGGCGCGCAGGTCCAGGCCCGGCGTGCCGCGGCGGGTGCGCACCGCCGCGGCGGGGACGACGCGGGCGACCTCGGCCCGCATCGCCGCGGGGACCTCGTAGCAGGCGCCGCACACGGCCGGGCCGAGCAGCGCCGTCGTGGTCGCCGGCCGGGCGCCGAGGCGGCCCATCGCGGCCAGCGCCGCCGGCACCACCTCCTGCCGCACCCCCTCGCGCCCGGCGTGCACCGCGGCGACGACCCCCGCCTCGGCGTCGGAGAGGAGCACCGGCACGCAGTCGGCCACGAGCACGCAGAGGACCAGGCCGCGCTCGGCGGTGACCAGCGCGTCGGTGTCCGGCACCGGCGCGTCCTGCGGGCCGTCGACGACGGCGACGCCGGCGCCGTGCACCTGGGTCATCCAGACCAGGCGCTCGCCGGGGACGCCGAGCTCGCGCGCCAGCCGCTCCCGGTTGGCCGCGACGGCGACGGGGTCGTCCCCGACGTGCGCGCCCAGGTTGAACGTGTCGTACGGGGATGCGGACCGGCCGCCCCGCCGGTCGGTGACGACCTTGCGGGGTCGCACCGCCGGCGAGGCGGCCGGGGAGGGTCCGGGGGCTCCCGTCACTGACGCAGGAACTCCGGGATGTCCAGCTCCTCCTCGAAGTCCTCGCTGGACAGCGGCCGGCGCCCGTTGACCGGGCCCGGGATGGGCGGCAGCGGCGGCACCGTGAGCGGCGACCCGCCGGTGGCCGTGCGCGGGGCCGCCGGCGGGACGGCGGCCGGCGGGGTGGCCGGGGCCGACGGCGCGGGGGCGATCGGCGCCGGGGCGGCGGCCGGGGAGCCGAGGAGCCGCTCCCCCGTGGCCCGCGGGGCCGCGGGGGCGCTCACCGGCGCGGACACCGGCGCGGCCGGGGTCCGGTGCGGCAGGCCCGGGGTGAAGGCGCCGGCGGCCGCCGTGCCCGCCGGCACGGTGGCGACCCCGGCGTCCTTGCGGTTGCTCGGCTTGCCCCCGTCGAACCCGGCGGCGATCACGGTCACCCGAACCTCGTCACCCAGGGCGTCGTCGATGACGGCGCCGAAGATGATGTTGGCGTCGGAGTGCGCGGCATCGGACACCAGCGAGGCCGCCTCGTTGATCTCGAACAGCCCCAGGTCGGAGCCGCCGGAGATCGACAGCAGGACGCCGTGCGCGCCCTCCATCGAGGCCTCGAGCAGCGGGCTGGCGATCGCCTGCTCCGCGGCCAGCAGGGCACGGTTGTCGCCGCGCGCGCTGCCGATGCCCATGAGCGCCGAGCCGGCGCCGGACATGACCGACTTGACGTCGGCGAAGTCCAGGTTGATCAGGCCCGGGGTGGTGATCAGGTCGGTGATGCCCTGCACACCGGAGAGCAGCACCTGGTCGGCGGTGCGGAAGGCGTCCATCACGCTGACGTTCCGGTCGCCGAGCTGCAGCAGCCGGTCGTTGGGGATCACGATGAGCGTGTCGCACTCGTTGCGCAGCTCCTCGATGCCCGCCTCGGCCTGCACGGCCCGCCGCTTGCCCTCGAAGGCGAACGGCCGGGTGACGACGCCGATGGTCAGCGCGCCGAGCTTGCGGGCGATCGAGGCCACCACGGGCGCTCCACCGGTGCCGGTGCCGCCGCCCTCCCCCGCGGTCACGAAGACCATGTCGGCGCCCTTGAGCACCTCCTCGATCTCCTCGCGGTGGTCCTCCGCGGCCTGACGGCCGACGTCGGGCTGCGCACCGGCGCCGAGGCCGCGGGTGAGCTCCCGGCCGACGTCGAGCTTGACGTCGGCGTCGCTCATCAGCAGCGCCTGGGCGTCGGTGTTGATGGCGATGAACTCGACCCCCTTGAGGCCGACCTCGATCATCCGGTTGACCGCGTTCACCCCGCCGCCGCCGATGCCGACGACCTTGATGACCGCTAGATAGTTGTGCGGAGGTGTCATGCGGCGCTCCCCAACTGGACCCTCATCCTCAAGTACAGGCTTACAGTTATGTCAACTCGGTCGACGGAGAGGAAGTTAGGCAGGCCGTCGGGGCGGCACAAACACCCTCGGCGGGTCGGCGTGTCGGTGTCGCAGAACCTCACGGTTCTCGCAGGACCCGTTCGTCACATCGGAATCACGCGCTGTGACGACTCGCCCCGCGAACGTCTCATGCCGGGCTCCACGGTGCGCCAGGGTGCCGAGGACCACATCGGCAGATCTCCTGCCGCCTCCGGGCGTGTCGCGCGTGTCGAGCGTGTCGGCGGGGACGGCTGTGACGATCCCTCGAGTCAGGCTCGCGGGATGCGTCCGAGCAGGTAGAACTCCTCGTTGGGCGGGATCGCGGCCCAGTGCGCGAGCCGGTTCGAGAAGGCGAAGAGCCCGACGATCGCGCCGACGTCCCACACGTCGTCATCGGTGAGCCCTGACCCGCGCAGCCGGTCGAGGTCGCCGGCGGTCACGCCGACCGGCTCCACCGCCAGCCGCACGGCGACGTCGAGGACGGCGTGCATGCGCGGGCTCAGGGGCGCCTTGCGCCAGTCGACGGCCACCTGGTCGGCGAGGTGGGGGTCGCGCGTGCGGATCCGCGCGATCGCGCCGTGCGCGACGACGCAGTACAGGCAGTCGTTGGCCGCGCTGGTCGCCACCACCACCAGCTCGCGGTCGCCCTTCGACAGCGCCGGCGTGTCCTTGTCCATGAGCGCGTCGTGCAGGGCGAAGAACGCCGCCGCCTCGGCCGGCCGCCAGGCCAGCGCGGCGAACACGTTGGGCAGGAAGCCGGAGCGCTCCTCGACCTCGGCGTAGCGCTCGCGCAGCTCGGGGGCCAGCTCGGCGGGTGGCGGGACGGGGAAGCGGCTGATCGGCGCGGTCATGGCCGTCATGCTCCCCCGGCTCCGTCGGTGACGTGAGCTCGCGAGCGGTGGGGGGGCAGCGGGGTCCTCGTCCCGCTAGCGGAGCACCACCGCGTCCGGCGCGCTGACGTCGATCGCCGTCGCGGCCTCCAGCGTGCCGGCCGCGAGCTGCTCGAGCAGGGCGGTGAGCACCCTGCCCTTGGCCTCGCTCTCCCCCGCGTCCCCCCAGAGCACCGTCGTCCCGTCGGTCAGCGTGAGGGTGACGTCGTCGGGGTCGGCCACGCCCACCTCGGCGACGTCGGCGCGCACGCCCGCCGGGAGGGCGGCCAGGGCGGCCAGGCCCGCCGCCGTCGCCTCGTCGTCCGGCCCGGGGTCGGCGACGTCGAGCGGCACCACGCCGTCGGGCGCCGGCCCGGTGATCGTGTCGAAGAGCACGCCCTCCTCGTCGACGAGCACCCGCTGCCCGTCGTTGTCGACGACGGCGAGCGGCACGCGCTCGACCACCGTGACCACGACGCTGGACGGCCAGCCGCGGGTCACCTGGACCGACGCGACCTGCGGCAGCCGCGCCACGCGGGCCCGCGCCGCGTCGACGTCGACGCGCAGCAGCGGGGTGCCCGGCGCCACGCCGGCGGCGTCGCGCACCTCGTCGGCGGTGAGCGACCCGGCGCCGTCGACCTGCACCGTGCGGACGGCGAGGAGCGGGCTGGCCCACAGCACCCACACGACCGTGGCCAGCAGCGGGACCAGGAGCAGCAGCCGCAGCTGCGTGCGGCGGCGGCCGGCGGGTCGGCGGTCCCGGACCGGCCGCTGGTCCCGGACGGGCGCGGGCCGGGGTCCGGCCGAGCCGCGGGCGCGGTCGCGGGTGGTGGTGCCGGCGCGGTTCACCGGCCGCCGCCCGCGGGGCCGGGCGGGCCGCCGGGGTGGCGCCGCAGCGCCTCGAGCACCTCGGGGCCGACCATCGAGACGTCGCCGGCACCCATCGTCACGACGAGGTCGCCGGGCCGGGCGCGGGCGGCCAGCGCCGGCGCGGCGGCCGACCACGAGGGCTCGAACAGCACCCGCTCGGGGGGCAGGGGCACGGCGTCGGCGACCAGCGCGCCGGTCACGCCCGGGACCGGGTCCTCGCGGGCGCCGTACACGTCCATGACGACGACCTCGTCGGCCAGGCCCAGCGCGTCGCCGAAGGCGTCGGCGAACTCGCGGGTGCGGCTGTACAGGTGCGGCTGGAACGCCACGACCAGGCGGCCGTCGCCGGCCACCGCCCGGGCCGCGGCCAGCTGGGCGCGCACCTCGGTGGGGTGGTGCGCGTAGTCGTCGTAGACGCGCACGCCGCCGGCCAGGCCCTTGAGCTCGAAGCGCCGGTGCACCCCGCCGAAGCGGCCCAGCCCCTCGATCAGCCCCTCGGCCGGCAGGCCCAGCTCGAGGCCCGCCAGCAGGGCGGCGGCGCTGTTGCGGGCCATGTGCGCGCCGGGCACGCGGATGCGCACGCGGCCGAGCACCCGCCCGTCGAGGACCGCCGTCCAGCTGGTGGCGTCGCCGGCCACGTCGAGGTCGACGATGCGCAGGTCGGCGTCCTCGGCCGTGCCGTAGGTGCGCCGGCGGGCCTCCACCGGCACCGCGGCCAGCCGGGCGGCGCCGGGGTCGTCGGCGCAGAGCACCAGGAAGCCGTCGGGGTGCACGGTCTGCAGGAAGCGGTCGAACGCGGCCTCGACGGCGGCCAGGTCGCCGTAGTTGTCGAGGTGGTCGGCCTCGACGTTGGTCACGATCGCCGCGTGCGGGGAGAGCAGGAGGAACGAGCGGTCGCTCTCGTCGGCCTCGGCGACGAAGACGTCGCCCTCGCCGGCGTGCGCGTTGCTGCCCGACTCGTTGAGGGTGCCCCCGATCGCGAACGAGGCGTCGACGCCGCAGGCCTGCACGGCGACGGTGAGCATCGACGTGGTCGACGTCTTGCCGTGCGTGCCGGCCACGGCGACGCTGCGGCGGCCCGCCATCACCGCGGCCAGGGCCACCGCCCGCGGCAGCACCCGCAGGCCGCGGGCGCGCGCCTCGACGAGCTCCGGGTTGTCGTCGCGGATCGCGGTCGAGACGACGACGGTGGCGGCGTCGCCGAGGTGGGCGGCGTCGTGCCCGACCTCCACCCGGGCGCCGAGGGCGCGCAGGGCCAGCAGCGTGGGGGTGTCGCGCCGGTCGCTGCCGGAGACGCGCACGCCGCGGGCCAGCAGGATGCGGGCGATGCCGCTCATGCCGGCGCCGCCGATGCCGACGAAGTGGACGGCGCCGAGCTCCTCCAGCGAGGGCACCGGGCCCTTCCACGCGGCGACGTCAGCGGCGGCCATGCCGCGCCACCTCCAGCACGAGATCGGCCAGCTTCTCGTCGGCGTCGGGCGCGCCGGCGGCCCGGGCGTTGCGGGCGTACCCCGCCAGCGCCTCGGGATCGGTGAGCAGCGGCACGAGCGTCCGCTCGATCCAGGACGGGCTCAGGTCGGCGTCCTCGACCAGCAGCCCGCCACCGGCCTCGACCATCGGCAGCGCGTTGCGGCGCTGCTCGCCGTTGCCGATGGGCAGGGGCACGAACGCGGCCGGCAGCCCGACGGCGGCGAGCTCGGCGACGGTCACCGCGCCGGACCGGCAGAGGGCGAGGTCGGCGGCGGCGTAGGCGAGGTCCATGCGTTCCAGGTAGTCGACCACGACGTAGGGCGCCGCGCCCGCCGGCCGGGCCGGCACGGTGACGTCGGTGTTCTTCGGCCCGCGGGCGTGCAGGACCTGCACCCCCGCGCCGGTGAGGGCGTCGGCGGCGGCGACGGCCGCGCGGTTGAGCGAGGCCGCGCCCTGGGACCCGCCGAAGACCAGCAGCGTCGGCCGGTCGGGGTCCAGGCCGAACTGCGCGCGGGCCTCGGCCCGCCGGGCGGCGCGGTCCAGGCCCGTGATGGCCTGCCGCAGCGGCATGCCGACGAGCTCCCCGCGGTGCAGCGGGGTGCCGGGCGCGGTCACCGCCACCCGGGCGGCCAGCCGGGCGCCGATGCGGTTGGCCAGGCCCGGCAGGGCGTTCTGCTCGTGCACGACGATCGGGACGCCGGCGCGGCGGGCGGCGAGGTAGGCCGGCAGGGCGACGTAGCCGCCGAACCCGACGACGACGTCGGCGCCGAGCTCCCGCAGCAGCGCCCGGGTCTCGCGGACGGCGCCGACGACCCGGCCGGGCACCTTGAGCAGGTCGGGGGTGGGCTTGCGCGGCAGCGGGACCGGCGGGATCAGCCGCAGGTCGTAGCCGCGCGCCGGGACCAGCCGGGTCTCCATGCCGCGCGACGTGCCCAGGCAGGTGATCCGCAGGTCGCCGCCGCCGGGACCGCGGCGGCGCAGCGCGTCGGCCAGCGCCAGCATCGGCTCGATGTGCCCGCCGGTGCCGCCGCCGGCCAGCACGACGCTCGTGGCCGTCGTCGCGCTCACCGGGGCCTCCCCGGACGGCGGGACGCGGCCGGGCCGGCACCCCCGGCGCCGGGGCCCGGCACCGGCCGGCGCGGCGCGGCGCGGCCCCGGTCCTCCGGTGACGGGCGGACGCGGGGACCGCCGCGCGCGGCGCCGGCGGGCACGCGCGGGACGGTGCGGCTGCCGGCGACGGCGGGCCGGCGGGCCGGCCGCTCCCCGCCGCCGGCCGCGGGGCGCCGCCGCGGGCGCACGGGGTCGACCGGCTGCGCGGGCACCGGCAGCAGCCAGCGCGACAGGCGGCCCCGGTCGCGGCGCCGGGCCGACTCGATCGCCGCGGGCTCGGAGCGGGCGAAGCGGACCAGCAGGCCGACGATGAACAGGGTGAGCACCAGGGAGGTGCCGCCGGCGGAGACCAGCGGCAGCGTGACGCCGGTGACCGGCAGGAGCCCGACCACGTAGCCCATGTTCATCGCCGCCTGGCCGACCAGCCAGGTGGTGATGGCGACGCTGGCCAGCTGGACGAACCGGTCGGCCGAGCGGCGGGCGATGCGGAAGCCGGCGTAGGCCAGCACACCGTAGAGCGTGACCACCACCAGGCAGCCGAGGAAGCCGAGCTCCTCGCCGATGATGGCGAAGATGTAGTCGGAGTCGCCGTAGGGCAGCAGGCCCCACTTCATCCGGCTGTTGCCCAGGCCGACGCCCCAGAAGCCGCCGGTGGCCAGCGCGTAGAGCCCGCGCACGGCCTGGTAGCCGGAGTCGGTGGGGTCGGCGAAGGGGTCGAGGAACGAGGTGACCCGCGCCCACCGGTACGGCTCGCTGACCAGGTACGCGATGCCGACCAGCCCCACGGCCCCCAGGCCCAGCCACACCTTCAGCCGGGCGCCGCCGGCCCACAGCAGCGCCACCAGGATGACGGCGAAGGTCATGACGCCGCCGAAGTCCGGCTCGGCGAGCAGCAGCAGCGCGATCAGCCCGAAGGCCGGCAGCAGCGGCATCAGCAGCGAGCGCGTGGTGAGGTAGCGGTCGCGGGTGGCCAGCACGTGGGCGCCCCACAGGGCGAAGGCGAGCTTGGCCGGCTCCGAGGGCTGCAGCGTGCCGAAGCCGAGGTCGAACCACTGGCGGGCGCCGTTGAGCTGCAGGCCGATGCCGGGGATCAGCACCAGCAGCAGGAGCACGAGCGCGAGCAGCATGAACCGGCCCGACCAGCGGCGCAGGAAGCCGACCGGCAGCCGCAGGGCCACCAGCAGGGCGACCGAGCCCATCGCGGCCCAGGTGAGCTGCTCCACGCCGGGGGTCCAGGCGGCCTTGTCGTCGAGCGCCGCGGTCACCGACGAGGCGGAGAAGACCATGACCAGCCCGATGGCCAGCAGCAGGCCGGCCGCGCCGAGGACCAGGTGGCAGCTGGTCATCGGGCCGTCGAGCCACTCCGGGGGCTGCAGCCGCCGCACGCGGTAGCGGCGCGCGGTCGGGGGGGCGGTCGGCGCGGCGGCGTCGGGACGCAGCGTGGCGGTCATCGCGGCCTCAGCCCAGCGCGCGCACCGCGTCGGCGAAGGCGCGACCGCGGTGCGCGTAGTCGGTGAACACGTCCATCGACGCCGCCGCCGGCGCCAGCAGCACGGTGTCGCCGGGCGCGGCCAGCCGGGCGGCCTCGGCCACCACCAGCCGCATCGTCCCCTCCGCGGTGCGCCCCATCCCCTCATCCTCGCCGCTGGGCACCTCGACGACCGGCACCGAGGGGGCGTGTCGCGCCAGCGCCCGGGCGTACTCGGCCCGGTCGCGGCCGAGCAGCACGACGCCGGCCAGCCGCGGGGCGACGGCGGCGACGAGCGGGGCGACGTCGGCGCCCTTGAGCAACCCGCCGGCGATCCACACGACGCGGGGGTAGGCGGCCAGCGAGGCCGCCGCGGCGTGCGGGTTGGTGGCCTTGCTGTCGTCGACGTAGTCGACCCCGGCGACCGTGCCCACGCGCGCGTTGCGGTGCGCGCCGCCGCGGAAGCCCGCCAGGCCCCGGGCGACGGCCTCGGCCGGCGCGCCCCCGGCCCGGGCCAGCGCGGCGGCGGCGAGCGAGTTGACGACGTTGTGCGGGCCGGCGACCTGGAGGGCGTCGCAGCGCAGCAGCTCCTCCCCCGCCGGGTCGGCGGCGAAGGCGCGGTCGACGAGGACCCCGGCGCGCACGCCGAGCTGGCCCGGCGCGGGCTCGTCGAGGGTCACGGTGACCGGGCGCGGGTGCGCGGCGACCAGCGCGGCGGCGACCGGGTCGCCGGCGTCGGCGACGGCGACCGCGGCCGAGCGCAGGATGCGCGCCTTGGCGTCGCGGTAGGCCGCGAAGGAGCCGTGCCAGTCGACGTGGTCGTCGGCGACGTTGAGGACCGCGGCCGCGGCCGGGGCCAGCGACGACGACCAGTGCAGCTGGAAGCTGGACAGCTCGACGGCGAGCGCGTCGTAGGCCGGCGCGCCGTCGGCGCCGGTCTCGGTGACCACCTCGACCAGCGGGCGGCCCACGTTGCCCGCGGCCACCGCGTGCCGCCCCGCCGCGAGCAGGATCGCCTCGAGCATGGTGACCGTCGTCGTCTTGCCGTTGGTGCCGGTGACGGCGAGCCACGGGGCGGGCGGCTCGACGCGCAGGCGCCAGGCCAGCTCCGGCTCGCCGACCACCTCGACGCCGCGGCGGGCGGCGTCGGCCAGCAGCGGCGCGTCGGGCCGCCAGCCGGGCGAGGTGACCACCAGGTCGGTGCCCGGCGGCACCTCGGCGATGCCGCCCAGCCACTCCGCACCGCCCTCCAGCAGCGGGTCGACGGAGGCCGGGCGGGCGGCGTCGGCGAGCAGCACCCGCGCCCCGCGCGCCAGGAGCACGCGGGCGGCCGCGGCGCCGGAGACGCCGAGGCCGGCGACCAGCACGGTGCGGCCGGCGAGCACGGTCACCTCACAGCCCCACGAAGGCGAGCCAGTCGGCGTAGAACAGGCCGATCCCGAACGCCACCGCCATGCCGGTGACCAGCCAGAACCGCACGATCACGGTGTTCTCGCTCCAGCCGGCCAGCTCGAAGTGGTGGTGCAGCGGGGCCATCCGGAACACCCGCCGGCGGGTGGCGCGGAAGAAGGCCACCTGGATGACCACCGACAGCGTCACCGCCACGAACAGTCCGCCGAGGACGACGAGCAGCAGCTCGGTGCGGGTGACGATGGCCAGGCCCGAGAGCAGGCCGCCGAGGGCCAGCGAGCCGGTGTCGCCCATGAAGATCCGGGCCGGGCTGGTGTTCCACCAGAGGAAGCCCAGGCAGGCACCCATCGCGGCGGCCGCGACCAGGGTGATGTCGAGCGGGTCGCGCACCGCGTAGCAGCCGTCGATGAGCTCGTTGGTGCAGTCGTGGGTGAACTGCCAGAAGGAGATGAAGACGTAGGCGGCGAACACCATCGACGCGCAGCCCGCGGCGAGGCCGTCGAGGCCGTCGGTGAGGTTCACCGCGTTGGAGAACCCGGCGATGAACAGGTAGGCCAGGATCACGAAGCCGACCGCGCCGAGCTCCAGCGGCAGGATGTCGCGGACGAACGAGACGCTGGTCGACGCCGGGGTCAGCCCGTCGCCGTCCTGGAAGTTCAACGCCAGGACGGCGAAGCTCAGGCCGACGACGAGCTGGCCGACCAGCTTCGAGGTCTTGTTCAGGCCGAGGCTGCGCCGGTGCCGGATCTTGAGGTAGTCGTCGAGGAAGCCGACCGTGCCCAGGCCGACCATGAGGTAGAGCAGCAGCCACCCGGTGGTGGTGATGCCGCGGCCGGGCTGGCCGAGGAGGAACAGGTGGGCGATCAGGTAGCCGCCCACCGTGGCCACCACGATCACGGTGCCGCCCATGGTGGGCGTGCCCTTCTTGGACAGGTGGGACTCCGGGCCGTCGTCCCGGATCTCCTGCCCCAGGCCGTGCTTGCGGAAGGCGCGGATGGCGAGCGGGGTGAGCAGGATCGAGATGATCAGCCCGAAGCCGCTCGCGAAGAGGACCGATCTCACGCGCCCGCCCCGCTCGACGGCACCGCCGGGGCGGCTCGGTCCGGCACGTGCACCGACTCCTCTCGCGGCCGCCCTCCGGCGGCCCCTGCCCCTGGTGGCACGGCCCCGCGGGACATGCCTACACCGTGCGTCCGCCGGGCGCCCGCGCGGGCGGCGGGGGCGCGCCTCACGCCGTGCTCCCGGTGGCCAGCCGCGCGAGCTCCTCGCGCAGCACCTCCCGGTCGTCGAACGGGGTGACCACGCCGGCGACCTCCTGGCCGCTCTCGTGCCCCTTGCCGGCGACGAGCACGGTGTCGCCCGGCCGGGCCAGCCCGACCGCGGTGGCGACGGCGGTGCGCCGGTCGCCGACCTCCAGCACCTCGGCCCGCTCGGCGGGAGGCACGTCGCGGGTGCCGGCCAGCATCGCCGCGCGGATCGCGGCGGGGTCCTCCGACCGGGGGTTGTCGTCGGTGACCACGAGGACGTCGCTGCCGGCGGCCGCGGCCGCGCCCATGCCGGCGCGCTTGCCGGGGTCGCGGTCGCCGCCGCAGCCGAGCACCGTGATCAGCCGGCCGGTGGTCCCGGTGCGCAGGGCCTCCAGCGCGGTGCGGACGGCGTCGGGGGTGTGCGCGTAGTCGACGACGGCGACGAACGGCTGCCCGGCGTCCACCGGCTCCATCCGGCCGGGGACGACGGTGGTGGCGAGGCCGGCCAGCGCGGTGGCCGGGTCCACGCCGACTGCGTCGAGCAGCGCCACGGCCAGCACGGCGTTGGCGACGTTGAACCGGCCCGGCAGCCGGACGCGGCCGGGCCAGCTGCGCCCGCCGGGGCCGTGCAGGGTGAAGGTGGAGCCGCCGTCGGGGGCGGCGGCGACACCGGTCGCCGTCCAGTCGGCGTCGGCCCCCGAGCTCGAGACGGTGACCGGCCGCGGCCGGCCGGGCCGGTCGAGGAGGCGGCGACCGTAGGCGTCGTCGACGTCGACCACCTCGGCGGCGGCGCGGCCGTCGAAGAGCAGCGCCTTGGCGCGGAAGTACTCCTCGAGGTCGCCGTGGAAGTCGAGGTGGTCCTGGCTGAGGTTGGTGAAGCCGGCGGCGGCGAAGCGCAGGCCGCCGACCCGCCCCAGCACCAGGGCGTGGCTGGAGACCTCCATGACCACCGCCGAGACCCCGGCCTCGGCCATGGTGGCCAGCAGGGCGTGCAGCACCGGGGCCTCGGGGGTGGTGCGGGCGCTGGGCCACGTGGTGGGGACGCCGTCGCGACCGCGGGTGCGGGTCTGCACGGTGCCGATCAGCCCGGTCGCCCGCCCGGCGGCGGCCAGCCCCGCCTCGACCAGGTAGCTCGTCGTCGTCTTGCCGTTGGTGCCGGTGATGCCGATGACGGGCAGCCGGCTGCCCGGGTCGCCGTAGACGCGGGCGGCGACGTCGCCGAGCACGGCCCGCGGGTCGTCCACCACGCACACGGGCAGCCCCGCGGCGGCGGCCTCGTCGCGGCCGGTGGGGTCGGTGAGGACGGCGACCGCGCCGCGGGTGACGGCCTCGGGGAGGTGGCGGACGCCGTGGGTGCGGGAGCCGGGCAGGGCCGCGTAGAGGTCACCGGGCTGCACCTCGGCGGAGGCCAGGGTGACCCCGCGGACCGCCGTCTCCTCCGCGGGTCCGGCGACCGGCCGGCCGACGAGGTCGGCCAGCTCGGCGAGCGGCAGCGGCCGGGTACCCGCAGGCCGGGGCACCGACCCGGGGGCGGTCGGGATCACGGGGCTCCAATCTACCGGCGCGCGGCCCGGGGCCCGCGCACGCGCGCGGGCTGCCGGGGGCGTGCCGCGGCGGGGCGAGGGGTCAGGGACCCTCGAGGCGGAAGTCCGGCCGGGGGGTGCCCGAGGGGACGACGCCGCCGGCGGTGAGGGCGTAGCGCATGACGTCGGCGAAGACCGGCGCGGCCACCTGGCCGCCCTCCGCCGAGCTGGTCGGCCGCTCGAGGTCGACCGCGACCACGTACTGCGGGTCGTCGGCCGGCGCGAACCCGACGAAGGTGGTGATGTAGCCGCCGCCGTCGTAGCCGCCGGTCTCGGGGTTGGGCCGCTGGGCGGTGCCGGTCTTGCCGGCCACGCGGAAGCCCTCGACCTGCGCGAGCGGGGCCGTGCCGCCGGGCCCGACGACCGCCTCGAGCATGGCGGCCATGTCCGCGGCGGTCTCCTCGCTGATCACCCGCGTGCCCTCGGGGACGTCCGGGTGGGTGACCGTGCCGTCGGCCGCGGTGACCGACCGCACCACCCGCGGCTCGACGCGCACCCCGCCGTTGGCGATGGCCTGGTACATCGAGGCCATCTGCAGGGTGGTCACCGACACGCCCTGGCCGATCGGCACGTTGGCCGCCCGGCTCGCCGTCCAGTCGGCGGAGTCCTCCAGGATGCCGGCGCTCTCGCCGGGCAGCTCGATGCCGGTGGGCTCGCCGACGCCGAACGCCCGCAGGTAGCGCTCGAGCGTCTCGTCCCCGATCTGGCGGGCCAGCATGATCGTGCCGACGTTGCTGGACTTGGCGAGGATCCCCGTGACGGTCCAGTCGACCGGCTCGTGGTCGTGGGCGTCGGTGACCACGGCGTCGCCGGCCTGGATGTGCCCGTCGACGGTGAGCACGGTGTCGGGGGTGGCCACGCCCTCCTCGAGCGCGGCGGCCAGGGTCACCGCCTTCATCACCGAGCCGGGCTCGAAGACGTCGGACACGACGGGGTTGCCCAGCAGGTCCGGGTCGGTCCGCGAGTAGTCGCCGGGGTCGTAGCCGGGGCAGGAGGCCATCGCGACCACCTGGCCCGTGTGCACGTCGAGGACGACGGCCGAGGCGCGGGTGGTGGCGCCGTCGGCGCACGCCTCCGCCAGCCGCTGCTCGGTCACGTACTGCACGTCCTGGTCGAGGGTCAGGGTGACGGTGCTGCCGTCCACGGCGGGGGTGGACTCGTCGATGCCCGACGGGATGGGGTTGCCGCCGGTGCCGACCTCGACCCGGCGCTCCCCGTCGGTGCCGGCCAGCACGTCCTCGAAGCGCCGCTCGATGCCGGCCTGGCCGTCGCCGTCGCGGTTGACGAAGCCGACCACCTGCCCGCCCACGAACCCGGCCGGGTACAGCCGCAGCGGGTCGTCCTCGAGGAAGACGCCGGCGAGCTTCAGCTCGGTGATCTCGTCGGTGGTCTCCGGCGGCACCTGCCGGGCCAGGACGACGTAGCGGCCGTCCCCGGACAGCCGGTCGGTCAGCTCCGAGGCGGGGACGTCGAGCAGCGTGGTGAGCGCGAGCGCGGTGCGCGCCGGGTCGTCGACCACCGTGGGGTCGGCGACGACGCGGTAGGCGTCGACGGTGTAGGCGAGCGTGTTGCCGTCGCGGTCGACGATCTCGCCGCGCAGCGCCGCGATGGGATAGGTGCGCAGCCGGTCCTGCTGGGCGGCGGTGGCGTAGTCGCTGCCGTCGACGCCCTGCAGGAACACCAGCCGGACGAGGACGAGGACCAGCAGGACGACGAGGACGACCAGCCCCCAGCGGTGGCGCCGGCCGCGCTGCTCGAGGCTCAGCCCGCCGGAGCTGCGGCGGCTGCCCGGCGCGCGGCGGGGGGTGAAGGGGCCGGCCGCGCGCGGGCGCGGCGGGCGGCCGGTCGGGGGCGGTGGGCGCAGGGTGCTCGACACGCGTCAGTCCACCCCCGGGTCCTCGGTCCCGCCGTCGGTCTCCGCGTCGTCCTCGGTGCCGTCCTCCGCGCCGTCCTCGGTGCCGTCCTCGGCGGCCGGCTGCGGCGCGCCGCGCACGGTGGATCCGCCGTCGGGCTCGAGCACGAGGTAGGCCGGGGGCCCGGCCGGCACCAGCCCCGCCTCGGCCGCCTCGCGGGCGAGCTCGGCGGGGGTGCCGCCCTGCACCACCTGCCGCTGCAGGCGCTGGATCTCCTCCTGCCGCTGCGCGTTCTCGGTGCGCAGCTGGGTGGCCCTGAGCGAGTCGACCGCGATCGCGGTGTTCAGGAACAGCAGCCCGAGCGTCGTGGCCAGCAGCAGCGCGACGAGGAGCAGGACGAACGGGGCGCGCCGCCGCGGGGCCGGCCGCGCCCGCCGGGCCGCCTCCCCCGCCGGGACCAGCCAGAGGTCGGGCCGCGTGGGCGTGCTGCGGGTCGCGCGCCCCGCCGCCCCGGTGGCGGCGGCCGGGCGCAGGTCGCGCCCGCCGCGGGTGCGGACCGCACCGGTGCGGGGGGTGCGGCCGCGGGCCGGCGTGGTCCGGGGGGTGCCGGACGACGCGGCGGGCCGGCGCGCGGGGCTGCTCACGCCGCCCTCCGGATGCGCTCGGCCGCGCGCACGCGGGCGGAGGCGGCGCGCGGGTTCGCCGCGCTCTCGGCCTCCGACGGCGCCTCGCCACCCCGGGTGAGCAGCCGCAGCACCGGCAGGTGCTCGGGCAGCGGCACCGGCATGCCCGGCGGGGTGGCGTCGGTGGCGCCGGCGGCGAGGGTCTGCTTGACGATCCGGTCCTCGAGCGAGTGGAAGGTGATCACGGCGATCCGGCCGCCGACGGCGAGGGCGTCCAGCGCGGCGGGCAGGGCGCGGCGCAGCGCGCCGAGCTCGTCGTTGACCTCGATCCGCAGCGCCTGGAACGTCCGCTTCGCCGGGTGGCCGCCGGTGCGCCGGGTGGCCGCGGGGATCGAGTCGCGCACCAGCTCGGCCAGCCGGCCGGTGCCGGTGAACGGCTCGCGGTCCCGCTCGCGCACGATCGCGGCGGCGATGCGGGAGGCGAAGCGCTCCTCGCCGTACTCGCGCAGCACCCGGGCCAGCTCGCGCGCCGGGTAGGTGTTGACGACGTCGGCCGCGGTGCGCGGCGCGGTGGGGTCCATGCGCATGTCCAGCGGCGCGTCGGCGGCGTAGCTGAACCCGCGCTCGCGCCGGTCCAGCTGCAGCGAGGAGACGCCGAGGTCGAACAGCACGGCGTGCACCTCGGCCAGCCCGAGCCGGTCGAGGACGTCGGGCAGCTCGTCGAAGACCGCGGGCACGACGGTCGCCCGGTCGGCCAGGCCGGCGGCCGCGAGCCGGCGGCCGGCCTCGGCGCGGGCCTCGGGATCGCGGTCCAGGCCCACCAGCCGCAGCCCGGGGTGGGCGGCGAGCAGGGCGGTCGAGTGGCCGGCCAGGCCGAGCGTGGCGTCGACGAGGACGGCGCCGTCGCCGGCGCAGGCCGGGCCGAGCAGCTCGAGGACCCGGTCGAGCAGGACGGGCACGTGCACGGGGGGCACGTGCTCGGTGCTGCTCATCGTCGGCTGCCTCTCGAACGGGTCGGACGGCGTCCCCCGATGGTGACGGAGGGACGCGGCGGACTGTGGGAGCCGTGCGGCGCGGCGGGGCGGAGCGGGCGGCCCGGTGGGGCGCGGTGGGGGAAGTGGAGCCGAGTGGGGTGGCGTCCCGGGACGGAGGGGGGATCCCGTCCCCCGCGGGGCCCGCCTGGCGCCGGGGAAGTGCGTCAGGTGGGGCCCCGCGGGGACGGGGCGGCCCGCCGGTCCCCGGCTGCTCCTCGCGGGTGGACCGAGCCGCGGGGAAGGCGGTTCGGGCCGGTCCTGCTCGAGCCGCGGGGAAGACGGCTCGAACGGGCGCGCGGAGGTCCGGGTGGTGGCGGACGAGGTCTCGGGGGTCACGACAGCGTCGGCATCCCCTCGCTCTCCATGTCGGCGAAGGCGGCTTCCTGCTCGGCCACGTAGGCCTCCCAGGTGGCCGAGTCCCAGATCTCGAAGCGGGTGTCGACGCCCACCACGACCACGTCGCGGTCGAGGTGGGCGTACTCGCGCAGGTTGGCCGGGATCGTGATGCGGCCGGTCTTGTCCGGCTCCACCTCGACCATCGAGCCGAAGCTCATGCGGGCGCGCATGCGGGCGGCGGCGGTGTCGGCCGGGGCCATGGCGGCCAGGGCGGCGCTCTGCTCGGCGACGCGGGCCATGGTGAGGCCGTAGATGCAGCGCTCCTGGCCCTTCTTGATCACCATGCCGTCGGCCACCTGCTCGCGGAAGCGGACGGGAAGGGCGAGCCGGCCTTTCTCGTCGAGGCGCAGCGGATAGCTGCCGACGAACACCGGATCACCCCCGTCACTGGTCCTCCCCCGGTTGCGCAGCTCCCCCTGGTCCGGGAACTGCTCCCCACCGGGCGACACAGTAACCCACTGGCCCCCACTGGACACCACTCGTCGCCGTGTCGTGACCTTCCCGTCCCCTCCGAACGGCGCAGGTCAGCGCGGTCCGCGGCCAGGTGGGGCGCGGTGGGGCGCGCGACCGCCCTGAGGACGCGCCGGGGCACGTACCTTGGTGCGCGTGACGGAGGCGACACGGACCGCCGACGGAACGGCCGGGTCGTCGGTCGACGTCGCCGCGGAGGGCGCGAGGATCGCGGCCAACATCAGCCGGGTCATCGAGGGCAAGCCGGACGTCGTCCGTCTCGCGCTGGTGGTCCTGCTCGCGGAGGGGCACCTGCTCATCGAGGACGTGCCGGGCGTGGGCAAGACCACCCTTGCCAAGGCCCTGGCCGCGTCGATCGACGCCAGCGTCCGCCGCATCCAGTTCACCCCGGACCTGCTGCCCAGCGACGTGACCGGCGTCAGCGTCTACGACCAGGAGACGCGGGAGTTCGAGTTCAAGCCCGGCGCGATCTTCGCCAACCTCGTCGTCGCCGACGAGATCAACCGGGCCTCGCCCAAGACCCAGTCCGCGCTGCTGGAGTGCATGGAGGAGCGCCAGGTCACCGTCGACGGCGTCAGCTACGAGCTGGCCCGCCCGTTCCTGGTGATGGCCACGCAGAACCCGGTCGAGATGGAGGGCACCTACCCCCTCCCCGAGGCCCAGCGCGACCGCTTCACCGCGCGGGTCTCCATGGGCTACCCCGACCGCGAGGCGGAGCTGGCCATGCTCGACGAGCGGGCCACCGCCGACCCGCTGGCCTCCCTGCCCCCGGTCGCCGACGCCGCCACCGTCCGGGCGCTCATCGCCGCCGTGGGCGGGCTGCACGTCGCCGAGGCGGTCCGCCGCTACGTCGTCGCGCTGGTCGACGCCTCCCGGCGCTCGCCCGACCTGCGCCTGGGCGCCTCCCCGCGCGCCGGGCTGCAGCTGCTGCGCGCCGCGCGGGCCGCGGCGGCGCTGGCCGGCCGCGACCACGTGCTGCCCGACGACGTCCAGGCGATGGCCGTGCCGGTGCTGGCGCACCGGCTGCTGCTCACCGCCGACGCCACCCTGGCGCGCCGCAGCCCCGAGCAGGTGGTCGCCGACCTGCTGGCCACGGTGCCGGTCCCCCGCGGGCGCTGACCGCCGTGCGGGGCCGGGTCGGGACGGCGCTGTCCTCCCTGACGCTGCGCGGCCGGTGCCTGGTCGCGGCCGGCGGCACGCTGTTGGCGCTCGGCGCGGTGCTCGGCGAGCGGGCGCTGGTGCAGCTGGCCGTGTTCGTGCTGGCGCTGCCCCTGCTGTCGGCGGCCGCCGTCGCGCGAGAGCGGTTCCGGCTCGCCTCGCGGCGCACCGTGACCCCCTCCCGGGTGCCGCGCGGGCAGGACGCGGACGTGCGGCTGGAGATCACCAACGCCGACACCCGCACCGCCGGGCTGTGGCTGCTCTCCGAGCAGCTGCCGGCCGAGCTGGGCCCCTCCCCGGGCTTCGTGGTGGAGCGGCTGGCCGGCGGCGAGACGGCGGCGCTGGCCTACCGGGTCCGCGGCACCCGGCGCGGCCGGCACACCCTCGGCCCGCTGCGGCTGCGGCTGGTCGACCCGTTCGGCCTCGTCCTGCGCACCGCCACCGGCGCCGACACCGTCCCGCTGGTGGTCGTGCCGCGGGTGCGCGCCCTAGGCCCGGGCGGCCCGTCGGGCGGGCACGGCGGCGGCGGCGAGGGCGACCGCCGCTCGATCGCCGTCCACGGCGAGGACGACGTCAGCGTGCGGGAGTACCGGCACGGCGACGACCTGCGCAAGGTGCACTGGCGGACCACCGCCCGCACCGGGGAGCTGATGGTCCGGCTCGAGGAGCGGCCGTGGCGGGCGCAGGCGACGCTGCTGCTCGACACCCGCTCGCGCGCCCACCTGGTGGCCAACCGCGACGCCGCCGCGCGGGGGGCCGCGGAGATCGCCGGGCCGGCCGGCGACGACTGCCCGCCCCCCGACAGCCTGGAGTGGCTGATCGAGGCCGCGGCCAGCATCGGGGTCACCCTCGGCCGCCGCGGCGCGACGCTGCGGCTGGTCACCGAGTCCGGGGAGCTCTCCACCACCGGCGGGCGGGGCGGGCTGGCACCCGGCGAGCTCCTCGACGGGCTGGCCTCGCTGCGCCCGTCGAAGGTCTCGGGCCTGACCGCCGGCGTGGAGGAGCTGGCCCGCGCCGCGGGCGACGGCCCGGTGGTGTGCCTGCTCGGCGCGGTGGGGGCCGACGACGTGGCCGACCTGGTGCGCGCCCGCTCGGGCCCGGTCACCGACCTCGCCGTCCTGGCCGACATCGGCAGCTGGGCCGACGCGGGGCTGATGCGCGGCCGGCGCGCCCCGGCGGCCACCGCCCGCGCCGAGCTCGACCGGCAGCGGGACGACGCGGCCGCCCTGCTGCGCGCCGCCGGCTGGCGGGTCGCGATCGCCCGCGCCGACGTCGCCGTCGAGCAGGTCTGGGCCGAGCTGACCGGTCCGGCCACCGTCGCCGGCCCGGCCGCCGGCCGGCTGGGGGTACCGGCGTGACCCGGCAGGACACCACCTCGGCGGTGGCCGCGGCGCTGGCCACGCTGCTCGGCGCCTTCGCGCTGACCCCGGTCTTCGCCACGGCCGGCTGGTTCGGGCCCGTCCTCGCCACCACCGTCGTCGTGCTGGCCGGCGGGCTGCTGCTGCGCAGCGCCGGCCCGGCGCTGTGGGCGCGCGTCGCCCGCGGCCGCCCGGTCCCGCCGCGGCTCGGCGCGCTGGCGGTGCCGCTCGTGCCCCTCGGCCAGGTGGCGCTGGTCGGCTGCCTGCTCGTCGCGCTGTACGCCCCGGACGCGGCGCTGCTGGGTGTCGTGCCCACGCCCACCGCGCTGGGGGACCTCGCCGGGGTGCTGGCCGACGGCTCGGCCGAGCTGCGCGAGCAGGCCACGCCGGCGCTGCCGCTGCGCGGCCTGCTGGCGCTGACCGTCGTCCTGGTCGGCCTGGTCGCGATCGCCGTCGACCTGGTCGCCGTCGCCGGCCGGCAGCCGGCCCTGGCCGGCCTCGGCCTGCTCGTCCTCTACTGCGTGCCGGTCGCCACCATCACCGGCGGCATCGGGTTCACCGCCGTCGCCGCCCCTGCCGCGGGCCTGGCGCTGCTGCTGTGGGCCGACCAGAACCGGCGGTTGTCCCGGCGGGCGCAGCCGGGCCGCCGCGCCCCGCTGGGCACCGGCACCCTGCTGGCCGTCCGCACCGGCGTGCTCGCCCTGGTGGCGGGGCTGGTGCTGGGCGGCGTCGTCCCCACCCTGGCCGAGGGGTCGTTCACCACCGGGCTGGGCGGCGGCCAGGGCGACGGCAGCAGCACCGGCCGCGCCCTCGACCCCGTGGCCGCCCTGCAGGGCCAGCTCACCCTGCCCGAGGCCATCGACCTGCTGCGCGTCGACGCGTCGGTCGACGACCCCGGCTACCTGCGCGCGGTCTCCCTGGACGTCTACGACGGCGAGGCCGGCTGGACGCTGTCCAACCTCGACGGCGAGGAGTCCATCGTCGACGACGACCGGCTCGCGCCCCTGCCCGACCGCGAGCAGGGCCGCCCGATCACGGCGACGATCGACTCGGTCGGGCACGCCGACCGCTTCCTGCCGGTGCTCACCTCCCCGCAGGAGGTCGACGTCGCCGGCGGCGACGACGGCAGCTGGCGCTTCGACCCCGCCACCGGCACCGTCTTCGGCCGCGACGTCACCACCGCCGGCCTGTCCTACGAGGTGGTCGCGAGCCAGCCCCGGCCGTCGGTGGAGGCGCTCGAGGAGTCTCCGGCGCTGTCGGCCACCACGGCGGTGCAGGCGCGCTACACCGAGCTGCCGCCGCTGGACCCCACCGTGGTCGACCTGGTCCAGCAGCTGACCGCCGACGCCCGCACGCCGTACGAGCGGGTGCGGGCGGTCCTCGACCACCTCACCGACCGGGCCAACGGCTTCGTCTACAGCCTGTCGACCGCGCCGGGCACCACCGGCGACGACCTCGCCGACTTCCTGCGGCTGCGGCGCGGCTACTGCGAGCAGTACGCGGGGGCGATGGCGGTCATGGTCCGCGCGGCCGGGGTGCCGGCCCGCGTCGCGCTGGGCTACACCCCCGGTGAGGTGCAGCCCGACGGGACGCGGCTGATCACCAGCGACGACGCGCACGCCTGGGTCGAGGTCTACTTCGCCGACCTCGGCTGGGTGCCGTTCGACCCGACGCCGATCGCCACCGAGCGCCGCGTCGAGCTGCCGTGGGCGCCGCGCGCCGACACGCCGCAGGAGGACGGGCCGGCCGCCGACACCCCCCTGCCCTCGGCGTCGGCCACCTCCCGCCCCACCGTGGAGATCGACCGGGACGACCAGTTCGTCCCGCTGGACCTGCCCCAGGAGCAGACGGCCGGGTGGGTGCGGCCGGTCCTGCTCGGCGGCGGCGGCGCGCTGCTGGTCGTGGCGCTGCTCGCCACCCCGGCCGCGCTGCGGGGGCTGCAGCGGCGGCGCCGGCTGGCCGACGGCAGCCCCGCGGCGCTGTGGGACGAGCTGGCCGCCACCGCGCGCGACCTCGGGATGGCCCTGCACCCGGCCCGCACGCCGCGGCAGAGCGCCCGCCACCTGGCCGGGGTGGTGACCGGCTCGGCGCCCGGCGCGGCCGCGCAGCCGGCCGTGCGCCGTCCCGGCGACGGCGCGGCGACGGCCGCCGTCGACGCGCTGCGCCGCCTGGCGCTGGCCGAGGAGGCGGCGAGCTACGCGCGGCCGGGCACGCCCGGCGATCCGGGGCTGGCCGACGCGCTGCGGACCGCCCGCCGGGGGCTGGTGCGGGCGACGCCGCGGCGCGGGCGGCTGCGGGCCGCGGTGTGGCCGGCCTCGCTGGTGTCCGGCGCCGGCCGGCGCGGCGCCGGGGTGCTCGGGCGCCGGCTGGCCGCGCTGCTGCGCCGCCGCCCCCGCCCCGCCTGAGCGCGGTCGCCGCGGCCGGGATCAGCCGGCCTGGTCATGACGGGTCCTCCCTCGTGCCGGGACGCGTGGGAGGAGCCGTCGCGGTGGGGGAGGACGGCGGCGGTCGAGCACCGCCCGCCGGACGCGAACGGCGGCGGTCGAGCGCACCGCCCGCCGAACGCGAACGGCCGCCGTCCCGGGAGGACGGCGGCCGTTCGGAGGAGGGGGGCTACTGGTCGTAGCGGCGGCGGAAGCGCTCCTCGAGGCGGTTCTTCAGCGGCTGCTTGCGCGGGCGGCCCTTGCGGCCGGTGGTGCCGCGGGGAGCGGCGGCTCCGGGCGCGCCGGCGTCGGCGCCGCCGGAGGCGGACTTGTAGTTGAGGACGCCGAGCGCGGCACCGCCGAACATCACGAGGAAGCCGACGACCCCCAGCCAGACCGAGCCGGCGACGGCGCCACCGACCAGGCCGGCCAGGCCGAGCAGCACCATCAGCGCACCCAGCTGCAGCTTGCGGCGCGCCTTGAGGCGGTGGTCGCCGCTGCGGACCGAGGAGGCGAACTTCGGATCGTCGTCGACGAGGGCGCGCTCGATCTGCTCCAGCAGTCTCTGTTCGTGCTCGGAGAGCGGCACGTCGACCTCCAGTGGGCCCAAGCCAAGACCGCCGGCACGTCCGGCCGGCGTGCCATCGAGGATACGAGCCGATCGCAGGCTGCGAAAGGCGAGTCCGCGGCGACCCGCCGGGTTCGTCCGCAGATCACTCCCCCGGGTGCCCACCGGCTCCCGCCGGCGAGGCCGAAGGCCCCTGGTCGCCGGCCCCGGCCCGCCGTCGCGGCCGGTCGGGGCGCGGGATCGCCCGGCTCGCGGCCAGGCCGCCCTCCCCCTCGCCGCGGGCCCACCGGTCAGCGGCTGCGCCGCTCCCGGGGATGAGCGTGGCCGGGCGGACCGCGCCGGCCCCGAACCGGCGGGCGGCCCGGTCGGCGGCCAGCTCGGCCTCGCGCCGGCCGTGCTCGCGGGCGCCCAGCTCGAGCTGCCGCGGGGCGGCGTCGGCGTCGACCAGCCGCTCGGCCCGGACGCCGACCAGGCGGATGCGCGCGCGGTCCAGGCCGAGGGCGTCGAACAGGGCGCGGGCGGTGTCGTAGAGCTCCTGGCCGACGTCGGTCGGGACGGCGAGGGTGCGGCTGCGGGTGATCGTCGCGAAGTCGGCGAAGCGGACCTTGATGCTGACCGTGCGGGCCAGCGCCCCGTGCGCGCGCAGCCGGCCGGCGGTGCGCTCGGCCAGGCGCAGCAGCTCGCGGTGGATGACCGCGGGGTCGTCCACGTCGGTGGCGAAGGTCTCCTCCGCCCCGGTGGAGCGCTCCGGCTCGTCGGGCACCACCCGGCGGGGGTCGCGACCCCACGCCAGATCGTGCAGGTGCGACCCGGCCGCCGCGCCGACCGCCCGCTGCAGGGTGCGGGCCGGCACGTGCGCGAGGTCGCCCACCGTGCGCAGCCCCAGCCGGAGCAGCTGCTCCTCGGTCTTGGGGCCCACGCCCCACAGCGCGCCCACCGGCAGCGGGTGCAGGAAGTCCATGACCTCGGCCGGGCGGACGACGAGCAGCCCGTCGGGCTTGGCCGCGGTGGAGGCCAGCTTGGCCACGAACTTGGTCGGCGCCACCCCGACCGAGCAGGTGATCCCCTGCTCGTCGTAGACGCGGGCGCGGAGGTACTCGCCGATCTCGGCCGCGTCGCCCAGCCGCCGGCCGGCCCCGGCCACGTCGAGGAACGCCTCGTCCAGCGAGAGCGGCTCCACCAGCGGTGTGATCGACCGGAACAGCGCCATGACCGCCCGGGAGACCTCGGCGTAGAGGGCCATGTCGCCAGGCAGCACCGTGGCCGTCGGGCACAGCCGCAGGGCCCGGGCCGTCGGCATGGCGGCGTGCACGCCGTAGCGCCGCGCCTCGTAGGTGGCCGAGGTGACCACGCCCCGGTTGCCCGCGCCCCCGACGATCACCGGCGTGCCGGCGAGCTCGGGGTGCCGCCGCACCTCGACACTGGCGAAGAAGGCGTCCATGTCGACGTGCAGGACGGTGCACCCCTCGGCGCGGCCCGGCGACGGCATGGCGACCTCTCCTCCCTGCTCGAACGCCTGTTCGATACCCGGGCAGCGTAGCGGCCGAACCCGCCGCCGCCCGGGCGGCGCGCGCGGATCGGTTCGGTGGTGCGCGACCGATCAGGTGTGGCGCGTGATCGACTGCGGTAGGAAGGGCGCCGGAGGGGGCCCACCCGAGGGCGCCCGAGTCAGGAGCGGAGGAGCCATGGCGCTCGACGACGACGACATGACCAGCACGGAGGGCCCTGCCGACGGCGGTGCGTCCGGCACCCCCGGGGTGCACGACGGCGGTGCCGACGGTGGCGCGGACGGCGGTGCCGACGGTGGCGCGGACGGCGGTGCCGACGGTGGCGCTGATGGCGGTGCCGACGGTGGCGCGGACGGCGGTGCCGACGGTGGCGCGGACGGCGGTGCCGACGGTGGGGCCGACGGCGGGGCCGACGGCGGGGCCGACAGCGGCGCGTGAGCGAGGACCTCGCCACCCGGGGCCGGACGGGACCGTCGTCCCGTCCGGCCCTGTGGCGGTGCACGCACACCGATCCCGGGACGTTCGCCCGGGAGCACTGGGCCCGCCGGCCGCTGCTGGCCCGGGCCGAGGACACCGGTGAGTCCTTCGCCGACCTGCTGACCCTCGACGCGGTCGACGAGCTGCTCACCCGCCGCGGGCTGCGCACGCCGTTCCTGCGGATCGCCAAGGACGGCGCCGTCGTCGACGCCAAGCGGTTCACCGGCTCCGGGGGCGCGGGCGCCGAGGTCGCCGACCAGGTCTCCTCCGACGCCGTGCTGCGGCTGTTCGCCGACGGCAGCACCGTCGTCCTGCAGGGCCTGCACCGGCTGTGGCCGCCGATCATGGAGTTCGCCGACCAGCTGGCCGCCGACCTCGGCCACCCGACGCAGGTCAACGCCTACGTCACCCCGCCGTCCTCGCGCGGGTTCAGCCCCCACTACGACGTCCACGACGTGTTCGTGCTGCAGTTCGCCGGCGAGAAGCACTGGCGCATCCACGAGCCGGTGCACCCCGACCCGCTGCGCACCCAGCCCTGGCAGGACCGCGCCGCCGCCGTGGCCGCGGCCGCGCAGCGCGAGCCGGTGGTCGACACCGTGCTGCGGCCCGGCGACGTCCTCTACCTGCCGCGCGGCTACCTCCACTCGGCCGAGGCGCTCGGCGCGATCAGCGGCCACCTGACCATCGGCGTGCACTCCGTGACCCGCTGGGCCGCCGCGGAGTCGGCGCTCGACCTGGTCCGCACGCTCGCCGCCGACGACCCCGAGCTGCGCCGCTCGCTGCCCCTGGGCGTCGACCTCGCCGACCCGGACTCCCTGGCCGACGACGTCACCGCCGTGATCGCGGGGCTGCGGGAGTGGCTCGGCCGGGTCGACCCGGCCGAGGTGGCCGACCGGCTGCGCGCCCGCACCTGGGCCCAGGTCCGCCCCGAGCCGGTGGCCCCGCTGGCCCAGTCCGCGGCGGCCGCGGCCCTGTCCGCCGACACCGTGCTGCGGCTGCGGCGCCGGCTGCGCGCGCAGCTGCGCCCCGCCGTCGACGGGCGCGTGTCGCTCGTGGCCGGCCGGCGCAGCCACGAGCTGCCGGCGCAGACCGGCTCCGCGCTCGCCGAGCTGCTGGCCGTCGGCGAGCTCAAGGTGGGCGACCTGCCCGGTCTGGACCCCGCCGACCAGCTGACGCTGGCCCGTCGCCTGGTCACGGACGGGATCGCGACCGTGCCGGACGCCACCGGGACGGCGTGACCGCCGCCCCGCGGGCGGCTCGACCGGCGGGGCGGCTGGACCCGTCGCGCTGCTCGGTGCAGGCGCTGGCGCGGGGCGACGCGATGCTGGCCACCGCCTCCCTGGCCCAGCGGTGGCTGCTCGTGGAGCAGCCGGGTCCGTGGGGCCGCGACGCGCTGACGCAGTCCCGGTTCGACCGGACGGTGGCGCCGCTGCTGGCCCACCGGTGCCGCGCCGAGAACGTGCGGCTGCTGCTGGTGCGCCGCCCCGGCGACCGGTTGACCGACTCCGGCCGGCGGTGGGCCTACGTCGACTCGCGGCCCGGCCGGGAGGGCCTGTGGTGGTCGGTCCGGTCCGCCGACGCCGACCTGCTCGAGGCGCCGTGGGACGGCTCGGTCGGCGAGCGGGCCGGGGGCCCGGTGTACCTGGTCTGCACGCACGGGGGCCACGACGCCTGCTGCGCCCTGCGCGGGCGGCCGCTGGCCCGCAGCCTTCCCGCGCCGGGGCCGGCCGACGTGTGGGAGTGCAGCCACCTCGGCGGCGACCGGTTCGCCGCCAACGTCGTCGTCCTGCCGCACGGCTTCTACTACGGGCAGGTGCCCGGGGACGGCGCCGAGCTGGTGGCGGCGCACACCGCCGGGCGGGTGGCCCTGCCGTGGCTGCGCGGCCGGGCCGGGTTCGCCATCCCCGCGCAGGCGGCGCAGCACCTGGCCCGGGAGCGGCTCGGCCTGCTGGGGGTCGACGACCTGCGGCCGCTCGGGGTCCGGCAGCACACCGCGCCCGGGGCCGAGGTCGAGCGCTGGACGGTGACCCTGGCCGGCCCCGAGGGAGAGCTCGCGGCCACGGTCGAGAGCCGCCCGTCGGAGGCGGCGGCGCTGCTGACCTGCTCGGCCCGGCACCCCGCGCACCAGCGCACCTGGCGGCTGGAGTCGCTGACCTAGAGCGCGGCGCCCCGGGCCAGCAGCAGCGGGATCGCCAGCTCGGTCGCGGTGAGCGAGCCGTGGTAGGCGGCCAGCCGGCTCGGACCGGGCTCGAAGCGGCTCGCCGTGACCGCCCAGCTGCCGCGGGCCAGCGCGACGACGTCGCCGACCCGCGCGGCCACGCGGTCGTCGACCCGGCCGAACACCCCGGTGGCGATCGCCTCCTCGCGGCCGGCCACCCACGCCCGCTCCCCCAGCACGCCCCGCCAGCGGTCGAGCAGGTCGGCCTCCGCGCCGGGCACGGCGTGCACGTACCGGGCCCGCGGTTCGCCGGCCAGCACGCGGACGCCGTCGAGCAGGTCGGGCTCGTCGTCGACGTCCACCCGGGTGCCGGCGGGGACGTCGAGCATCCCGTGGTCGGCGGTGACCAGCAGCGCGGCGTCGTCGGGCAGGCCGGCGACGAGCTGCTCGACCATCCGGTCGACGATCGTCAGCTGCGCCCGCCAGCTGGCGGAGTCGACGCCGCGCACGTGCCCGGTGAGGTCGAGCTCGGAGGTGTAGGCGTAGACCAGCGCCCGCGGGGCCGCGCGCAGCGCCTGCAGCGTGACCGCGCAGAGATCGCCGGGGCCGACCACGCCCGCGTAGTCCGCGCCGCGGTAGGCGGCCTCGGACAGCCCCGACCCGCGGAAGGCGTAGGGCCCGACGGCGGTGACGGCCAGGCCGGCGTCCCAGGCCTGCTCGAAGACGGTGCGCCGGGCCTGCCAGGTCTGCGGGTCGGGGTCGTCGGTCCACTGGGTGTGGTTGAGCAGCCGGTCCTCCCCCGGCACGTCGGTGACGAAGCCGAGGACGCCGTGGCTGCCCGGCGGCAGGCCGGTGCCCAGGGTGGCGAGGCTGACCGGGGTGGTGCTCGGGCAGGGCGCCTGCAGGTCGCCGACCGGGGTGGCGAGCGCGGCGAGCGTGGGCGCGAGGTCGGCGTGCGCCCGCACCAGGTCGGCGCCCAGCCCGTCGACGAGCAGCACGGCGACGCGGCGGGCGCCACCGAGCGCCGAGGTGAGGCCGAGCGGATCGGCCGGCAGGTCGTCTCGCTCGACCGGCACCCCGACCGCGGCCGCCGCGCCGGGCAGCACGTCGGCGAGGGAGGCCGCGCCGTAGCGGGGCCGGACCAGGTCGGCCGGCAGCCGGAGGCCCCCTGGACGGGGTTGGGGGTCCTGCGCGGGCTCGGGGCGGGACCCTGGACGAGGCGGTCCGGTCACGCGAGCGTGGCCAGCACGTGCAGGCCGGTGGCGACGTCGCGGTAGGGCGACCGCCCGGCGAGGGCGAGCTCCAGCGCGCGGACCGCCGCGGGGTCGGCCCCGGAGGTCGCGTCGAGCAGGTCGGCGACGACCGAGACGCCGCGCCAGGCGGTCGCGCGCAGCCCGGCGCCCTCGACGAGGGCGAGCAGCTCCTCGGGGTCGAACCGGCGGCGGGCCGGCCGGGCCCGCCCGGGGGCGGGGTCGCGGTCCTCGACCAGGGCGAGCGCCTCGACGGGGTGCCCGGAGAGGGCGCGGGCCAGCACGGCGCCGGCGCGGTTGACCGTCGCGACGCTCACCTGGCCGCCGGGGCGCAGCGCGCCGGCGATCTCCCGCAGGGTGACCGCGGGGTCGTCGACGACCTCGAGCACCGAGTGGCAGAGGGCGAGGTCGAAGCGGCCCGCGCCGCCGGCCGCCGGCAGCACCTCGTGCAGCAGGTCGCCGTCGCCCTGCATGGCCCGTACGCGCGGGACGACCCCGGCGGTGCCGGCGCGCCGGCCGAGCGTGGCCAGGGCGTCGGCGCTGGGGTCGACCACGGTGACCTCGTGGCCGAGCTGGGCCAGCGGGACGGCGAAGATGCCGCTGCCGCCGCCGACGTCGAGCACGCGCAGCGGCGTGCCCCCGCGGACGACGGGGTCGAGGGCGGCCCAGACGGCCGCGGTGCGGGCGGAGAGCTGCTCCGCGGCGGCTGAGGCGGGGGCGGGCGGCACCCGCCCGAGCCTAGTGGTGGCCCCGCCGCGGGGCCCCACCGCGAGCCCGCGAGCGGTGGGGGGCGGCGGGGTCCTGCGTCACGCCGGAACGGCGTCCGCGGCGCGCTCCAGCTCGGCGATGTCGATCTTCTTCATCGTGAACATCGCCTGGACGGCGCGCTGCCGGCGGTCGGCGTCGGGGTCGGACTGCAGCTCCAGCAGGCGGATCGGCACGACCTGCCAGGAGACGCCGAAGCGGTCCTTGAGCCAGCCGCAGGGGGCCTCCTGGCCGCCGTCGGTGAGCCGGTCCCAGTAGTGGTCGACCTCGGCCTGGTCGGCGCACATGATCTGGAAGGAGATGGCCTCGCTGAAGGCCCAGTCCTGCGGGCCACCGTTGAGGCCCACGTACTCGGTGTCGCCGAGCCGCCAGGACACCGTCAGGGCCTGGCCCTCGCGCTCGGGGGCCTCGGCGCCGTAGCGCACGGTGCCGAGGATCTCGGCGTCGGGCCAGACGGAGGTGTAGAAGCGCGCCGCCTCCTCGGCCTCGGTGTCGAACCACAGGCAGATCACGGTCTTCGGCATGGTCGCCGTCCTCTCTCGGGATGCGCCCCCTCTCGGGAGGCTCTCGCCCGGTGGGACCGTCGCGCGGCCGAGGACTCATCGGCGGAGCACGGCGCGTGGTCTCGGGGATCCGGGGGTCCGCGACGCCACCCCACGGCCCCGCTTCCCCGATCTCGCGGATCACCGGCTGCGGACCGCGGCCTCAGTGGCCGGAGCTGCCCGGGCTGGAGTGCCAGAGCTTGCGGGGTGCCGCGGCCCGGCGGGCGGCGACCTTGGTGTCCTCCCCCGCCGGCTTGATGTCGGCGTAGGGCGACATGCGGAAGCCGGTCGGGTGCACCAGCACCGGGCGCACCACGACCGGCCGCGAGCCGTGGGACGCCGCGGCCCCGGCGATGGCCTGCTCGGTGTACTGGCCCGGAGCGACCATCTGCTCGGCGACCGCCGTCAGCCCACCGGTCTCCCAGGCCTCGTGCAGCGCCGGCAGCTCCCACGCCCCGGTGGCCCGCAGCGAGACCCCGCGCGGCCCGGTGCGGCGGACCACCCCGCGGACCACCAGCAGCCACGAGTGGAAGACCGTCGCGGCGTAGGGACCCTGCACGTCCTCGAAGAAGGTGGAGTCGGTGCAGCCGGTGCCGTCGTCGAGGGTCACGAAGACCACCCGGCGGCCGGAGCGGATCGGCGGCGTCTGCGTGGCCACCTTCACCCCGGCCACCAGCACCTCGGACTCGCTGCGGCAGGTGAGCAGCTCGCCCGCCGGGACGGCGCCCAGCTCGGCGAGGAAGCGCCGGTAGAAGTCGACGACGTGCCGGCTGGCGTCGAGGCCGAGCACCTCGAGCTCGGCCCGCACCAGCTCGGCGTCGGTGAACTCGGGCAGCCCGCTGCTGTCGGCCCAGTCGGGGACGGCCTCGTCGTCGGGGAGGGCCTCGTCGTCGGGGACGTCGAGCCCCATCAGGTCGAGGCTGAGCTGGCCGCGCGAGCCGGCCCGGGCGCCGCTGCGGGTCCAGCGGTCCAGCTCGCCGATCTGCAGCAGCAGGTCGCGGCGGGTCACCTGCCGACGGCGGCGGGTGGGCCGGCCGGCCTCCCGGTCGCGCACCCCGAAGCCGTAGAGGGAGTCGAACCCGCCGGCGAGCACCAGCCGCTCGACCACCGGCCGGGACACCGAGGCCCGCTGCCAGAAGTCGGCCAGCGACCGGTAGGGCTGGCCGTCGACGATCCGCCCGACCTCGTCCTCGGAGATCCCCTTGACGTCGGCCAGCGCGAGCCGGATGCCGTAGCGGGACGGCGCGCGCATCGCCTCCGGCATCCACTCCGGGCGCCGCCACCCCTCGTCCCCGGTCTCCAGCTCCACCTCAGGGTCAGGGTCGAGCCGCTCCACCCGGTAGCTGCCCGCCGAGGCGTTGACGTCGAGGCCCAGCACGCGGATGCCGAAGTTGCGGGCGTCGTCGAGGATCAGCCGCTTCGGGTACATGCCCGGGTCGTGGGTGAGCACCCCGGCGAGGAACGCCGCCGGGTGGTGCGCCTTGAGCCACGCCGACTGGTAGGTGGGCAGGGCGAACGCGGCGGCGTGGGCCTTGCAGAAGCCGAACGAGCCGAAGGCGGCCAGCACCTCCCACACCCGCTCGGCGACCTCGACCGGGTAGCCCGCGTCCAGCACCCGTGGCACGAACCAGGCGCGCACCTCCGGGTGGGCGTCCTTCTCCCCCAGCGCCCGGCGCACCTCGTCGGCCTCGGCCAGGGTCACGCCGGTCATGCGGGAGACGATCTGCAGCACCTGCTCGTGGAAGACCACCACGCCGGCGGTCTCCTCCAGGCAGAACTCGAGGTCGGGGTGCGGGTACTCGGCCTCCCGCCAGCCGTTGCGGGCCATGAGGAACGGGGTCACCATGTCGCTCTTCACCGGCCCGGGCCGGAACAGCGAGATGTCGATGACGATGTCCTCGAACGTCCGCGGCCCGAACTTGCCGACCAGCTCCCGCTGCCCCGGCGACTCGATCTGGAACATGCCCAGCGTCCGGGTGCTGCGGATCAGCTCGAACGTCGTCGGGTCGTCGCGCGGGATCGCGTCGATGTCGACGACCTCGCCGTCGACCCGCTCGATCTCGTCGAGGGCGTGCGCGATCGCCGACTGCATGCGGATGCCGAGCAGGTCGAGCTTGAGCAGCCCGAGCTCCTCGACGTCGTCCTTGTCGAACTGGCTCATCGGGTAGCCGAGGAAGCTGTTCTCCACCGGGGTGCGGTCGAGCAGCGTGGCGTCGGAGAGCAGCACGCCGCACGGGTGCAGGGCGATGTGCCGGGGCAGCCCGTCGAGCCGGGCGACCAGGTCGAACAGCAGGTCCAGGTCGCCGGTGCCGCCGCCGCGCCTGGAGCCCATCCGGCTGGCCCGCAGCTCGGGCAGGTCGCGCAGCGCGGCGTGCACCTGGTTGGCCCGGATGTGCGGGAACGCCTTGGCGATCGCGTCGACCTCGGCGACCGGCATGCCCAGCGCGGCGCCGACGTCGCGGATGGCGTGCCGCACCCGGTAGGTGTCCATCATCGAGATGCAGCTGACCCGGTGGGCGCCGAAGCGCTCGATCACCGCGTCGTAGACCTCCATCCGGCGGGCCGACTCCACGTCGATGTCGATGTCGGGCAGCTGGTGGCGCAGCGGGGAGAGGAAGCGCTCCATCAGCAGGCCGTAGCGGATCGGGTCGACGTCGGAGATGCCGAGCAGGTAGGTGACCAGGCTGCCGGCGCCCGACCCGCGCGCCGCCGCGCGCACCCTCAGGCTCTTGATGAGGTCGACCACGTCGGCGACGGTGAGGAAGTAGGACGGGTAGCCGAGGGAGTCGATGACGCCCAGCTCCTCCTCCAGCCGCACCCGCACCCGCTCGGTCAGCGCCATCCCCCGGCGGCCCAGGCCCGCCTCGCAGCGGGCGCGCAGCACCTGCGACGGGCCCATCCCCTGCTCGGCGGCGGTGGTGACGACGTCGAGCTCGGGGTAGCGCACCGTGCCGATGCCGAGGTCGTCCCGGACGTCGACGGTGCACTGCTCGGCCAGCCGCGCGGTGCCTTCGAGCAGCCGCAGCGCGGCGTCGCGGTCGGGGCCGACGAGGTCCTCGGCCACCTCGGCCATCTCCTTGCCCGACTTCAGGTAGCCCTCGGCGGTGCGCCGGTCGACGTGCCGCAGGTCCAGCGGCACCAGCCGGCGGGAGGCGTCGAGGACGTCGGCGGTGGGCGCGTCGAGGGGGTCGACGTAGCGGACGGCGTTGCTGAGCACCACCGGCACCTGCTGCTCGGCGGCGAACCGCAGCATCGCCGCCGCCCGCGCCCGGTCGCCGCGGCCGCGGTGGTGGACCAGCTCGACCGCCAGCCGCCCGGGACCGAACACCGCGCGCCAGGCGGCCAGCGCGGCGACGGCCTCGTCGGCCCGGCCGGTGGCCAGCGCCCGCCCGACCGGCGAGTCCGGCCCGAGCAGCGCGACCAGCCCGGTCGCGTGCTCCGCGGCGACCGCCAGGGAGCTGACCGGCTCGCCCCGCGTGCCGCGCAGGTGGGTGGCGCTGGTCAGCCGGCACAGCGAGCGCCACCCCGCGCCGTCGCGGGCGAGGAAGGTGACCCGCGGCAGCCGCGGGTCGACGCTGGCCCCGCCGCGGGCCGGCACCCGGCGGGTGGCCGGCGGCCGGCTCAGCTGCGACGCCTCCCCCAGCGGCCGGGCCAGGGGCCGCGGGACGGCGGAGTCGACGGCCGGCGCCATCGCGAGGTCCACCCCGAAGATCGGCCGCACGCCGGCCGACCGGCAGGCGAGCGCGAACTTCACCGCGCCGTAGAGGCCGTCGCGGTCGGTGAGCGCCAGCGCGGTCATGCCGTGCTCGGCGGCCCGGGCGACGAGGTCGGCGGGATGGTTCGCGCCGTACCGCATCGAGTAGCCCGACGCGACGTGGAGGTGGACGAAGGGGTCGGCCGTCACCGCCGGCGGCCGGACCCGCCGACCACCCGGGGACGGGTGGCGGCCGGCCGCACCGGCTCCGGGACGAGGGTGCCGAGGGTGTGCTCGACCACGGTGAGGAAGGCGCCGACGTCGCGGACGAGGTCGTCGGCCTCGCGCTCGGTGACCGCCCGGGAGAGGCCCGCCTCGGCCGCGGCGCGCTTGGCGGCCCCGGCGGCGAAGAAGGTGGCCCACTCCCCCAGCTCGGGCGCGACCTGGCCGAGCAGCACCCAGGCGCTGCGCGGCCGCCGGCGCCCGGCCTCCGGGCGGGTGCGGGCGGCCAGCACGGCGGCGGCGCCGCGCAGCGCGCCGAGGTGCGCGGTCGCGTACCGGCGGCGCGGGTCGTCAGTGCACGCCGCGGCCTCGGCCAGCGAGCGGCGCGCCTGGTCGAGCAGCCCCGCCGCCGCCGGGGGCAGGGGCGGCGGCAGGGGCAGCTGGTCGGCGGGCTCGAACGACATGGCTCGCGCGGCGCCCATCAGTCGTGCACCCGCACGAGCCACCAGCGGTTGCCGGCGGCGTCCCAGGACAGGTCGTAGACCCCGGCGAAGCTCATGCGCGACCGACCGGCCCGCACCGCCTCGACCCGCCACACCTCGCGGGAGGCGACCAGGTCGGCCGAGGCGCCGGAGGAGGACCCCGGGGAGGACACGGCGTGCTGCCGCCACCACGGGGCGGTCTCCACCCAGGAGTCGAGCAGCTCGCCCACGACGTAGCGCGACTGCCCGCGCCAGAACTGCGCCGGGCCGAGCGGGCCGCGCTCGACCTGGACCTCCTCGCCGAGCTGGGTCGGTCCCCCGACCGCAGCCCTGCCGAGCACCCGGCTCATCGCACACTCCCCTGCTCCGCCTCCGCCGCCGGCCCGCCGCTCCGGGCGGGGAAGACCCGGGAGCGGCGGGAGTCGGCTGCGCCCGAACCCACCTGTCGTTCGAACGCCTGTTCGAACACCGAGAAGTACACCGGACGGGTGCGGGCCCGTCAAGTCGGGCGGCTCCCGGCGCGCCGCCCACCTCGAGCCGATTGCACCAGCCACCACCGACGGTTTCCGGGACGGCCGGAGCCCGCCGCGTCCACACCGGCGAGCCGGTCGCCACGGGCTCCGGGAGCGACCGGATCGCCGATCCGGCCCGGAACGAGCCGGGAGGGAGCCGGAAGAGCCGGGAGAGAAGGCGCGCGCCCGGCGGATTGGCGGGCGCGGGCCCCCGCGCCGGTGGCAGGATTCCCCCATGACCCGCCCCGCGCACCCACGGGTCGCCGAGATGGCGGAGCTCCTGGCCGCCGCCGGCGCCGTCGGCCCGGTGCGCGAGCTGCCGGGCAGCGCCCGCACCGCCGCCGAGGCCGCCGCGCAGCTCGGGGTGCCGGTCGGCGCGATCGCCAGCAGCCTGGTGTTCGACGTCGACGGCGCGCCGCTGCTGGTCCTGACCAGCGGCGGCCACCGCGTCGACGAGGTCCAGGTGGCCGGCCTGCTCGGCGTCCCGCGCGTGCGGCGGGCCTCGCCCGACTTCGTCCGCCGGCACACCGGGCAGCCGATCGGCGGGGTGGCCCCGATCGGCCACCCCGAGCCGATCGGCACGCTGGTCGACGTGGAGCTGGCCCGCTACGAGCAGGTGTGGGCCTCGGCCGGCCACCCCATGGCCGTCTTCCCCACCAGCTACGACGAGCTGCTCCGGCTCACCGCCGGCACGGCGGCCGAGGTCGGCGGCGGCCTCGAGCCGAGCACCGGATCCCATGTCACCGGATCCCATGTCGAGGAGGCGGTGGAGGCACCGTGACCGGCACCAGGCCCGCGACGCGGGTCACCGAGCTGCCCGTGCGGTGGATCCGCGACCACATGCACGAGGCGCTGGCCATCTACGGCCTGGCCATGGGCTACGACCCCTCGGTCGTCGCCGGCCGCTACGGCTACGCGATGCAGCACACCGAGCGTCCGGGCTTCCGCGCGGTGGGCGCCTTCGCCGAGACCCGCGGGGGCGAGGACGCCGCCGCCGAGGAGCTCGTCGGCTTCGGCTACGGCTACCTGGTCGCGCCCGGCCAGTGGTGGCACGACCAGGTGCGCGCCGCCCTCGACCGGCGGACGGCGAAGCGCTGGCTGCCCGGCGCCTTCGAGGTGTGCGAGCTGCACGTGCACCCCGATCACCAGAGCCGCGGCCTGGGCCGGCAGCTGCTGCACGCCCTGCTGGCCGACCTGCCCTACCCGGCGGCGCTGCTGTCGACCCCGGACGCCGACACGAAGGCCTTCCGGCTGTACCACGCCGACGGCTTCGTCGACCTCGCCCGCGGCCACCACTTCCCCGGCGACTCCCGGCCGTTCGCCATCCTCGGCGCCCGCCTGCCGCTGCGCCCCGCCGGCACCTGACCGGCGTGCCGCCGACCTCCACCGCCGACGCCGTCGTCGTCGGCTCGGGCCACAACGGCCTGGTCGCCGCCTGCTACCTGGCCCGTGCCGGGCTCTCGGTGGAGGTGGTGGAGCGCGACGGCGTCCTCGGCGGGGCGGTCTCGACCGTGGAGCGCTGGCCCGGCGTGCGGGTCGACCGGGGCTCGAGCGCGCACGTGATCGTGCGGCACAGCGGGATCGTCGAGGAGCTCGACCTGGCCGCCCACGGGCTGGAGTACGTCGACTGCGACCCGTGGGGCTTCGCCCCCGGCGACCCGCCGCTGGTCTTCTCGACCGACCTCGACGCCACCTGCGCCTCGATCGCGGCGGCCTGCGGGCCGGCCGACGCCGCGGCCTACCGGCGCTTCGTCGCGGTGTGGGGGCCGCGCAGCCGCGCCGTCGTCGCCGCGTTCGGCGGGCGGCCGGCGGCGGGCCACCTGCTGCGCGCGTTCTGGCCGCTGGGCGCGCCCCGCGGCGGGCGGCCCCGCACGCCCGGCGGCGAGCTCGCCGCCGACTTCCTCGGCTCCGGCGACGCGCTGCTCGACCGGTGGTTCACCAGCGAGCGGCTCAAGGCGGCGCTGGCCTGGTTCGGCGCCCAGTCCGGCCCGGCGACGAGCGAGCCGGGGACCGCGGCGATGGTCGGCTGGGTGGCGCTGCTGCACGACGTGCCCCCCGGCCACCCGGTCGGCGGCTCCGGCGGGCTCACGCAGGCGTTGCGCCGCCGGCTGGAGGCCGACGGCGGCCGGGTCGCGCTCGGCGACGCCGCCACCCGGCTGCTCACCGCCGACGGCCGGGTCACCGGCGTGGAGACGGCGTCCGGACGGCGGATCGCGGCCGGCGCCGTCGTGGCCGCCTGCCACGTGCTGGCCACCCGCGAGCTCGCCGGCGACGCCGCTCCCCCGGCGCTGGCCGACGCCGACCCGCCGCTGGGCAACGGCTTCGGCCTCGTGGTCCGCTGCCTCACCGACGCCCCGCCGTCCTACCCCGGCGCGGGCCCCGAGGCGCTGGCCGGGCTGCAGCTGCTGTGCACCGACCGCGCCGAGCTCGCCGCCGCGCACGGCGACTGGCAGGCCGGCCGGCTGCCGCGCGTGCCCGTCCCGCTGGCCATGTCGTTCTCCGCGAGCGACCCGACGCTGGCCCCGCCCGGCCGGCACGTGGTCACGCTGTGGGGCCAGTGGTACCCGTACGAGCTGCGGGACGGCGGCGACTGGACGGCGCTCGCCGACGCCGAGGCCGACCGGCTGATCGCCGCGGTCGACCGGTTCGCCCCGGGCTTCGCCGCCTCGGTGCTCGACCGCTACGTGCAGACGCCGCTGCGCCTGGAGCAGGAGCTGGGCCTGGTGCGCGGCAACGTCATGCACGTGGAGATGGGCCTGGCCAGCATGTTCTCCCTCCGGCCCACGCCCGCGCTGGCCGGCTACCGGGTGCCGGGCCTGCGCGGCCTCTACCTCGCCGGGGCGTCGACCCACCCCGGCGGCGGCGTCTCGGGCAACTCCGGCCGCACCGCCGCCCGGCTGGTGCTGGCCGACCGGAGGAGGCGCCGGTTCGCGGGGTGGCGCCGGTGACGACGACGACCGCGCCCGGGCTGGTCGCCCGGCGGGTGCCGCTGGTGCTCGCCGTCCTGCTCGTGCTCACCGCGATCGCCTACCCGCTCACCGAGGGCGACGCCCGCGACGCGGTGAGCTGGACGATCGTGCTGCTCGGCTCGGCGGTGTCGGTGGGCCACGCCGGCGTCTCGCGGGGGTGGCGCACCGGGCTCGGGGTGGCGGCGCTGGTCGTCGTCACGTCGCTGGTCTTCGAGTCCGTCGGCCTGGCCACCGGCTTCCCGTACGGCAGCTACACCTACGGCGACGTGCTCGGCCCGCGGCTGCTCGGCGTGCCGTTCCTCGTGCCGCTGGCCTGGCTGATGATGGCCTGGCCCAGCTGGGTGCTGGCCGCGCGCCTGGCCGGCCGGCCGGCGGCCCGGGTGGTCGTGGCGGCGGCGGTCTTCGCGGCGTGGGACGTCGTCCTCGACCCGCAGATGGTGCAGGCCGGCTACTGGACCTGGGAGCACCCGTCGCCGGGCCTGCCCGGCATCGACACCGTGCCGCTGACCAACCTCGGCGGCTGGTTGCTCGCGGGGGTGGTGCTCATGGCCCTGCTCGACCGGCTGGTGCGCCGCACCGCGACCCCGCCGCGGCTCGGGGACGCCGCTCCCCTGCTGGCCCTGGGCTGGATGACGCTCGGCGGGGCGCTCGCGCACGCCGGCTGGCTCGGCCTGCCCGGTTCGGCGGCGTGGGGCGCGGCGCTCGCCCTCCCGGTGCTCGTCGCGCTCGGGCTGCGGTGGAGGCGGGCGTGAGCGGGCCGCTGGTGCGGCTGCTGGCGGGGGCGTCGGTGGCCGGGGCGCTGCACGCCGCCGTCAACACCGCCCTGCTCCGCCGCCCGCCCGCCGCGCCGCCACCGGTCCGGCGGCCGGTGACCGTCGTGCTGCCGGTGCGCGACGAGGAGCGGCAGGTCGCCGCCTGCCTGGCCGGCCTGCTCGACCAGCGCGGGGTGCCCGACCTGCGGGTGGTGGTGGTCGACGACGGCTCGACCGACCGCACCGTCGACGTCGTCCGCGCGGTCGCCGACCCGCGCGTGCAGCTGGTCCGGGCCGGCGAGCCGCCGCCCGGGTGGCTGGGCAAGCCGCACGCCTGCGCCGTCGGGGCGGCCGAGGCCGGGGACGACGACGGCGTCCTGGTGTTCCTCGACGCCGACGTGCGGCTGTGGCCCGACGCGCTGGCCGCCGCGGTGGCGGTGCTCGACGCGCACGGCCTCGACCTGGTCTCCCCCTGGCCGCGGCCGCTGGCCGGCACCGCCGCCGAGCGGCTGGTGCAGCCGCTGTCGCCGTGGCTGTGGGCCACCACCCTGCCCCTGCGCCTGGCCGAGCGGTCGCCGCGGCCGTCGCTGGCCGCCGCCAACGGGCAGTTCCTGGTGGTGCGCGAGCGCGCCTACCGCGCGGCCGGCGGGCACGCGGCGGTCGCCGGCGAGGTGCTCGAGGACCTCGCGCTGCTGCGGGCGGTGAAGCGGGCCGGTGGCCGCGGGGTGCCGGTCGACGGATCGCGGCTGGCCGCCTGCCGCATGTACGAGGGCTGGCCGCAGCTGCGCGACGGCTACGCCAAGTCCCTGTGGGCCACGGTGGGCGGGTCGCCGGCGGCGAGCGTCGCCGCCGCGGCGGCGCTGACCGCGGTCGGCGTGGTGCCGGCGGTCGCGGCGCTGGGCGGCTCCCGCGCGGGGCTGGCCGGCTACGCCGCGGGCGTGGCCGGCCGGGCGGTCGTCGCCGCGCGCACCGGCGGGCGGCCCTGGCCCGACGCCCTCGCCCACCCGGTCTCGCTGCTGCTGCTCGACGTCCTGGTGGCGCGGTCGGTGGCGGGCCACCGCCGGGGCACGCTGACCTGGCGCGGCCGGACCCTGCCCGTGCCGGCGCCGCCCCCGCCGACGACGATGGCCCGGTGACCCCGCCCGACCCGCAGCCGCGCACCCGCTTCGACCCCGGCGAGATGGGGTCGCGGGCGTTCTACCGGGTGCTCAACTCGGTGGTGGTCCCGCGGCCGATCGCGTGGGTGTGCAGCCGCTCGGCCGACGGCGTGCACAACCTGGCGCCGCACTCCTTCTACACGGTCGCGTGCGTGCGGCCGCCGATCGTGCAGTTCACCTCGGTGGGCCGGAAGGACTCGCTGAACAACGTCGAGGCGACCGGCGAGTTCACGGTCAACCTGACCCCGCGGTGGCTGTTCGAGCAGGTCAACGCGACGGCGACCGACTTCCCGGCCGACCAGAGCGAGGCCGAGCACACCGGCGTCCGGCTGGAGCCCGGCGAGCGGGTGTCGGCGATGCGGGTGGCCGGGTCGCCGGTGAGCATCGAGTGCACCCTGCACTCCACGGTGAAGCTCGGCGACTGCTGGGTCGTGTTCGGGCGGGTGCTGCTGATCAGCGCCTGGGAGTCGGCCGTGCGCGACGGCCGGCCGCGGATCGAGCACCTCGACCCGCTGGCCCGCCTCGGCGGCAACGAGTGGTCGACGGTGGGCGAGGTGCTGGAGATCCCGCGGATCCCCTACCGCGCCTGGTCGGAGGACCCGGGCATCGGCGAGCGCCTCCGCGGCGGCTGAGCGGGGCTCCCGGTACCGGGCACCCCTACGCGGGGAGGTGGGCGGCCACCTCGTCGGCGGCGGCGCGGCCGAAGGCGTCGGTGAAGCGCGCCAGGAAGTGCTCGCGGTCGATCGTGTACTCCTGCGTGCCCACGACCTCGACCGCCGCGGTGGCGACGGCGGAGCCGAGCTGGGTGGCCCGCTCCAGCGACAGCCCCCACACCCGCCCGGCGATGAACCCGGCCCGCAGGGCGTCCCCGCCGCCGGTGGGCTCGACCGGCTTGGTCTCGGGCACCGCGATGACCTCGATCGGCTCGGCGCCGGCCTGCTCGACCCGCACCCCCTCCGACGCGCGGGTGGTCACCCACGTGCCGACCCGCGCCAGCACCTCGGCGTCGGTCCAGCCGGTCTTCTGCAGCAGCAGCGCGTGCTCGTACTCGTTGGTGAACAGCACGTCGGCGCCCTCGACCAGGCTGCGGATCATCGCCCCGTCGGCCCAGGCCAGCTGCTGGCTGGGGTCGGCGGCGAACGGGTAGCCGCGCTCCCGGCACTCCTCGGTGTGGCGCACCATCGCGGTGGGGTCGTTGGGGCCGACGACCACCAGGTCGAGCGCCCCCACCCGCCGGGCGACCGGCGCCAGCTCGATCTGCGAGGCCTCCGACATCGCGCCCGAGTAGAACGACGCGATCTGGTTGTTCTTGACGTCGGTGGTGCACACGAACCGGGCGGTGTGCTTGAGCTCGGAGCGGTGCACGCTGGCGGTGTCGACGCCGTGCCGGTTGAGCCAGGCCTCGTAGTCGGCGAAGTCGTTGCCGACGGCGCCGACCAGCACCGGGCCCAGGCCGAGCAGGCCCAGGCCGTAGGCCATGTTCGCCCCGGCGCCCCCGCGGTGCTGCACCAGGTCGTCGACGAGGAAGGACAGCGACACGTTCTCCATCTGGCCCTCCACGAACTGCTCCGAGAAGGAGCCGGGGAAGGTCATCAGGTGGTCGGTGGCGATGGAACCGGTGACGGCGACGGGCACGCAGGCCCTCCTCGAGGCAACGGGCAGCACGGAACGCTCGGCGGTCGAGCACCTCAGGGTAGGTGGCGCCGCGGTCCGCCCGCCCGTCGAGGGGGCTCAGCCGCCCAGCGCCCGGCGCAGCGACACCCCGAGCTGCGCCACCGCGACCACCCCGAGCAGCGCGCCGGCCACCGCCCCGGCGGTGGTGACGTCGTCGGCCAGGCCGCCGGCGCCGGCGAGGGCCAGCACCCCCGCGCCGCCGAGCGTGAACCCGGTGAGGGCCACCCGCGTCGGCCGCTCGAACACCGAGATCGCGCCGGTCTCGGCCACGCCGGCCTGGCCCGCGCGGGCGCGCAGGTAGTCGGGCAGCCAGCACAGCGCCCCGAAGGCGGCGGCCAGCCAGCCGGGGGCACCGGCGACCCAGAGCGCGGCCGCGTAGGCGGCCTCGGTCAGCCGGTCGACGGCGGAGTCGAGGACGAACCCGCGCCGCGAGGCGCGGCCGGTGGCGATCGCCAGCGCGCCGTCGAGGCTGTCGAGCAGCCCGGACAGCCCCACGAGCAGGCCCGCGAGCACCAGCCAGCCGCCGCCCGGCACGGCGAGCCCGGCGGCGCCCGCGGCGACCAGCAGCCCCAGCGCGGTGGCCAGCAGGGGCGGCAGCCCCGCCAGCGGGCGGGCGAGCGCGTAGGCGGCCGACAGCCAGCCGCGCACGAGCGCGCTGGCGGCGGGGTCGGTGCCGCCGTGCCACCGCGCCCACGCGGCCAGGTACTCCTCGCGGCTCAGCACGGCCGCAGTCCACCAGCCCGTGTCGAGCGGGGCGAGAGCGGGGACAGTGGGAGCGTGCTCGCCGGCCTCTCCCCCGCCCGCCGACGCGTCGTCCTCGGGCTGCTCGCCGTGGTCGCCGCGGGTCTCGTCGCCGTCGCCGTCGTCCTGCTCGTGCCCGGCGGGCCGGGCCGGTCCGCGGAGCCGGTGGCGCAGGACGAGGTGGGGCCGGTGCTCCTGGTGCCGGGGTACGGCGGCTCCACGGGCTCGCTGCAGGAGCTGGCGTCCCGGCTCACCGCCGCGGGCCGCGACGCCACCGTCGTCGCGCTGCCCGGGAACGGCACCGGCGACCTCAACGCCTCGGCCGACGCCCTGGCCGACGCCGCGACGGCGGCCCTCGAGCGCACCGGGGCGGCCAGCGTCGACGTCGTCGGGTACTCGGCCGGCGGCGTCGTCGCCCGGCTGTGGGTGGCCGACGACGGGGCGGACGTCGTGCGGCGGGTGGTCACCCTCGGCTCCCCGCACCACGGCACGTCGCTGGCCGACCTCGCCGGGCAGGTGGCGCCCGAGCAGTGCCCGGAGGGCTGCCGGCAGCTGGCCCCCGGCAGCGACCTGCTCGCGCAGCTCAACGCCGGCGACGAGACCCCCGCCGGCCCCAGCTGGGTCTCCATCTGGACCACGCAGGACGAGACGGTGACGCCGCCCGACTCCGCCCGGCTGGACGGCGCGCTGAACCTGACGGTGCAGTCGGTCTGCGCCGACGCCCGGGTGGGCCACGGCGGCCTGCCGCGCACCCCGCTGGTGCTGGCGATGGTCGAGGCGGTGCTCGCGCCCGGTGACCCGGAGCCGCTCGACGCCGACGACTGCACCCGCCTCGGCGGGAGCTGACCGGGTCGCGCCGCTCGCCGGCGCCGGGCACCGATGAGTTCCAGGTCCCCCCGCCGTCTCCCGGGATGACCACCACCCCCGGGGAGCCACCGATGCCGAAGCTGCGCGTGCACAACCTGTCCGTGTCCCTCGACGGCTACGCCGCCGGGCCCGACCAGGGGCTCGACCACCCGCTCGGCGTGGGCGGCGAGCAGCTCCACACCTGGTTCGTCCGCACCGAGACGTTCCAGCGGGTGCAGGGCGCCGGGGGCGGCACCACCGGCCCGGACGACGACATCGCGCGCCGCGGCGACGAGGGCATCGGCGCGACGATCATGGGCCGCAACATGTTCGGCCCGGTCCGCGGCCCCTGGGGGGACAGCGACTGGAAGGGCTGGTGGGGGCCGGAGCCCCCGTACCACCACCCCGTCTTCGTGCTCACCCACCACGCGCGCGAGCCGATCGAGATGGCCGGCGGGACGACCTTCTCCTTCGTGACCGACGGCATCGAGTCGGCGCTGGAGCAGGCGTTCGCCGCGGCCGGCGGGCGCGACGTCCGGCTCGGCGGCGGCCCCGGCACGGTCCGCGAGTACCTGCGGGCCGGCCTGGTCGACGAGCTGCACGTGGCCGTCGTCCCGGTCCTGCTCGGGACCGGCGAGCGGCTGCTCGGCGACGGCGTCGGCACCGACCTGACCGTCGTCGAGCACGTCGCGACCGACGCCGCCACGCACGTCCGCCTCGTCCGTCGCTGAGCGCCGCAGCCGGGCTTCCGGCACCGGAAGCCCGCTCGGGGCAGGCTCCGGCGCGGGCCGCTCAGGTGAGGGAGCGGCGCATGAGCACCCGGGGGAACCCGCCCGCGACGGCGTCGGTGTCGGCGACCTTGGTGAACCCGGCCTTCTCGAACAGGCTCCGCGTGCCGACGAAGGCCATGGTGAGGTCGACCTTGCGGTCGCCGTTGTCGGCCGGGTACCCCTCCACGGCCGGGGCGCCCTGGGCCGCGGCGTAGTCCACCGCTCCCCGCACGAGCGCGTGCGCGATCCCGCGGCCGCGGTGCCCCGGGCGCACGCGGATGCACCACAGGGACCACACGGGCAGGTCGTCGACGTGCGGGATCTTCCGGGAGCGCTCGAAGGGGAGCTCCGCGCGCGGCGCGACCGCGGCCCAGCCGACCACCTCGCCGTCGTCGTAGGCGAGCACACCCGGGGCGACCGGGCGGCCGGTCAGCTCCCGGACGTACTCGCGGCGCGCCGGACCCACGAGTTCCCGGTTGGTCCTCGCGTCGACCCGGTGGCTGAGGCACCAGCAGACGTTGGCGTCCGGGTTCTTGGGGCCCAGCATCGTCGCGACGTCGTCGAACCGCGCCGTCGTCGCCGGCTGGATCTCGATGCCCACCCGTGCACGCTAGCGCCGGCGACCGCGTGCGCGGTGGTGGCGGACGCGCGGGCCCCTGGCCCGCTAGCGTCGCGACCGCCGAGCTCACGAGGGAGGGGCGCATGCGCGAGCCGGGGAGCAGGTCCGCCCGGGGCGTGGCGTGCCTCGTCCTCCTCGCCACCGCGGCCTGCTCGTCGGCCGCGGGCGCCGATCGGGCGGCGCCCGGCACGGCTGCCGTCGCGACGAGCGAAGCGGCCTCCCCGTCGCCGGGCTCCCCGGACGTGGCGGCCGAGCTGGCCGCGCTCGAGGAGCGGTTCGACGCCCGCCTCGGCGTCTACGCGGTGGACACCGGCACCGGCCGGACCGTGGCTCACCGCGCGGACGAGCGGTTCGCCTACGCGAGCACGATCAAGGCGCTCGCCGCCGGCGCGCTGCTGGCGCAGACCTCGGCCGCCGACCTGCAGCGCGGCGTGCCGATCCGGCCGAGCGACCTGTCGTCGGCCTGGTCGCCCGTGACGAGCGGCCGGGTGGGGGGCAGCATGACGCTGGCCGAGCTCTGCGACGCCGCCGTGCGGTTCAGCGACAACACCGCCCTGAACCTGGTCCTGCGCGAGCTCGGCGGCCCCGCCGGCCTCGACGCCGCGCTCGAGCGCGTGGGCGACGACGTCACCCAGGTCTCGCGGACCGAGCCGGAGCTCAACAGCGCCGTACCGGGCGACGAGCGCGACACCACGACGCCCCGCGCGCTGGCCACCACGCTGCGGGCCTACGCCCTCGACGGCGGCGTCCTCGACGAGGGGGACCGCGCCCTGCTCCTGGACTGGCTGCGCCGGAACACCACCGGTGACGCGCTGATCCGGGCCGGCGTCCCCGAGGACTGGGAGGTCGGCGACAAGACCGGCGACGGCGCGTACGGCACCCGCAACGACGTCGCCGTGCTCACCCCGCCCGGACGCGCCCCGATCGTGCTGGCCGTCATGTCGAGCCGGGCCACCCCGGACGCCGAGCACGACGACGCGCTCGTCGCCGAAGCGGCCCGGGTCGTCGCCGGGGTGCTCGGCTGACCGCCGCGCCTAGCTGGTGACGTCCTTGGTGGCGAAGTTGGCCCACGCGCCGGCCAGCAGCACGCCGACGTAGACGCCCTGCAGCGCCAGGCCCCGGACGATGTCGCGCCACAGGACCGGGTCGCGGAAGAAGTCGACGAACGACAGCCAGTACCGGGTGGGCAGGTACGGCGCGATCGGCGAGGCGGCGTCGAGGGTGAACAGCAGCGACGAGGCCACGAGGACGGCCAGCGCGCCGAGGGTGGCGCCCAGCGGCGAGTCGGTGAACGTGGAGAACAGCAGCGCGAAGGCGGCCACCCCGAGCATCGACACGGCGACGTAGCCGACCGCCATCAGCGTGCGCAGCGTCAGCTCCTCGGAGCTCAGCGACGTGCCCGACACCGACGTCCCGCCCGTCGGCTGGGCGTCGAACAGCGTGGTGCCCAGCAGGTAGCCGACCGCCGCCACGACCACCACGGTGACCAGCACGAACGCCAGGACGGCGACCAGCTTGGCCACCAGCAGCCGGGTCCGGCCGGCCGGGCGCGCCAGCAGGTAGCGCAGCGTGCCCGCCTGCGCCTCGCCGGCCACCGAGTCGCCGGCCACCACCGCGACGGCGATCGGCAGGAACAGCGGCAGCACGATGGCCAGCGCGGCCAGCGTGAACAGCTGCCCGTTGGTGAGGACGGCGGACAGGAACGGCGGCCCCTCCCCCGGCCGCGGCGCCAGGTCGGTGAGCGCCAGCAGCACGGCGACGGCGACCGGCAGCGCGTTGAGGACGGCGATCGTCGCCCACGTCCGCGGGCGGCGGAACAGCTTGCGCAGCTCGACCGCGATCACCGGAGGGCCCCCGGCGCGTCCACCCGGTCGCTGCTCGCGCCGGCCGCGGCGAGCACGACCTCCTCGAGCGTGGGCCGCTGCAGCGCCAGCCCGGTCACCGGCACCCCGGCCCGCACGAGCAGCGCGTTGACCTCGGCCGGGTCGTCGCCCTTCACCACGACCCGCTGCCCGTCGACCGCGGTGACCCGCCCGTCGAGGGCGGCCCGCACCCGGTCGGGCGCCGGCGTCTGCACGACGGTGGCGCCGGTGGGGGCGGTCAGCACGGCCAGCCGCTCCTGCAGCACCAGCCGGCCGCGGTCGAGCACGCCCACCCGGGTGGCCATCTGCTCGACCTCGGCCAGCAGGTGGCTGGAGAGGAAGATCGTCGTCCCGCCGCGGTGCAGCTCCAGCAGCAGCGCGCGGATCTCGGCGATCCCCTGCGGGTCCAGGCCGTTGGTCGGCTCGTCGAGCACCAGCAGCTCCGGGCGGCGCAGCAGCGCCCCGGCCAGCCCCAGGCGCTGCCGCATGCCGAGCGAGTAGGCCTTCACCGGCCGCCGGCCCACCCCGCCCAGGCCGACCTGCTCGAGCACCTCGTCGATCCGCCGGCGCCGGGTGCGTCGCCGGCCGCCGGGGCCCGATGCGTCGAGCAGCGCGAGGTTCTCGCGGCCGGACAGGTGCCCGTAGTGGGCCGGCCCCTCGATCAGCGCGCCGACCCGCGGCAGCACCCGCCGCCCGGCCCGGGGCATGCGGCCGCCGAGCAGCTCGACCTCCCCGCTGGTGGGCAGCACCAGGCCCAGCAGCATGCGGACCGTCGTCGTCTTGCCCGAGCCGTTGGCACCCAGGAACCCGTAGACGTCGCCCTCGCGGACGTCGAGGTCGATGCCGTCGACCGCGCGCAGCCGGCCGAACCGCTTGACCAGCCCGCGGGTGACGATGACGCCGCTCATCCGCGGCTCCGCAGCTCGGGGAGTTCGCGCGCCGCGGCCTCGAGCGCGTCGACGGTGACCGTGCCGGTGAGCACGTACGACTGCTGTCCCGGCGAGCCGACCAGCATGATGCCCACCGGCCCGGCCGCCAGCCGGATGCCCAGCTCGTCCTGCACCGCCGTCGGGCTGGTGGCGCCCACCCGGCGGAGGTCGAAGGCCAGCCGCACCGGCACCGGGACGACGGCGAGCAGGGTGACCCCGCGGCCGTACAGGCCGACCGCCTCCGGCGCCCCGGCGAGCGCCCGGCGGGGCAGGCCGGCCAGGGTGCCGGGCAGGGCCACGGCGCGCAGCCGCTGGTCGGCCAGGTCGAGCACGCCCTCCTCCGGATCGCGGCCGAACCACACCCCCTCGGGAGGGCTGAACGCGACCACCCCGGGCGCCGGCGTGCGCAGCGCGAGGTCGAGGAAGCGGGTGTCCAGCGCCGGGTCGGCCGCCCCCTCGGCGTAGAGCTGCACCTGCAGCGGCAGCCCCGTCGCGGCGTCCACCCACAGGTCGATGCGCGCCACCGAGGCCGCCTCCTCGGCGGGCACCAGCCGCAGGCCGAGGGCGTCGCGGCCGGCGATCCGGGCGGCGCCGGTGCGCGCGAGCTCCTCGTCGGTCGCCTCCGACAGCACCCGGCGGCCCAGCGTCGGGGGCAGCAGGTCGGGCGCTTGCGGCAGGGCCAGCGGCGTGACCCCGGACCGCGTCGCCCGGTTGGCCTCGTAGTCCCAGGTCCACGCGCCCTCGGCGTCGCGGTGCACGCCGGTCTCGCCGGTGGCGCGGACGACGTCGACGCGGTGGTCGGCCGGCCCGCGCCACCAGACGCGCATCGTGGTGCGGTCGCTGAACAGGTCGGCCAGCGCGGGCAGCTCCTCGCTCACGGGCAGGGCGAGCCCCCCGGCCGACTCCGCGTAGCCGGAGAACCCGAGGTCCGCGCTGGCCAGCGCGGCGGCCCGCAGCTCGGCCGCGGAGACGTCGGCGTCCTCGGCCGGCAGCGCGCCGATCACCGCGGGCAGCGCGACCAGGACGGCGACCAGCGCGAGCACGAGCGCCCAGCGGCCCGCGGCACCGCGCCGCCGAGATAACACTCTGGTAACGGTACGAGACGAGCCCGTGCCCGGCCTGTGCGCGCCCGGGGGATCTCCACGGCGGGCCCACGCGTGACCGGTGGGCGCCCGGGGCACCGCTCCCCCATGGCTCCGATCAGCGACGCGGTGATCGTCGACGTGCTGCGCCGGGTCGACCGGCTGGCCACCCCGCTGGTGCGCCGGCTCGGCCGCCCGCCGGCCCTCCCCCTGGCGCAGCGCGACGACTGGTGGGCCGAGCAGGTGTCCCGCGTCGCCGCCGTGGTGTCGGCCGCGCCCCGCTTCGCCGGCAAGCTCGCCGACCTGCTGCCGCTGCAGAACACCGTGGGCACCGCCGTCCAGTCGATCGTCGTCCTGGGCGTGGCCGGCGAGCACGGGGTGACCGACCCGGCCGAGCGGGTCGCGCTGCTGGCGCGGGTGCTGCTCGAGCGCGACCTGCCGGCCGAGAAGGTGCGCCCGCTGATGACCCACGCGAGCGGCACCTACCGCGAGGAGGCCCTCGGCGCCAGGCGCGGGCCGGTGCGCACGGTGTGGCGGCTGGCCCGCCTGCTCGGCCGCATCGACGAGGCGCTCGACGTCCGGCCCAAGGGCCGGCTGCACCACCGGGCGCTGGCCAACCTGCCGGTCGTCGGCGTCCTCGGCGGCTACGCGGCCGAGCGGGAGGGCCTGCGCCGCGCCGCGCGGCTGGCGCGGGAGGCGCTGGCCGTCACGGCGTAGGGGCGAGCTCGGCCAGGTTGGCGTAGATCTCCCGCGTCGCCGTCGAGCGGTTCATGGTGATGAAGTGGATGCCGGGCACGCCCTCGGCCAGCAGCGTCCGCACCAGCTCGGTCGCCACGTCGACACCGAACGCCCGGACGGCGGCGGGGTCGCCGTCGAGGGCGGCGAAGCGCTCCGCGAGGTCCTCGGGGAACGCCTGGCCCGACAGCTGCACGATGCGGTTGATCATCTTCACGTTGGTCACCGGCATGACCCCGGCGATGATCGGGACGTCGCACCCCCGGGCGACCACCCGGTCGCGCAGCCGCAGGTAGTCCTCCGGGCGGAAGAACATCTGGGTGATCGCGAAGTCGGCGCCGGCGCGGCACTTGGCCACGAACATGTCGGCGTCGGTGTCGAAGTCCGGCGAGCGCGGGTGCCGCTCGGGGAACGCGGCCACGCCCACCGAGAAGTCGCCCATCGACCTGATCAGCTCGACGAGCTCGGCGGCGTAGGTGAAGCCCTCGGGGTGCGCGACCCACTCCGCCTGCGGGTCGGCGCCCGGCGGGTCGCCGCGCAGGGCCAGGAGGTTGCGCACGCCCACGGCGGCCAGCCGGCTGACGACGTGCCGCAGCTCGGCGACGCTGTGGTTCACCGCGGTCAGGTGGGCCAGCGGCGTCATGGTCGTCTCGGTCGCGATCCGCTCGGTGACGGCGACGGTGCCCTCGCGGGTGGTGCCGCCGGCGCCGTAGGTCACCGAGACGAAGGACGGCTGCAGCCGCTCGAGCTCGCGCAGCGCCGTCCACAGCTGGCGCTCAGCCTCCGGCGTCTTCGGCGGGAAGAACTCGAACGACCACGTCGGGCGCCCCTGGGCGAGCAGCTCGCGGACGGTCGTGGTCACGGTTGACGAGGGTACGGAACGCCCGCGCCGGCCCCTGTGAGAAGTCCCGCGACCGGCTGCATCCGGCGGGGCCCCGCGGGCCGAAGAGGTCGCACAGCGTCCGCTGCCGAAGGGGAGGAGACCGGGTGACCATCGACGGCAGGACCCACCGGCTCGTGCTGGAGGAGTGGCGCCCCACCGGATCGGGCAATACTGATCACGTGATCGCCGGGACCCAGGACGTCGACGCACCGGACCGGCTGGCCGCCGTCGACCTCGACCGGCTGCGCGACCGGGTGATGCGCGCGCTCGAGGACTTCCTCGACCGCCAGCGCCGCACCCTCGCCGGCATGGACCCCGCGCTGGGCGCGGTCACCGAGGAGGTCTGCGCGCTGGCCCGCGGCGGCAAGCGGCTGCGACCGGCGTTCGCGTACTGGGGCTGGCGGGGCGCCGCGCCCGAGGCCGGCGGCCCGGTGGAGGACGACGAGGCCGTGCTGCGCGCGGTCGCCGCGCTGGAGTTCGTGCACGTCAGCGCCCTGGTGCACGACGACGTGATGGACGGCGCGAGCACCCGCCGCGGCCGGCCCGCCACCCACCTCGGTTTCGCCACCCGGCACGGCGACCAGCGCCTCGACGGCGACGCCGGCGCCTTCGGCGTGGGCGCGGCGATCCTGGTCGGCGACCTGGCGCTGGTCTGGTCCGACGAGCTGCTGCGCTGCTCGGGGATCACGACCGCCGCGCTGACGCGCGCCCGCGGGGTCTGGGACACCATGCGCACCGAGGTCACCGCGGGCCAGTACCTCGACCTGCTGCGCGCCGCCGGCGGGCTGCCCGGGCCGGACGGCGCGCTGACCGTGGCCCGGTACAAGAGCGCGGGCTACACGGTGCAGCGGCCGCTGCAGCTCGGGGCGGCGATCGCCGGCGCCGGCCCCCGGGTGTTCGAGGCCTACACCGCCATCGGCCTGCCCCTCGGCGAGGCCTTCCAGCTGCGCGACGACGTCCTCGGGGTCTTCGGCGACCCCGAGGTCACGGGCAAGTCCGCCGACGACGACCTGCGCGAGGGCAAGCAGACGCTGCTCATCGCGCTGGCCGAGCTGGAGTCCGACGAGACCGGGCGGACGCTGCTGCGCGAGTCGCTGGGCAACCCGGCCGCCGGGCCCGACCAGTTCGACGCGCTGCGCCACCTGATCGAGACCACCGGCGCCCGGGCCCGGGTGGAGGAGCGCATCGCCGAGCGGACCGCGCAGGCCCGCGCCGCCATCGCCGCGGCTCCCATCGCCGAGGACGCCCGCGCGGCGCTGGACGCGCTCGCCGTGGCGGCCACCTCCCGCACCGCGTGAGGACCGTCCCGGGGCGCACCGACCGCGTCGTGGTCGTCGGCGCCGGGCTGGCCGGGCTGGCCACCGCCCTGCGGCTGCGCGGCGCCGGCCGCGAGGTCACCGTCGTCGAGCGGGGTCCCGGTCCGGGCGGGCGGGCCGGGGTCGTCGAGCGCGGCGGCTACGTCCTCGACACCGGGCCGTCGGTGTTCACCGCGCCGGAGGTGCTCGAGGACACCCTGGCCGCCGTCGGTGACAAGCTCGCCGACCGCCTGACGCTGCGGCCGCTGGAGACGACCTACCGCGCGCAGTTCGCCGACGGCACGCACCTCGACGTGCACGCCGACCCCGACCGGTTCGCCGCGTCGGTCGAGGAGCTGTGCGGGCCGGCCGAGGCCGCGGCGCTGCGCCGCTACCTCGCCGAGCTGGCCGAGCTCTACCGCCTGCAGCTGCGCACCTTCATCGACCGCAACCTCGACTCCCCCCTCGACCTGCTCGGCCCCGAGCTGGTCGCGCTGGTCCGCCGGGGCGGGTTCGGCCGGCTGTCGAGCCACGTGGCGCGGCGCTTCGCCGACGACCGGCTGCGCCGGCTCTTCAGCTTCCAGGCGCTCTACGCCGGCGTCTCCCCGTTCCGCGCGATCGCCGCCTACGCCGTGATCGCCCAGCTCGACATCGGCGCCGGCGTCTGGCACCCGGTGGGCGGCATCGGCGCCGTCCCCCGCGCGCTGGCCGACGCCGCCGCCGCCGCCGGGGTGGCGTTCCGGTACGGCGCGGCGGTCCGCGAGCTGCCGGCGTCCGGCCGGCGGGTCACCGGGGTCCGGCTGGCCGACGGCGAGCTGCTGCCGGCCGACGCCGTCGTCGTCACCGCCGACGCGCCGCACCGGCTGGTCCCCGGCCTGCGCGGGCCGCGCCGGCCGGTCCACTCGCCGTCGTGCGTGGCGCTGCACCTCGGCGTGCGGGCGGAGCTGCCCGGCCAGGCGCACCACACGATCAGCTTCGGCGCCGCGTGGGAGCAGGTCTTCCGCGAGCTCACGGTCGAGGGGCGCCTGATGAGCGACCCGAGCCTGCTGGTCAGCATGCCGTCGGTCACCGACCGCTCGCTGGCGCCCGCGGGGGGTCAGGTGCTCAGCGTCGTGGCGCCCACGCCGAACCTCGACCCGCGCAGCGGCGGCAACCCGCGCATCGACTGGGCGGTGCTCGGCCCCCGGTACCGCGACGAGCTGCTGGCCGCGCTCGAGGCGCGCGGCTGGACCGGGATCACCGACGCCCTCGACGTGGAGGAGCTGATGACGCCGCGGGACTGGGCCGCGCAGGGCATGGCCGCCGGCACGCCGTTCGCCCTGGCGCACACCTTCGGCCAGACCGGCCCGTTCCGGACGCCGACGCTGCCGCGGTCGGGGCCGGAGAACGTCGTCCTGGCCGGCTCGTCGGTGCAGCCGGGGGTCGGCGTCCCGATGGTGCTGATGAGCGGCCGGCTGGCCGCGGAACGGATCACCGGATGACGGCCGTCGCCGACCGCCGGGCGCAGCTGGACGCCGCCTACCGGCACTGCGCCGCCATCGCCGCCCGGCACGGCAAGAGCTACCACCTCGCCACGCGGCTGCTCACGCCCGACCGGCGGCCGGCGGTGCACGCGCTCTACGCCGCCGCGCGCACCGCCGACGACCTGGTCGACGTCCCCGGGGCCGACCCGGCCGGCGACCTGGCCGACTGGTCGCGCGCCACGCTGGCCGAGGTGGAGGCCGGCTGGTCCGACGACCCGGTCCGCCTGGCGCTGGTGCACACCTACCGCCGGTACGCCATCGACGTCGACCACCTGGTCGACTTCCTCGCCGCGATGACCAGCGACCTGACCGTCACCGGGTACGCCGACCTCGATGCCCTCGACCGGTACATGTGGGGCTCCGCGGCGGTCATCGGGCTCATGGTGCTGCCGGTGCTGGGCACCGCGCCAGGGGTGACCCGCGAGGAGGCCGCGCCGCACGCGATCGCGCTGGGCGAGGCGTTCCAGCTGACCAACTTCCTGCGCGACGTCGGCGAGGACGTCGACCGTGGCCGCGTCTACCTGCCCGCCGACCTCATGGCCGCGCACGGCGTCACCCGCGAGCAGCTGGCCGAGAAGCGCCACGACGCGCGGTTCGAGGCGCTCATGCGCGAGATGGTCGCGATCGTCCGGCGCCGCTACGACGACGCCGCCCCCGGCACCCCGATGCTCGCCCGCGAGTCGCGGGACTGCGTGCGCGCGGCCACCGCCCTCTACGGCGGCATCCTCACCGAGATCGAGCGGGCCGGCTACCGGGTGCTCGACCGCCGGGTGCGGGTGTCGAGGCCGCGGCGCCTGGCGGTGTTCGCCCGCCGGTTGACCGCGGCCCAGCTGGCCAGGGTCAGCACGACGAGCGCGAAGCCGAACAGCAGGTCCTCCACCGGCGCGTAGGCGATCCGCGGCCCCCAGATGGCGGCCTCGTCGTAGACGACGACGTCCAGGCCGGTGAGCACGCCGTTCATCAGCAGCTGGAAGGACACGATGATCGCGTAGGCGACCCAGAACACCTTCCGGGTCACCATCCGGGTGCGCAGCACGGCCAGGTCGACGACGAGGACGGCGACGACGGCCGCCACCGCCAGGGCGGAGTAGCTCATCGCTCGGCGTCCTCCGGCTCGTAGCCGGCGTCCCACCTCGTGACCCGCCGCACCGCCTCCAGCGCCAGGACGGCGCAGACCGGGACGACGACGAAGAACAGGACCTCCTCCACCGGGATCCCGCCGGGCAGCCGCACGTCGATGGTGCGGTCGGCGCTGTAGTCCCAGTGCCCCTGCGCGATCGCGTACAGCACCCAGGCCACGAACACGACGAAGCCGGGCGCGAGCGCCACCAGCAGCCGCCGCCAGCGGGCGTAGACGCGGGTGCGCAGGAACAGCTCCAGCGGCGCGGTCACCAGCAGGCACCCGGCCAGGAGCGCGAGGTAGGTCAGGTGCCCCACCGGGGCGCTACAGAGCCAGCGCCTGGGCGCGGCGGGTGACCTCGGTGTGCCGGTCGCCGCGCAGGGCCTCGACCGGCGTTCCGGGCAGGGTCTCGTCGGCCCGGAAGAGCCACTCGAAGGCCTCCTCGTCGCTGAACCCGCCGTCGCGCAGCACGGTGAGCAGGCCGGGCAGGTGCTTGAGGATCGCGCCCTCCTTGAGGAAGTCGGCGGGGATCCTGCTGTTGCCGCTGCCGGGGACCGCCATCAGCTTGCCGTCGCGGATGAGCTGGCGGACGCGGTTGGGCGAGACCCCGAGTGCCTGGGCGACCTCCTGCGGGGTGAGCGTCTCCATGGCACCGAGCTTATTTCGGCTCCGCCCTCGTCCCGGCCCCGCCCGGGATCGTCGGTCGTGCGACCTAGCGTCGCGGGCATGGCACTCTCCCCCGCCGAACGCGAGCAGTTCCTGGCCGAACCGCACGTCGCCGCGCTGTCGGTCGCGGCGGGCGACGGGCGCGGCCCCCTCGTCGTGCCCATCTGGTACGGCTACCGGCCCGGCGGGCCGCTGTGGATCGTGACCCCGGCCGGGTCCCGCAAGGCGCGGCTGGTCGCGGCGGCCGGCCGGTTCAGCATGCTGGTGCACCGGGTCGCGCCGTCGGTCCGGTACGTCTCGGTCGAGGGGCCGGTCGCCGCGACCCGCCCGGCCGGCGCGGACGACGTGCGGGCGATGGCCCGGCGCTACCTGCCGCCCGAGGCGGTCGAGGGCTACGTCGCGTTCTCCCTCGCCGACCACGGCGAGCAGGTCGTCGTCGAGCTGCGGCCCGAGCACTGGCTCTCCGCCGACCTGGGCTAGCGCGCGGCCCGTTCGCCCCAGCCGTCCCGGCCACCCCGTCCACCGCGTGGTTCGCCTGGTCGGGCGGCCGACGCTCCTACACTCGCTGGAGTGGACACCGCCGTGACCGATCCCGTGGTGGGGGTCGTCCTCGAGGGGCGCTACCGCCTCGAGGAGCGCGTCGCGCGCGGCGGCATGTCGACGGTCTACTCCGCCACCGACCTGCGCCTGCACCGCACCGTCGCGGTCAAGATCATGGCCGACCACCTGGTCCACGACCCCACGTTCGTCGACCGGTTCATCCGCGAGGCGCGCGCCGCCGCCATGCTCAGCCACACCAACGTGGTGTCGGTCAGCGACCAGGGCAGCGACCGCGGCATGGTCTACCTGGTCATGGAGCTGGTCCGCGGGCGGACGCTGCGCGATCTGCTCCAGGCCCGCGGCCGGCTCACGGTGGCCGAGACCTTCGCCGTCCTCGAGCCGGTCCTGGCCGGCCTGACCGCCGCGCACCGGGCGGGCATCGTGCACCGCGACATCAAGCCCGAGAACGTGCTCATCGGCGTCGACGGCGTGGTGAAGGTCGCCGACTTCGGCCTCGCCCGCGCGGTCGAGGGCAGCGGCCAGAGCGTGGCCACCGGCGGCGTGCTCATCGGCACGGTCGCCTACCTCTCCCCCGAGCAGCTCGAGCGCGGCAAGGCCGACGCCCGCAGCGACGTCTACGCCGCCGGCGTCGTCCTGTACGAGATGCTGACCGGGCACCCGCCGTACGGCGGCGACACCCCGCTGGCGGTGGCCTACCAGCACGTCCACCACGACATGCCGGTGCCCTCCGAGGAGGTCCCGGGCATCCCGTGGCAGGTCGACGACCTCGTCGCCCGGGTCACCCGGCGCGACCCGGCCGCCCGCCCGCTGGACGCCGGGGCGTTCCTGGCCGAGCTGGCCGACCTGCGCGACGACCTCGGCATCGAGCGGGTGCCGGTGCCCACCGGGCGCAGCTCCGCCCGCCCCGGCACGCTGCGGCCCACCAACCGCCCGCACTCCACCCGCCCGCGGCACCCCAGCGACCCCGGCACCCGCGACATCCGGCCCGGCACCGAGGTGCTGGGCACGCCCCGGCACGGCGGCGGGCGCACCAGCGTCCTCGGCGCCGGCCCCACGCAGAACGTCGCCGGCCAGCGGCCCCCGGTCCGGCCCCGGCCGGGCGTGCCCGACCACGTCCGCCGGCGGCGGGCGCGGCTGGTGGTGGCGATCGTCCTGCTGCTGGCGGTGACGATCGGCGCCGTCGGCTGGTGGCTGGGCTCGGGCCGCTACACCACCATCCCCGACCTGGTGGGCCAGTCGCAGGACACCGCCATCGGCCTGCTCCAGGAGGCCGACCTCGATCCCGACTGCTGCGAGGAGCAGTGGAGCGAGGACGTCCCGGAGGGTGTGGTGATCGCCGCCGACCCGGCCGCCGGCGAGGCGATCCGCGGCTCCGACGTCCGCCTGGTCGTCAGCAGGGGCCCCGAGCGCTTCACCGTCGACCCCGCCCTGGCCGGGCAGCCCGAGGACACCGTGGTGGCCGAGCTGCAGGAGCAGCCGGCGCTGCAGGTGACCGTCGAGGAGATCTACTCCAACGACGTGGACGAGGGCCTGGTGGTCCGGTTCGAGCCGCCCGCCGGCACCCCGCTCCCCCGCGGCCAGCTGGTCACCGTCTACGTCAGCCTCGGCCACGAGCCGGTCCAGGTGCCCGACGTGATCGGCTCGACCCCCGAGGCCGCGGCCGCGACGCTCGAGCAGCTCGGCTTCACCGTGCAGCGTGGCGGCGACGGCCGCAGCCGCGACGTCGCCGTCGGCCAGGTCATGGCGGTGTCCCCCGACCCCTCGGCCGGCCCGGTGGCCTACGGCAGCACGGTGACGATCCAGGTCTCCGCCGGCGTGCCCCAGGTGACCGTGCCCGACGTGCGGGGCAGGAGCGCGGCCGAGGCCACGCAGGTCCTCCAGGCCGCGGGGCTGGAGGTGAAGGTCAGCACCTTCATCGCCGGCGACCGCGTCTACCAGCAGAGCCCCCGGCCCGGCGAGACCGTCGACGAGGGCACGACCGTGCAGCTCGGCGTGAGCTTCGGATAGGAACAGCACGCGTGAGCACCACCGCGGGTGTGCCGCCGATCGGCGCGCAGATCCAGATCAAGGGCGGCCTGGCCAAGGGCGGGCTGGCCTACACCGACGCCGTCCGGGCCCGGGCCGTGCAGGTCTTCGTCGGCAACCCGCGCGGCTGGAAGCTGACCGCCGGCGACCCCCGGCAGGACGCCGCCTTCACCGCCGGCTGCGCCGAGCGCGGCGTGCCGTCGTTCGTCCACACGCCGTACCTGGTCAATGTCGGCTCCCCCACCGAGGCGACCGTCGAGCAGTCGATCGCCACGATCCGGCACAACCTGCTGCGCGGGGCGCAGCTGGGCTGCCGGGGCGTCGTCGTGCACGCCGGCTCCGCGGTCGGCGAGGACCGCTACGAGGACGCGCTGCGCCAGCTGCACGAGCGGCTGCTGCCGGTGCTCGAGGCCCTGCCGGACGACGGCCCGCGGCTGCTGGTCGAGCCCACGGCGGGCGGCGGGAGGTCGCTGGCGGCCACCGTCGAGGACCTCGGCCCGTACCTGGCCGCGCTGGAGCACCACCCGCTGGTCGGCGTCTGCTTCGACACCTGCCACGCGTGGGCGGCCGGTCACGACCTGGCCGTGCCGGGCGGGATGACGGCGACGCTCGACGCGCTGGAGCGGACCGTCGGGCGGGGCCGGCTCGGGCTGGTGCACGCCAACGACTCCCTCGACGCGTGCGGCTCCAAGCGGGACCGGCACACCACCATCGGTGAGGGCACGATCGGCGGCGGCGCCTACGGCCTGGGGCCGTTCCGCGAGCTGCTGGCCCACCCCGCGCTGGCCGGGGTCCCGGTGGTGGTCGAGACGCCCAGCGAGCTCGACGGGTCGCCGTCGGCCGGCCACGCCCGGGACATCGCGCTGCTGCGCTCCCTGCGCGACGGCGCGGCCGCGGACCCCGCCGCCGCCTGATCCGCCGGCCCGCGGCGTGGGACCCCCGGCCTGACCTGCGGTGCTTGGCGGGTCGGGTAAGGGTCGGCTAACTTAGGCGAGCCTTGCTTCCCCGCACACCGGAGTGCCGCGTGTACGTCTGCATCTGCTTCGCCGTCAGCGAGTCCAGGCTGGCCGAGGTGATCGCCGACGGTGCGCGCACCGAGGAGGAGGTCGGCGACGCCTGCGACGCCGGCACCGGCTGCGGCAGCTGCCTGGACCGCATCTGCGACCGGCTGCGCGCCGCCGACCCCGCGCACGGCCTCGACGTCCCCGCCGTCGCCTGACGACGGCGCCGGGAGCGCAGCGGCGGAGCGGACCGGGCGCGGTCGCGCGGCCGGGCACCGCACGACCCGCTAGCCTCGGCCGATCCGGACCGAGGAGGGAACCGCATGCAGGGTGACGCCCGCGTGATCGAGATGCTCAACGAGCAGCTGACCAGCGAGCTGACCGCCATCAACCAGTACTTCCTGCACGCGAAGATGCAGGAGAACTGGGGCTACACGAAGCTCGCCGCGCACACCCGGGCCGAGTCCATCGAGGAGATGACGCACGCGGAGCGGCTGACCGACCGCATCCTCTTCCTCGAGGGCCTGCCCAACTACCAGAAGCTCTTCGCCCTGCGCATCGGCCAGACGGTGCGCGAGCAGTTCGAGTCGGACATGGCGATCGAGGTCGAGGTCATCGACCGGCTGCGCCCGGCGATCGCCTACTGCGAGCAGGTCGGCGACCACACGAGCAAGCGGCTGTTCGAGGAGATCCTCGCCGACGAGGAGCACCACATCGACTACCTGGAGACCCAGCTGGCGCTGATGGACCACCTCGGCGAGCAGCTGTACCTGGCCGGGCAGGTGGAGCACCCCTCCGGCGACTGAGCGCGCGCCGTGCGCGGGCCTCCCCTGTACCCCCGTGGGGCTACAGGGAGTTTCCGCGTGGCTGCTTCTCGTGACGCAGGTGCCGGGTTCTACTGCGGCGCCGAGCACGCCGACCACCGGCGTGCCGCCGACCGAGACGAGGCACTCGTGCGCACCCGCCGCTCCCTGGCCGCCGCCGCGGCCCTGACCGCCGCCGGCGTCGGGCTGACCGCCGCCCCGGCGGTCGCCGCGCCCGCCGCTCCCCCGCTGCAGTCCTACGTCGTCACGCTGACGCCGGGCAGCCCCGCCGCGGCTGTCGCCGACCGCGCCCGGGGCCTGGGCGGCCGGGTCACCCACGTGTACGACACCGCGCTGGACGGCTTCGCCGTCACGCTGCCCACGACCGCCGTGGACCGGCTCGGCCGGCTGCCCGGCGTCATCGGCATCGAGGTCGACGGGGTCGTCACCGCGTCCACCATCCAGTCTGGAGCGACGTGGGGGTTGGACCGGATCGACCAGGTCGCGCGCTCACCCCTCAGCGGGACCTACGTCTACACCGCCACCGGCACCGGGGTGACCGCCTACGTCATCGACACCGGCATCGACCTCGACCACCCGGAGTTCGGCGGCCGCGCGGCCCCGGGGGTGGACTTCGTCGACGACGACGCCGTGGGCGACGACTGCAATGGGCACGGCACCCACGTCGCGGGGACCGTCGGCGGCACCGCCTCCGGCGTCGCGAAGGACGTCACGCTGGTCCCCGTCCGGGTGCTCGGCTGCGACGGCCGGGGCAGCACGTCGGACGTGATCGCCGGCATCAACTGGGTCACGGAGCAGCACGCGGCCGGGGCGCCCGCGGTGGCGAACATGAGCCTGGGCGGCGGCACCAGCACGGCGCTGGACAACGCCGTGGGCTCGTCGGTCGCCGACGGCATCACCTACGCCGTCGCGGCCGGCAACGGCAACACGGCCGGCGTCCCGCAGGACGCGTGCAAGTCGTCGCCGGCGCGGGTGGGGAGCGCGCTGACCGTGGCGGCCAGCGACAGCACCGACGCCCCGGCGCCCTTCAGCAACTACGGCAGGTGCGTGGACCTGTACGCACCCGACGTGGACATCACCAGCGCCTGGACCGGCGGCACGACGCGCACGATCAGCGGGACCTCGATGGCCACGCCGCACGTGGCCGGCGTCGCGGCGCTCTACCTGCAGACCGACCGGGACGCGACCCCGTCGGAGGTGACGCGCGCGATCCGGTCGAACGTGCTGCAGAACGCCGTCCCCACGAACCGCACCACCAACAACGACCTGCTGCACACCGTCTGGTGACCCCCGCTGAGCGGGCCGCCCGCCCGGGGTGGCCCGCTCAGCGCCCCAGCAGGTCGGCCAGGACGTCGGCGGCGTGCTCCACGGCGGCGCGGTCGACGTCGAGGTGCGTCACCAGCCGCAGCCGGCGCGCGCTCACCCGGCTGACCAGCACGCCCTGCGCCTTCGCCGCCTCGGCCACCACGGGCGCGGCGACGTCGTCGAGCACCACCATGTTCGTCTCCACCGTGGCCGGGTCGACGCCGAGCCGCTTGGCCAGCAGCTGGGCGTGCTCGTGGTCCTCGGCGAGCCGCTCGACGTGGTGGTCGAGGGCGTGCAGCCCGGCCGCGGCGAGCACACCGACCTGCCGCATGCCGCCGCCGAGGCGCTTGCGCCACAGCCGGCCGACGGCGATCCGCTCGGCGGAGCCGACCAGCACCGAGCCGACCGGGGCGCCGAGGCCCTTGGACAGGCACACCGAGGCGGTGTCGGCCAGCCGGCCGTAGGTGGCCAGGTCGACCCGGGAGGCCACGGAGGCGTTGAACAGCCGCGCGCCGTCGAGGTGGACGCCCACCCCGCTGCCCCGCGACCAGTTCCACAGCTCCTGCAGCTGGTCGAGCGGCTGGACCAGGCCCCCGCCGCGGTTGTGCGTGTTCTCCACCGCGATCGCCGCGGTGGGGGTCAGGTGCCAGTCGCCCTTCGGGCGGACCTGGTCGATCAGCGCCTGCGCGTCGAGCCGGCCGCCGGCCGAGACGACGGTGCGCGTCGAGAGGCCGAACACGGCGGCCGCGGCGCCCATCTCGTAGGTGACCACGTGCGCGTCGGCGTCGCAGAGCACCTCCTGGCCGGGCTCGGCCAGCAGCCGCATGCCGATCTGGTTGCCCATGGTCCCGGTCGGCACGAACAGCGCCGCCTCGTGGCCCATCAGCCCCGCGACCCGCTCCTCGAGCGCGTTGACCGTGGGGTCCTCGCCGTAGACGTCGTCGCCGACGTCGGCGGCGGCCATGGCGCGGCGCATCGCCTCGGTCGGGCGGGTGACGGTGTCGGAACGGAGGTCGACAGGGCTAACCACGCAGCATCTCCGCGATCAGGAAGGCCAGCTCCAGCGACTGCCCGGTGTTGAGCCGGGGGTCGCAGGCGGTCTCGTACCGGCTGTTGAGGTCCTCGTCGCTGATCTCCATGGCGCCGCCGAGGCACTCGGTGACGTCCTCGCCGGTGAGCTCGACGTGGATGCCGCCGGGCCAGGTGCCCAGCGCCCGGTGGACGTCGAAGAAGCCGAGGACCTCGTCGACGATCCGGTCGAAGTGCCGGGTCTTGTAGCCGGTGGAGGACTCGTGGGTGTTGCCGTGCATGGGGTCGCACTGCCAGACCACGAGGTGGCCGCTGGCGGTGACCTTCTCGACGATGCCCGGCAGGACGTCGCGGATCCTGCCGTTGCCCATCCGGCTGATCAGCGTGAGCCGGCCGGGGATGCCCTCCGGGTCCAGCCGCTCGACGAGCTCCACCGCCTGCTCCGGCGTGGTGGTCGGGCCGATCTTGACGCCGATCGGGTTGGCGATCCGCGAGGCGAACTCGATGTGCGCGCCGTCCATCTGCCGCGTGCGCTCGCCCACCCACACGAAGTGCGCCGAGAGGTCGTACGCCCGGCCCTCGTGCACCCGCAGCAGCGCCCGCTCGTAGTCGAGGATCAGCGCCTCGTGGCTGTTGTAGAGGTCGACCGAGCGCATCGCGGCGTGGTCGATGCCGCAGGCCTTCATGAAGGCGAGCGCGCGGTCGATCTCGCGGGCGATCACCTCGTAGCGCACCCCGGCCGGGGAGCTGGCGACGAAGTCCTTGTTCCAGTCGTGCACCGCGTGCAGGTCGGCCAGGCCGCCGCGGGCGTAGGCGCGGATCATGTTCATCGCCGCGGCCGAGTTGGCGTAGGCCCGCACCAGCCGGGTCGGGTCGGGCACCCGCTTCTCGGCCACCGGCTCCAGCGCGTTGACCATGTCCCCGCGGTAGGAGGGCAGGCCCAGCGCGTCGACGTCGGAGGACCGCGGCTTGGCGTACTGGCCCGCCACCCGGCCGACCTTGACCACCGGGACGCTCGCGCCGTAGGTGAGCACGATCGCCATCTGCAGCAGGGTGCGCGTGGTGCTCTGCAGGTGGGGCTCGGTGTTGAGGTCGAAGGTCTCGGCGCAGTCGCCGCCCTGCAGCAGGAACGCCTTGCCGTGGGCGACGTCGGCCAGCTGCGCGCGCAGCGTGTCGACCTCGGCGGGGGCCACGATCGGCGGCACGGTCGACAGCGTCTCGAGGACGGCGTCGAGGGCGGCGCGGTCGGGCCAGGTCGGCTGCTGGGCGGCCGGCAGCTCACGCCACCGGTCCAGGCCGGGGACCAGCTCGGCTGGATCCGTGAGAGTCACACGTCCCAGGGTACGGGGGCCCGGTTCAGCCGAAGAACACCTCGGCCTCGGCGTAGCGCTCGACCGGCACCAGCTTCAGCTGCGCGGTGGCCGCGGTGAGGGGGACCCGGACGATGTCGGTGCCGCGCAGCGCCACCATCACCCCGGACTGCCCGTCGTGGACGGCGTCCACCGCGGCCAGGCCGAAGCGGGTGGCCAGCACGCGGTCGAAGGCCGACGGCGTGCCGCCGCGCTGGATGTGCCCGAGCACGACCGCGCGGGACTCCCGGCCGGTGCGCTCCTCGATCAGCGAGGCCAGCGCCGCGCCGATGCCGCCGAGGCGGACGTGGCCGAACGCGTCGGTCTGCCCGGTCGACAGCACCAGCTCCCCGCCCTTCGGCGCGGCGCCCTCGCTCACCACCACGATCGGCGAGTAGCCGGAGGCGAAGCGGTGCTGGCAGTGCGCGACGACGGCGTCGACGTCGAACGGGTGCTCGGGGATGAGGATCACGTTGGCCCCGCCGGCCATCCCCGCGTGCAGCGCGATCCAGCCGGCGTGCCGGCCCATGACCTCGACCACCAGCGTGCGGTGGTGGCTGTCGCCGGTGGTGTGCAGCCGGTCGATCGCCTCCATGGCGACGCCCACCGCGGTGTCGAAGCCGAACGTGTAGTCGGTGGCGTCGAGGTCGTTGTCGATCGTCTTCGGGACGCCGACGACGCGGACGCCGGCCTCCGACAGCCGGGTGGCGACGCCGAGGGTGTCCTCGCCGCCGATCGGCACGAGCGCCTCGATGCCCAGCCGCTCCAGGTTGGCCAGCGCCCGGTCGGCGCCGCCCTCCACGCCGTAGGGGTTGGTCCGCGACGTCCCGAGCACGGTGCCGCCGCGGGGCAGGATGCCGCGCACCGCCGCGAGGTCCATGGGGACGGTGTCGGCCTCCAGCACGCCGCGCCAGCCGTCGCGGAACCCGACGATCTCGTCACCGTGCTCGGTGACGCCCTTGCGCACCACCGCCCGGATGACCGCGTTGAGGCCGGGGCAGTCGCCGCCGCCGGTGAGGATGCCGATCCGCATGTGCCGTCCTCCGGGAAGGGGTCGCCGGGCCCGTCCGCGCCATGATGCCGCAGGTCGGGGCCGCACCGGCACCCGTAGCGACACTGCGCCGGGCGGCGGTCCCGCGCACGGACCGCCGTCTCGACCCCGCCACTACCCGGTGGTGGCCATCCCCCACACCGTCGGGCCGCCGGCGGCCAGCCGCGTCTCGTGCCGCACCGCGAAGCCGTGCGCCTCGTAGAAGGGGACGTTGGCGGGGTTCCTCGTCTCCGGGCAGGCGACCAGCCCGGCGTCGCGGGCCGCGGCCAGCCCCCGTTCGAGCACCTCGCCGCCGAGCCCCCGCCCCCGCGCGTCGGGGTGGACGCCGAGCAGGGGCAGGTGGGCGTGCGGCTCCGGCGGGCGCAGCTCCCCGACGACCGCCACGGCCCGGCCGACCGCGGCGGCCCGCTCGGCCCCCATGAGGGCGACCATCAGCCCCGGCAGGGTCGGCAGCGCGTCGTCGTCCGCGCCGTCCGGCCCGGGCGCGGGCCACCGCCACATCGCGACGGCGACGAGCCCGGAACGACGGACGGCGTCGACCCGGCCGGCGCGCAGGTACTGCTCGGCGAACAGGCCGAACACCGCCGCGCGGCAGTGCGGCCGCGTGTCGGCGTCGGGGAAGACCCACGCCATCAGCGTGGCCCATCTGCAGGGGCCCGCCGCGAGCCCGCGAGTGGCGGGGGGGCAGAGGGGTCCTCTTTCACGCCACCCTCTCGAGCAGCTGCCCCGGCCAGCCCCGCACCTCGAAGCGCTCGGTGCGGGTGAAGCCGGCGGACTCGTAGAACCGCACCAGCTTGCCGTCGTCCCCGCCGTAGCAGTCCACCCGCTGCCGGCCGATCCCGCGGGCCCGGGCGCGGGCCCACGACTCGTCCAGCAGCCGCCGCCCGGCGCCGCGCGCGGCGGGGTGGCCGACCAGGAGCAGGACGTAGTCCTCCGCCTCCTCGGCCGGCGGCACGTAGTCGTGCGCCACCGGGCCGTGCACCAGCGCCGCCACCGCGGCGCCGTCGCGGTCGAGCAGCAGCAGCTCGCCGGCCTCGATCATCGACCGGATCCGCTCGACCCGCTGCGGCGACTCCGACCACGGCCGGTCGCCCCACTGCCCGGTCCGCCCCTGCGCCGCCAGCCGGGCGACGGCGCCGTCGAGCAGGCCGAGGACGGCGGGCAGGTCGGCCACCCCGCCGGTCCGGATGCTCACCGGGCCGCCTCCATGACCCGCCAGCGGGCGAGGTTGTAGCGGGCGTCGACCAGCGCGTCGTGCGCGCCGCCCGGCTTGGGCGGCAGCGGCGGCTGCCCGACGTCGTCCCACCGCTGCCGCAGCTCGCGGGTGAACCGCGGGATCGCCCGGGGCAGCGCCGTCATCGGCCCCCACAGCTGGGCGAGCGCGACGTGGTCGTAGGCGGCGAACCAGGCCCACAGCTCCACGCCCTCCCCCGGCCCGGTGAGGAAGGCGAGCAGGTCCTCGCGGATGCGCTCGCGGCTGCGCCAGGCCGGGTCGGCCGGCGAGGGCAGCTTGTCGAGCACGTTGCGGCGCACCCACGGGATCGCCTTGCGGTCGTCGAACTCGGTGCTGACGGCGTAGAACTCGCGGCCGTCCTCGTCGACGACGCCGATCGAGACGAGGTCGATCGTCGTCCCGTCCTCGATGAACTCGGTGTCGTAGAAGTACCGCCGCACCGCCTCACCGTAGGCAAGGCGCTAGGTTGCCGCCCATGCCCGTCCTGGCCGTCGACGCAGGCACGACCGGGGTGACCGCGCTGGTCGTGGGCGAGGACGGCGGCGTCCTCGCCCGCGGCTACCGCGAGTTCGCCCAGCTGTTCCCCCGCCCGGGCTGGGTGGAGCACGAGCCCGACGACATCTGGACGGCGACCGTCGCCGCCTGCCGCGAGGCGCTGGCGCGCACCGACGCGCGGCCGACCTGCCTGGGCATCACCGACCAGCGGGAGACCGCCGTGGTCTGGGACCGCCGCACGCTGCGCGCGCCGCGCCCGGCGATCGTCTGGCAGGACCGCCGCACCAGCGCCGTCTGCGACGCGCTGCGCGAGGCTGGCCACGAGGAGCGGGTCGCCGCGCTGACCGGCCTGCGCCTGGACCCCTACTTCACCGGCACGAAGTTCCGCTGGCTGGCCGACGAGGAGCCGTCGCTGTGGTCCGGCGTCCGCGACGGCGCGCTGGCCCTGGGCACCGTCGACTCCTACGTCATCGCCCGGCTGACCGGCGGCGCCCGGCACGTCACCGACCCCGGCAACGCCAGCCGCACGCTGCTCTACGACCTGGAAGGGGGCGGCTGGTCCGACGAGCTGTGCGAGCTGTTCGGCGTCCCCCGCGACGCGCTGCCCGAGCTGGTGCCCAACTCCGGCGTCGTCGGCACCACTGACCCGGACTCCTTCCTCGGCCTGGAGCTGCCGATCGCCGGGATCGCCGGCGACCAGCAGGCCGCGCTGTTCGGCCAGGCCTGCTTCTCCCCCGGCGACACCAAGTGCACGTACGGCACCGGCTCGTTCGTGCTCACCAACACCGGGCCGACGCCGGTCCGGTCGGACGCCGGGCTGCTCACCACCGTGGCGTGGGACCTGGGCGACGGCCTGGTGTACGCGCTGGAGGGGTCGATCTTCGTCACCGGCGCGGCCGTGCAGTGGCTGCGCGACGGCCTCGGCCTCATCGACTCCGCCGCCGAGACCGAGGGGCTGGCGCGCACGGTGCCCGACTCCGGCGACGTCGTCTTCGTGCCCGCGCTGACCGGCCTGGGCGCCCCGCACTGGGACCCGCACGCCCGCGGCGCCGTCCTCGGCATCACCCGCGGCACGACGCGGGCGCACCTGGTGCGGGCGACGCTGGAGGCGATCGCCTTCCAGGTGCGCGACGTCGTCGACGTGATGGTCTCGGAGGCCGGGCTGTCGGTGCCGGAGCTCTCCGCCGACGGCGGCGCGAGCGCCAACGGCCTGCTCCTGCAGCTGCAGGCCGACCAGCTGGGCGTGCCGGTGCGCCGACCGGTGGTGGCCGAGACGACGGCGCTGGGCGCGGCGTTCCTGGCCGGGCTGGGCACCGGCGTGTGGGGCTCGACCGACGAGCTGGCCGCCACCTGGACCCTCGACGCCCGCTGGGAGCCCACCCCCGGCCGCCGCGACGACGGCCGCTACGACCGCTGGCGCGACGCCGTCCGCCGCGCCGGCGGCTGGACCCGGGGCAGCGTGCCGTGATCATCGGCGGGTGGCTGCCCGCACCGGCGTGTCGGCCGACCACCTGCCGATGATCACGCCCGGTCGAGCCCGGGGTCAGGCGGCGCCGCGGTCGCCCACCGAGTTCCGGCCGAACTCGCGGCCCTGCAGCGCGGCGATGTCCCGCTCCAGCTGGGGCACCCGACCGGCGGAGATCCTGAGCGCGAGCCGCTCCGCGACCGCGCCGGTGACCACCTGGCGCAGCGCCGAGACGACACCGACCGAGCGCGGCACGAACACCCTCCGGCCCCGCGTCTCCAGGTTCTCCACCAGCGCCTCGGCGCAGGCCTCCACCGACGTGAAGGCGCCCAGCGGGCCCGGCAGCCGCCGGCGGGTGGCCGCGAAGGTGGGCAGCGCCTCCTCGGTGTCGCGCACCAGGTCGGTGTCGATCCACGTCGGGTGCGCGCTGGCCACGGTGACGCCGCGGTGCGCCACCTCCAGCCGCAGCGCGTCGCCGAACCGCTCCAGGCCCGCCTTGGCCGCGCAGTAGGCGCTCATCCCCGGCAGCACGGTGAACGCCGCGGCCGAGCTGACCAGCAGCACGTGCCCGCGCCGCTCCGCGACCGCCGGCAGGGCCGCGTGCGCGGTGAGCACCGCGCCGATCAGGTTGACCTCGACCGTCCGCGACAGCGCCCGCGCCGACGACGTCGCCACCGTGGTCAGCGGCGCGATGCCGGCGTTGGCCACCACCACGTCCAGCCCGCCGAAGGTGTCGACGGTCCGGCGCACCGCGGCGGCCAGCGCCTCGGCGTCGGTGACGTCGCACTCCACCCACAGGTGCTCGGGCCCCAGCTCGTCGGCGACCTGCGCCAGCAGTTCGGGCTCCAGGCCCACCAGCGCGACCCGGGCGCCGCGGGCGGCCGCCTCACGGGCCAGCGCGGCGCCGATGCCGCGGGCGGCGCCGGTGATCAGCACCGACCGGCCGGCGAGGGGGGTGCGGGGACGACGGGCCACCGGAGGCTCCTCTGCTTCGTGTTGAGCACTGCTCAACAGAGGTTGTAGCTTGTCGAGCAGTGCTCAGCAAGCCGAGGACGCCCGCGAAGGAGCCCCTGTCGTGACCTCGCCACTGGAGAAGACCCCGGAGAACCGGGCCACCCACGCCCACGGCGGCGCGCGCGAGGTGGGGATCGCGATCATCGGGTCCGGGTTCGCCGGCCTCGGCATGGCGATCCAGCTCCGGCAGCGCGGCGAGACCGACGTCGTCGTCCTCGAGCGGGCCGACGACGTCGGCGGCACGTGGCGCGACAACCGCTACCCCGGCGCCGCCTGCGACGTGCAGTCGAACCTCTACTCGTTCTCCTTCGCGCCGAACCCCGACTGGCCGCGCTCCTACTCCGCGCAGCCCGAGATCCAGGCCTACCTGCAGGACGTGGCCGCGCGGTACGGCGTGCGCGAGCAGGTGGTCTTCGGCGCCGACGTCACCGCCGCCCGGTGGGACGACGACGAGCGCCGCTGGCGGATCAGCACGACCGCCGGCGAGTTCCGCGCGCGGGTGCTCATCTCGGCGGCCGGCGCGCTCGCCGACCCCACCTACCCCGACATCCCCGGCCTCGACGGCTTCGAGGGCGACGTCATGCACTCCGCCCGCTGGGACGACGACGTCGACCTCGAGGGCCGGGCGGTCGGCGTGATCGGCACCGGCGCGAGCGCCGTGCAGATCGTGCCGGCGATCCAGCCCGTCGTCGGCAGCATCGCCGTCTACCAGCGCACCGCGCCGTGGGTCGTACCGCGCAGCGACCGCCCGGTGCGGCGCAGCGCCCGGTGGCTCTACCGGCGCGTGCCGCCGTTCCAGAAGGCGGTGCGCGGGGTCCTCTACGCCGTCCGCGAGCTGCTCGTGGTCGGCATGGCCAAGCGGCGCCGGTTCCTCAAGCCGGTCGAGCGGCTGGCCCGGGCGCACCTGGCCCGGCAGGTGCGCGACCCGAAGCTGCGCGAGGCCCTGACGCCGGACTACGCGATCGGCTGCAAGCGGATCCTGATCAGCAACGACTACTACCCGGCCGTGGCCGCGCCGAATGCCGAGCTGGTCACCGCCGGCATCGCCGAGGTGCGGCCGCGCTCGGTGGTCACCCGGGACGGCGTCGAGCGGCCCACCGACGTCCTCGTGCTCGCCACCGGCTTCCACGTCACCGACCTGCCGATCGCCGAGCGGATCCGCGGCCGCGACGGCCGCACCCTCGCGCAGGTCTGGGACGACGGCATCACCACCAACCGCAGCACCACTGTGGCCGGCTTCCCGAACCTGTTCCTGCTGGTCGGCCCCAACGTCGGGGTCGGGCACACGTCGGTGGTCTACATGATCGAGTCGCAGGTCGCCTACGTCGACGCCGCGCTGCGCACCATGGACGCCGAGGGCCTCGAGGTGCTCGAGACGACGCCGCGGGCCATGGCGGCCTACCGCGACCTCGTCGCGGGAAGGTCGGAGGGCACCGTGTGGCTGGCCGGCGGGTGCGCCAGCTGGTACCTGGACGAGCACGGCCGCAACTCGGCGCTCTGGCCCGACTTCACGTTCCGCTTCCGCCGGATGCTGTCGGCCTTCGACCGCGAGAACTACGTGGGCACGCCTGCCGTCGACCGCCCGGTGGGGGTGGCGGCGTGACCCTCCTGCGCCGCACCGCCGCCGTGCCGACGCCGGACGGCGCCGCGCTGCACGCCACCGTCGACGGTCCCGACGACGCCCCGGTCACCCTCGTCCTCGCCCACGGCTGGACGCTGGCGCAGGCGGCCTGGGACGACGTCGCCGACCTGCTCGCCCCGCGGGCGGCGGCCGGCGAGCTCCGGCTGGTCCGCTACGACCAGCGCGGGCACGGCCGCTCGACCTGGGGCTCGCCCGACGACCCGACCGCGGAGGTCTCCCTCGACCAGCTGGGCGGCGACCTGGCCGCGGTGCTCGACCAGCTGGCGCCGTCCGGGCCGGTGGTGCTCGGCGGGCACTCGATGGGCGGCATGACGATCATGTGCCTGGCCGCCGCCCGGCCGGAGCTGTTCGGCGACCGGGTGCGCGGCGCGGCGCTGGTCTCGACCTCCGCCGGCGACCTCGCCCCCGAGCCGCGGACCCGCCGCGGGCGGATCCGGCAGCGGCTCACCCCGGGCGCGCTGGCGGCCGCGCTGGCCGCCGCCCGGGTGGTCGAGCGGCTGCGGCAGGCCGTGCCGCCGGCGCACCCGCGGCACCAGAGGATCGTCCGCGACCTGCTCTACGGCGCCGACGCCACCGACGCGATGGTGCTGGCCGGCGCCGAGATCATGCACGCCTCGACGGTGCGGGCCTTCACCGCGTTCCTGCCCGCGCTGGGCGACCACGACAAGCGCACCGAGCTGGCCGCGCTGGCCCGGGTGCCGGTGGAGGTCCTGGTCGGCGACACCGACAGGCTCACGCCGCCGCGGCACAGCGAGCAGCTCGCCGAGGCGCTGCCCGACGCGCGGCTGCACGTCGTCCCGCGGACCGGGCACATGCTCCCCCAGGAGCGGCCGCGGCTGGTGGCCGACGCGATCGAGCGGCTGCTGGCCGCCGCGGTGCGGGCGCCGGCGGCGGCGTGAGATGACGACGGGGCGCCGCTCGGCCGGTGACCGGCGGGCGCAGCTGGTCGCGATCGGGCTGGAGCTGCTGCCGACCACGCCGGTGCAGGAGCTGACCATCGACGAGGTGGCCCGCCGCGCCGGGATCAGCCGCAGCCTGCTGTTCCACTACTTCCCGACCAAGAAGGACTACTACGCCGCGGTCACCCGCGCCGCGGCGCGGCTGCTCGAGGAGCACCTGCTCCCCGGCACGGGGACGCCGGCGGCCGCGCACGTGCCGGGGATGCTGGACCGCTACGTCGGCTGGGTGGAGACCTACCGGGAGGCCCACCTGGCGGTCGTCCGCGGCGCCGCCGGCGGCGACCCGTGGGTGGCCGAGATCTACGAGGAGACCCGCGAGCGGCTGGTCGACGTCGCGCTGACCGCGCTCGACCTGCCCGACGACGCCCGCCGCCGCCAGCTGGTCCGCGCCTGGTTCGCGTTCACCGAGGACCTCGTCGGCCAGTGGGCCCGCGAGCCGACGATGCCCCGGGAGGAGCTGCTGGCCCTGCTCCGCGACGTGCTCGACCGGCTGACGGAGGACCCCCCCGCCCCCCACCGCCCACGCGCTCGCGGCGGGGGTCGCTAGCCGGCGAGCGTGTCCAGCCGGTCGGCGGACTCGTCCGACGGCGGCTGCAGCCGGCGCAGCACCTCCGCGGCGCTGGCCCCGGTGGCGTCCATCGACTTCTTCACGGTGGCCCCGTAGACGTCGACGTACTCCTGCCCGGACAGCGTCATGATCTCGTACATGATCTCGTCGGTGATCGACCGCTCGACGAAGCGGTCGCCCGACATGCCCTCGTAGCGGCTGAAGTCCAAGGGCTTGCCGAACTTCACGCTCACCCGCACGAGCTTCCTGCCGAACGGCATCCGCCGGGGGCGGTAGATCATCGCGACGGGGACGACGGGGGCGCCGGTCTCCAGCGCCATGCGGGCGACGCCGGTCTTGCCCCGGTAGAGGCGGCCGTCGGGCGAGCGGGTGCCCTCCGGGTAGATGCCGAGGAGCTTGCCCTCGCGGAGGATCCGCAGGCCGGTGCGGATGGCGTCCTCGGCGGCGCTGGCGTTGGTGCGGTCGATGGGCACCTGCCCGCTGCCGGCGAAGAAGACGCGCTGGGCCCAGCCCTTGAGGCCGGTGCCGGTGAAGTACTCCTGCTTGGCCAGGAACGTCACCCGCCGCTTGAGGGACAGCGGCATGAACACCCAGTCCGCGGCGGACAGGTGGTTGCTCGCCAGGATCGCCGAGCCGGCGGAGGGCACGTTCTCCGTGCCCTCCGCCCGCGGACGGAAGACCAGCTTGGCGAGCGGCCCGACCGCGACGAACTTGAGGAACCAGTAGAACAACACGCCTCCTCTTGGAACTGCCAGACTAGGGATCCCGGCGGCCCGACGACAAACGGACCCGTTCCGCGAGCCCGCGCCACGCCGGTCGGCCCCGCCGCCGGACCTCGAGGAGGAGACCCGTGCCCGCACCGCACGTCCCCGCCGGGGTGCTGCCCGGTGCCGAGCCGTTCGCCTTCCCGGGCGGGGACGGCCCCGAGGGGCGCACCGGGGTGCTGCTCGTGCACGGCTTCACCGGCACGCCGATGAGCATGCGCCCGTGGGGCGAGCACCTGGCGGCCGCCGGGTTCGCCGTCCGGTGCCCGCTGCTGCCCGGGCACGGCACCCGCTGGCAGGACTGCAACCTGACCACCGAGCACGACTGGACGCGGGCGGTCGAGGCGGCCTTCGACGAGCTGGCGCGCGACGTCGACCGCGTCGTGGTGGCCGGGCTGTCCATGGGCGGGACGCTGTCGATCCGGCTGGCCGAGGTGCGCCCGGACGACGTCGCGGCCCTGGTGCTGGTCAACCCGTCGCTGATGACCCTGCGGATGGACGCCAGGCTGCTGCCGCTGATCGCGAAGCTCACCCCGAGCTGGGCGCCCATCGGCAGCGACATCAAGAAGCCCGGCGTCGTCGAGCTGGCCTACCCCAAGCTGCCCACCCGCGCCGTCCTCGGGCTGCGCCGGTTGTGGACCGCCACCCGCGCCGACCTGGCGAGGGTCACCGCGCCGGTGCTGGTGTTCCGCAGCCGGGAGGACCACGTCGTGGAGCCCGCGTCCACCGCGGCGCTGCTGGCCGGCATCTCCAGCGCCGACGCGACCGAGGTCGTGCTGGAGGACAGCTACCACGTCGCCACCCTCGACAACGACGCCCCGCTGATCTTCGAGCGGTCGGTGGCGTGGATCCGGGAGCGCACCGCCGCGGCGGAGCCGGCATGAGCGAGCCGCGGCGCGGCCGGGGCCGCCGGGACAACGGGCTGGACGCCGCCCTGTTCAGCCCGCTGCGCGACGTCGACCCCCGGGTGGGCGACCACCTGCTCGACGTCCTCCACGACGCCGGCATCGCCGCCTACCTGGAGCCGGCCGCCGACGTCGGCCCGTACACCCGCACGGTCTTCCTGCCCAGCCCGCCGACCGACCGGCTGTGGGTGGACCGGGCCCGCCGCGCCGAGGCCGGCACCCTGGTCGACCAGCACGCCGACGAGCACGCCCGGGGGCCGGTGCCCGAGCGCGCGCGGCTGCGCCGCGACCTCGACGAGGACGCCGAGTGGGCCCGCATCGTGGCCGCGTACGAGGCCGAGAACGGCCCGGCGCCGGTGGCCGAGGCCCCGGACGACGCCCTCCCGCCCGCTCCGCCGCCACCGGCCGAGCCCGACGTGCTCGACCGGCCCGACGAGCACTTCGAGCCCCCGCCGCCGCCCCCGGTGGGCCTGCCCTCGCCGGCGTCGCTGTACGCGGTCCTCCTCGTCGCGGTGGGCGTGCTGCTGGTGTGGGCGCCGGGCGTGATCGGCCTGTCCCAGGACCTCGGCCTGTTCCTCGGGGTCGCCGCCGTGGCCGGCGGCGTCTACGTCGCGGTGTCGCGGATGCGCGACCGCACGGACGACGACGGGGACGACGGTGCGGTCGTCTGAGGCGGGCTCCCGCCCGGGGGCCGTCCTCGCGCACGGGCGATGAGCAGCACCGCGGCGCACTCGGCGACGGTGGCCCTCACCGGCCACCTGATGGACACCGGCATCCTGGCCCGGGTGCTCGACGACGTCCTCGAGTACGGCGGCGACTACCGCATCGAGAGCCTGGACCTCGGCCGCGAGCACGAGGACGAGTCGCGCGCGCTGGTCTCGGTGCGCACCGCCGACGCCGACCTGCTCGACCGCATCCTCATGCGGCTGCAGACCCACGGCGCCAACGCCGTCGACCCGGGGACGGCGACGCTGCGCCCGGCGCCGGCCGACGGCGTCTTCCCCGAGGACTTCTACTCCACGACCAACCTCGACACCTTCGTGCGCCTGGACCGCGAGTGGATCCCCGTCGACCGCGCCGAGATGGACTGCGGCCTCGTCGTCGGCGAGGAGGGCGGGCGGGTCGTCGTCCGGACCGTCCCGGTGAGCGACGTGCGGGCCGGCGAGCAGGTGGTGTGCGGCGCCAACGGCGTGCGCGTCGAGATGCCGCCGGCGGTGGTGCGGGGCGAGGAGGAGGACTTCGGGTTCATGTCCTCGGCGGTCTCCAGCGAGAAGCCGCAGGCGCTGCTGGTCCGCCAGATCGCCGACCGGATGCGGGAGGTCAAGGCCGCCGGCAAGCGGGTGCTGTGGGTCGGCGGGCCCGCCGTCGTGCACACCGGCGCCTCCCCGGCGATGGTGCGGCTGGTCGAGGCGGGCTACGTCGACGTCCTGTTCGCCGGCAACGCGCTGGCCACGCACGACATCGAGGCCTCGCTGTTCGGCACCTCGCTCGGCGTCGACCTGGCCAAGGGCTCCGGCGTGCCGCACGGGCACGAGCACCACATCCGGGCGATCAACACCATCCGCCGGGCCGGCTCCATCCGGGCCGCCGTCGAGGCCGGGGTCCTCACCGGCGGGGTCATGCACGCCATGGTGCGGGCGGGCAGGCCGTTCGTGCTGGTCGGCTCGGTGCGCGACGACGGGCCGCTGCCGGACGTCCACACCGACGTCGTCGAGGGGCAGCGGGCGATGCGCGCCGAGCTGCACGACGTCGGCTTCTGCATCATGGTCGCCACGATGCTGCACTCGATCGCGACCGGGAACCTGCTGCCGGCGTCGGTGCCGCTGGTCTGCGTCGACATCAACCCGGCCACGGTCACCAAGCTGGCCGACCGCGGCAGCGCCCAGGCGATGGGCATCGTCACCGACATCGGCCTGTTCCTCGAGCAGCTGGCGCGCGAGCTCTGCTGAGGCGGAGTGGCACGGCGCGGGATCCGCGCCCGTGGCACTCCGCTCACGCCTCGGCGGAGCGCACCAGGTCGGCGGCGCCCACCAGACCGGCCTGCGGGCCCAGCTCCGCGGCGACCACCCGGGGCCCGGGGCGGAACCCGCGGCCGGGCAGCGCCCGCTCCAGCCGGTCGCGGGCCGGGCCGAGGACCAGCTCGCCGAGCTTGCTCACGCCCCCGCCGATCACCACGACCTCCGGGTCCAGGACGGCGGCGAGGTCGGCGATCCCCTGCCCGAGCCAGCTGCCCACGTCGGTCACCAGCTCCAGCGCGAGCGCGTCCCCGTCGGCGGCCGCGGCCGCGACGTCCTCGCCGGTCAGCCGGCCCGCCTCCCCGTCGACCCGCTCCAGCAGCACGCCCGCGGCGGCCGGGGACGACGTCGCCACCTCGCGGGCGGTCTGGCCGAGGGCGGTGCCGCTGGCGTACTGCTCCCAGCAGCCGCGGTTGCCGCACGCGCACAGCCGCCCGTCGGGGACGACGCGCATGTGCCCCCACTCCCCCGCCACGCCGTGGGCGCCGCGCTGCAGCCGGCCGTCCACCACGATGCCGCCGCCGATGCCCGTGCCGAGCGTGATCATCAGCGCCAGGTCGGCGCCCCGGGCGGCGCCGTACCGGTACTCCGCCCAGGCGGCCGCGTCGGCGTCGTTGCCCACCCACAGCGGCAGCTGCAGCCGGGCGGCGAGGTCCTTGCGCAGCGTGGAGTGCCGCCAGGCCAGGTGCGGGCTGAACAGCACGGTGTCGCCGGTGCGGTCGAACCACCCGGCGGCGCCGACGCCGACCCCGACGACCGGACCGTCGGCCCGCGCGAGCAGCTCGGCCACCACCCCGGCGATCGCGTCCTCGGTCTCGGTGACCGACGCGCCGGGGGTCGCGCGCCGGGCGGTGTCGAGGACCCGCCCGTCCGGCGCGACCAGGCCGCCGGCGACCTTGGTGCCGCCGATGTCGATGCCGACCGCGGGCAGCTGCGCGGCAGGTGCGGTCACGCGATCTCGATCCGCTGGACCACCGGCGCGGCATCGCTGTGCGCGGGCTCGTCGGCGTGCCCGGTCGGCTCCTGCGCGGGCGTCTCACCGGCGAACGAGCGCAGCGCCGACGAGGCCGTGGCCAGCACGTCGTCGAGCACGGCGGTGACCTCGGGGCGGTCACCGCGCAGCACGGCCAGGGCCTGGCAGTGGGGGCACCACCGGCACTCGCCGGCCGGCTCCGCGGCGTCGGCCGACGCCGCCGCCTTCACGGCGTCCAGCAGGCGGCGGGCCTGCTCGGCCCAGTCGGCTCCGGTGGTCATGGGGCACTCTCCCGAGCGTCGGTGGGCAGGAGGTCCGCCGGCCACAGCCGGGGATCCGGGGCGAAGGCGACCTCGAGCCGCGCCCGCGCCGTGCCGGCGTCGGCCAACCGCCCGCCGGTCACCTCGCAGCGGCGCAGCAGCGCGTCGAGGCGGACCGAGCGGCGCACGCCGGCCGCGGTGACGACCAGGTCGTCGGCCCAGCGGGTCAGCTCGACCCGGTCGCGCTCGGCGAAGGGCAGCGGGAGCACCAGCCGCCACGTGCCGTCGAGGCGCTCCGGGGTCGGCGCCGGCAGCGGCGCCGGGTCGGGCAGGTCCAGGACGTCGCGCAGCGGCGCCAGCGCGTCGACGTCGGCCGGCGTCGCGGCCGACTCCTCGACCCGGCGCAGCGGGGCGATCGCGGCGAGCTCCTCGAGCACCGCCGCCTGCTCGGCCAGCCGCCGCTCCCACCACGGCCCGGCACCGGCCGGCAGCACCCGGGCCACCACGGCGGCCGGCCGCTGCCCGAGCAGCCCCAGCGTGGTGGCGGCGGCGCGCAGCGCCCGGGCGTCGGCCGGGCGGCCGGTCGCGGTGAGGACGACGGAGGTGGCCGCCGGGTCGTCCGGGCGCACGCGGGCGAGCAGCCGCTCGACGGCCGGCAGAGCGGAGAGCGCGGCGTCGACCGGGCCGGAGCGGGCGGCGCCCGACCGCACGGCGGCGGTCCGGATGGCCGCCAGCGCGCGGACCCGCGGCGGCAGCGCGACGTCGAGCCACCAGCGCAGCGTGGCGGGCAGCGCGGCCAGGGCCGTCCCCGCCTCCAGCGGCCCGGCGTCGAGGACGACGACGTCGGCGTCGGCGCGGTCCAGCGCGGCGAGGAGGGCCAGGTCCGCGGCGCCGGGCGGAGGGACGACCGAACTGGCCGGCGGCAGGTCCACCTGCGGCACCAGCGCGGCCAGGGTGCCCGCGTGCGCCCGCCAGACCTGCTCGGCGGCGGCCTGCGCGTCGACGACGGACACCTCGAGCCCGGCGACGGCGTCGAGCCCGGCGACCGGCGGCGCCTGGCGCGTCACCAGCAGCGCGCGGGCGCCCCCGCGGGCGGCGCGCACGGCGGCGGCCGCGGCCAGCGTCGACGTCCCGGCGCCGCCCGGCCCGGTGAACAGCAGCGTGCGCATCGACCCGCTGCTCAGCTCTCCACGCGCTTCTTGAGCTCCTTGAGCGCCGTGTCGAGGATGACCTTCTCGGCCTTGCGCTTGATCATGCCCAGCATCGGGATGGAGAGGTCGATGGTGATCGAGTACGTGACCTCGGTGGCGCCGTCCCTCTCCACCAGCGTGTAGGAGCCGTCCTGGCGCTTCTGCATCTGGCCCTTGACCAGCGTCCAGGAGACCTGGCGGTCGCCGTCCCACGTGTAGTCGAGGACGTAGTCGTCCTTGACCGCGCCGGCGTCGAGCACGAAGTGCACGCGCTTCGCGCGCCCGTCGGGGCCGGTCTCGACGACCTCCACCTTCTTCGCGGCGGCGACCCACTGGGGGTAGGCGGGGAAGTCGGCGATCACCGCCATGACGTCGGCCGCGGGCGCGTCGACGACGATCGACTGGGTGGACTGGTCGGCCATGGAGGGCAGGCTAACCGTTCGGCGGTTCCCCCACGGGGGTGGTGGTGCCTGCCCTGCTACTCACGGGTAGGACCCCGAGGAACTTTGCAGCTAGATTGATCGTGACCCGTACTCGGATCCGCGGGCGACGGTGCCCGTCGGACGGTCCGGGAGGAGAGGACCAGGCGTGCGCGAGTTCAGCGTCCCCGCGACCACCGAGGTCGGCCCCGACGAGGCCATCCCCGACCTGCTGGCCGCCAACGTCGCCGGGCACGGCGACGACGTCGGCTACCGGGTCCTCCGCGACGGCCAGTGGCGCGACGTGACGTGGAAGCAGTTCGCCGACCAGGTCGCCGGCGTCGCCAAGGGCCTCGTCGCCGCCGGGGTCGGCCCCGGCGACCGCGTGGCCCTGCAGGCGCGGACCCGCTACGAGTGGACCGTCTGCGACTTCGGCATCTGGGCCGCCGGCGCCGTCGTCGTCCCGGTCTACGAGACGTCCAGCGCCGACCAGGTCGCCTGGATCCTGTCCGACTCCGGCGCGAAGGCGGCGATCGTCGAGCGCGCCGAGCACGCCGAGACCATGGAGTCGGTGCGCGACCAGGCGCCCGAGCTCGGCCCGGTGTGGGTCATGGAGGACGACGTCGTCGGCACGCTGACCGCGGCCGGCGGGGACGTGCCCGACAGCGAGCTCGAGGCCCGCCGCGCCACGCTCACCGCCGACAGCGTGGCCACGCTGATCTACACCAGCGGCACCACCGGCCGGCCCAAGGGCTGCGAGCTGACGCACGGCAACTTCCTGTTCGAGATCAACAACGGCATGACGCTGCTGGGCCGGTTCCTCAACGTCGAGGGCTCGCTGCTGCTGTTCATCCCGCTGGCGCACGTCCTGGCGCGGGTGCTGCAGGTGGGCGCGGTCAAGACGCGCACCGTCGTCGGGCACACCCCCGACGTGAAGAACCTCGTGGAGGACCTCGGCGCGTTCAAGCCGACGTTCGTCCTGGCCGTCCCCCGGGTGTTCGAGAAGGTCTTCAACCAGGCCAAGGCGAAGGCCGACGCCGGCGGCAAGGGCAAGATCTTCGACCGGGCGGCCCAGGTCGCCATCGACTGGTCGCGCGCGCAGGACACCGGCGGCCCCGGCCTCGCCCTCCGCGCCCAGCACGCGCTGTTCGACCGGCTCGTCTACGGCAAGCTGCGCGCCGCGCTCGGCGGCCGCTGCATCGGGGCCGTCTCCGGCGGCGCCCCGCTCGGCGAGCGGCTCGGCCACTTCTACCGGGGCGTCGGCGTGACCGTCTACGAGGGCTACGGGCTCACCGAGACCACCGCCGCCGCGTCGGTCAACCACGACGAGGCCTTCCGGATCGGCACCGTGGGCCGCCCGCTGCCCGGCGTCTCCGCGGCGATCGCCGACGACGGCGAGATCCTGATCAAGGGCGGGATCGTCATGCGCGGCTACTGGCGCAACGAGCAGGCCACCAAGGAGGCCATCGACGACGACGGCTGGTTCCACACCGGCGACCTCGGCGAGATCGACGGCGACGGCTTCCTCAAGATCACCGGCCGCAAGAAGGAGATCCTGGTGACCGCGGGCGGCAAGAACGTCGCCCCCGCCGTCCTCGAGGACCGCCTGCGGGCGCACGCCCTGGTCAGCCAGTGCATCGTCGTCGGCGACCAGCGGCCGTTCATCGCCGCGCTGATCACCCTCGACGAGGAGGCCCTGCCCGGGTGGCTGGCCGCCCGCGGCAAGCCCGAGGACACCCCGGTCGAGCAGCTGCGCGACGACGAGGACCTCGTCAAGGAGCTCGACGCCGCGGTGGCCGACGCCAACAAGGCGGTGTCGCAGGCCGAGGCGATCAAGAAGTACCGCGTCCTGTCCTCGGACTTCACCGAGGAGAACGGCATGCTCACCCCGAGCCTGAAGCTCAAGCGGGCCGTCGTCCTCAAGGAGCACGGCGCCGAGGTGGAGGCCCTCTACACCCGCTGAGCGCGCGCGAGAGCTGCGCACCCGTCGCCACCGGCGGCCGATGCCGACGGGTGCGCAGGTCTCGCTGCCGGTCAGCCGGCCAGCAGGTGGTCGAACGTGGCGGCGATGCGCGTCCACGACCACCGCTGCTCGACCCACGCCCGGCCGGCCGCGCCCATCGCGGCGGCCTTCGCCGGGTCGTCGAGCAGCCCGTTGATCGCCGTCGCCACGGCCTCGGGCGACCGGGGCTCCACCACGTGACCGGTGACGCCGTCCCGGACGGCCTCCGGCGCACCCCCCGAGGTGCCGGCCACCACCGGGCGGCCGCACGCGGCCGCCTCGAGGAACACCATGCCGAGGCCCTCCACGTCCAGCCCGCCGCGGCGGGTCCGGCACGGCATGGCGAACACGTCCCCGGCGGCGTAGTGCGCCGGCAGCTCCGGCGGCGGCACCGGCCCGGTGAGGACGACGGACTCCCCCAGCCCGCCGGCGGCGACCGCGCGGCGCAGGGAGGCCTCCAGCGGTCCGCCGCCCACCAGCAGCAGCCGGGCGCCGGGGTGCCGGGCCAGCACCCGCGGCCACGCCCGCACGAGCACGTCCTGGCCCTTGCGGGCGACCAGCCGCGACACGCACACCACCACCGGCGCCTCCCCCAGCCCGTGCCGGCGGCGGACCGCGGCGCCGCCGGCGGCCGGGGTGAACAGGTCGACATCCACCCCGGGTGAGAGCTGGGCCAGCGCGGTGCGCCCGCCCAGCGCCGGCTCCAGCCGGCCGCGGGTGTACTCGCTGATGTAGGTGAGCACGTCGAGGCCCGAGGCGATCCGCTGCACGAGCTGCCGCGCGCCGGGCAGCGCGACCCAGCCGGTCTCGTGGCCGTGCGTCGCCCCGACCAGGCGCCGAACGCCGGCGGCCCGCAGGCGGGGGGCGAGCAGGCCGAGCGGGGCGGCGGCGCCGAAGAAGACCGTGTCGCAGCCGTGCGCGCGCACCAGCTCGGCCGCGGCCCGGGCGGTGCCCGGCGTGGGCAGGAGCACCGAGGTGGGCCGGCGCACCACCGGGTAGGGCAGCGCGGCGTCGTGGGCCTCCCAGCCCGGCGAGCGGGAGGCGAGGACCACCAGCGAATCCGGCGGGCGCCGGGCCAGGAGGGCGGCGACGAACGTCTGGATGCCGCCCTGCCGCGGCGGGAAGTCGTTGGTGACCACCAGGGTCTTCGGGTTCGTCACGGCCGGTCCAGCTCCGTCCAGTCCCGCGCCAGGGCCACCCGCTCGGCGGCGGTGGGGTGGCTGCCGAAGAACCACTGCCAGGCCGCGGGCGGGTCGGGCTGCGCCAGGTTGGTGGCGGCCAGCCGCCGCTGCATCGACACGAAGGCCTCCGGATCGGCGGTGAGGTCGAGGGCGTGCACGTCGGCGCGCGCCTCGACGTGCCGGGAGACCAGGTTCTGCACCGGGGTGGCGAGCAGGGTGCCGGCCGCGACCAGCAGCAGGAGCAGCGGGACCACCCGCGGGTCCCCCGGCCCGTCGGCGCCGGCCCGGCGCAGCAGCGGCGCCCAGGTGAGCAGCCGGCCGAGCAGGGCCACCCCGGCGGCGGCGCCGAGGGCGCCCATGAGCGTCCCGGTCAGGACGTCGTCGGTGGCCACGTGCCCCAGCTCGTGGGCGACGATGGACTCGATCTCGTCGTCGGGCAGGTTCGCCAGCGTCGTGTCGTAGAGGACGACGCGGCGGGTGGAGCCGAACCCGGACACGTAGGCGTTCAGCGCCGTCGTCCGCCGGGAGGCGTCGGAGACGAGCACGTCCTCCACCGGCGTGCCGTTCTCCTCGGCCAGCGCCAGGATCGCGGTGCGCAGCTCACCGGCCGGCAGGGACTCGAACCGGTTGAACGCCGGCTCGATGACCACCGGGTAGAGGAACGACCCGAGGACGACGAGCGCGGCCGCGGCGCCGGCGGCCCACGCCCACCACAGCCGCGGTACCCGGCGGGCCAGCACCACCAGGGCCAGGACGCCGAGCGCGGTCAGCCCGGCGTCGATCGCGGTGTTGACCGCGACGTCGCGGAGGAACAGCGGCCAGCTGCGGGTGGACAGCCCGTACCGGTGCCGCACGACCTCGCCGTAGACCGACAGCGGCAGGGTGACCAGCCGGCCGACGACGGTGAGCGCCAGCGTGCCCAGCAGGACCTGCCAGACCCAGCCCCCGCCGAGCGGGGCGGCCACCGCGCGCACCAGCCGCGCGCCCAGCCGGGTGAGGCCGAGGACGGCGGTGACCGCCAGCCCCAGGACCAGGTTGGCCAGCGAGGCCGGGCGGATCGCCGCGGCGAAGGAGTCGGCCCGGGCGACGACGTCGGCCGGTACCCCCGCGGTGGGGTCGACCGGCACCGACCCGCCGGGCGGGGTGGGCAGCACGCTCCAGGGCGTGCGCAGCACCACCACGAGGACGAAGGCCGCGCCCAGGAGGACCGCCACGACCAGCGCGGCGCGGGCACTCCCCCGCACGCGCCGGCTCACGCGGGAGATCCTAGGTCCGGACGCACCGAGGGCCGGTGACCCGTGCGGGTCACCGGCCCTCGTGCGCGCGGACCCCGTCCGAGGAGCTCACCCCGACGTGCGACGGGGAGGCCGGACGGGCCCGTGCTCAGGCGATGCGGCGCGCGCTGTTGTAGCCCGGCATCGAGTCGACGCCGACCACCTTCACCGGCTGCCCGGACGTGGACGCGTGCACCATCTGGCCGTTGCCGATGTACATCGCCACGTGGCTGACCGGGCTGTAGAAGAAGATGAGGTCGCCGGGCTGCAGCGCGGAGCGGGACACCGGGGTGCCCATGCGCGACTGCATGCTGCTGGAGTGCGGCAGGCTGATGCCGGCCGCGGCGTAGGCGTACTGGGTCAGGCCCGAGCAGTCGAAGCTGTTCGGCCCGCCGGCACCCCACACGTACGGGTCGCCGACCTGCGCCAGCGCGGTGCTCACCGCGGTCTGCGCGGCGGCGCTGCCCCCCGCGCTCGGCGCCACGGCCGCGGCCGGGGCCGGCGCCGCGAGCGACTCGCCGCCGTGGGCGGCGACCACCTGCTGCTGCTGCGCCGCGGTCAGCCGGTCGTACTGCGCCTGGTAGTCGGCGATGTCCGACTCGAGCTCGGCCTCCTGGGCCTCGATCCCCGCCAGCGTCTGCTGCGCCTCGGCGGCGGCCGCGTCGGCCTCGTCGCGGGCCTGCTCGGCGGCGTCGGCCGCCTCGGCCACCTGGTCGAGGGCCTCGGTGGTGTGGCCGGCGATCGCCTCGAGCGTGCCGAGCTGGCTGACGAAGTCCTCGGCGGAGTCGCTGGTCAGCATCACGTCCAGCGCCCGGAGGTGCTGGTCGCCGCCGGTGTAGGCGCTGCGCGCGAGCTGGCGGATCTGCCCGTCGAGGGCGTCGAGCTGCTCCTGCGCGTCCGCGGCGGCCCGGTCGGCGGCGTCCGCGGCGGCCTCCTGCTGGGCGAGCTGCTCGCGGGCGGTGTTGACCTGCTCCTGGACGAACTCGAGCTGGTGGCTCGCCTCGGCGACGAGCTGGGCGGCCTGCTCGGGGGTGGTCGCCCGGCCGGGCTCGGCGGCCGCGGTGCCGGGCAGGAGCGTGACGGTCAGCGCCGCGGTCGCCCCCAGCAGCAGCCCGGAACGGAGCCAGGCGGAGGGGCGGGTGCGGGTCGTGCGGTGCGGTGCGGATGGATCGTGGGCATGCCCCAGGGCAGGGCGAGACGTCGCCACGTGCGGCGGCTCTCCTTCTTCCTCAGCAAACCGCCTACCGAGTTAGCTGACGGGTTCGGGCTGGGAAGAAAGTGCCCTATCTCGGTGCCCCGGCGAGCCGGCGCACGTGAGAACTCACCCCAGTACTGCGGTGGGTCCCCGGTTCCCCTCGGGCACCTGGTGGGTGCCGTCGGCGATTCGGCGGTGTCCGTCCGAGGTCGCCCCGGTGGGGCGACGACCGCCCGGTCGAACGGAGCGACCATACGGGCGTGATGCAGTTGTGACAAACAGGGACCCCTGGGTTTGTCGGGATCGTCACTGCGAGCAGCGTCACGACGGCGCGCCGTGACCGCCCACCCGCGCGGCGGTCAGCCGGTCCGCCGGCCGCCCGCGCCGCCGGGCGTGCCCGGGGAGTGGCGCAGCGGGGGCACCAGGCCGACGTCGGCCAGCGCGCGCACGGCCCGCCGTTCCACCTCGTCGAACTCGACCACGACGCCCGGCGGCGGCAGGACGGCCTCCTCCGCCGTCCGCGGCTGCTCGGCGCGGGCCGGGACGCGGTCGGGCAGCGGGACGACCACCGGGTCGTCGCTCTGCCACCCCGGGGGCGCTCCCAGCAGGACGGTGACGACGCAGTCGGCGCAGCCCGTCCCGCGGGCGGTGCAGGTGTCGCAGTCGATGAGCATCGGTTGTTCTCCTCCGTGAGTCGTCCCGCACGGTAGGAGCGGCCACCGACAGTTCCGGGCCGGGAGGGTTGACAGCGCCGTCCTCAGGTGCCCGCGTACTCCCAGTGCCACGGCTCCTCGCGCCCGTTGCCGGGGTCGGCCCAGGTCGGGTGCAGCCAGCCGAAGCGGCCGGCGTTGGCGACCATCCAGGCGTACTGCGGCGTGCCGAAGGTCTGGATCCCGCCGCAGAGGTCGACGGCCAGGCCCCAGCCGTGGTTGCTCGTGCCGGGCACCGCCGCCAGCGCCGGCTTCTGCCCGTAGAGGCGCACCTGGCTGGCGTAGGTCCGGTAGGAGTCGGTGATGCAGATCGGCGTGCCGAACGACTCGGCGAAGGCCGCCGACATGGCCCGCCACGCCGCCGCGGCGTCGCAGCGCAGCGAGTGGCCGCCGACGCCGATCGGGCAGAGGGCGCTCGGCGGGATCAGGCCGTTGGGGTAGCCACCCCAGGACCGGGCGCCGTCGTAGCTCGGCGGGTACACCGTGTTGCCGCACTCGACCGAGAGCGCGCCGCCCGCCGGGCCGGGCGGGTCCACGGGCGCGCGCTGCCCCAGGCTGGGCCGGCCGATGCCGAGCACCTGGTCGGTGGGGAGCCGGCGGACGACGACCGCGCCCGCCCGCGCGTCGGCGGCCAGCATCGTCTGCTGGTCGAGGGCGAGCCCGACGTGGCCCAGCCCCGACTCGGGGGTGCCCAGGAACACCAGGTCGCCGGGCAGCACGTCGCGCGCGTCGACCGGAGTCGTCACGGAGAACAGCCCGGCCTGGTCGCCGGGCAGCTCGACCCCGGCCGCGCCGTAGATGGACTGCACCAGCGGGCCGCAGGCCCAGGAGTCCGGACCCGCGGTGCCGGGCGCGTAGGGCAGGCCGAGCTGCTCCATGGCCGCCGAGACCGCGGCGATCGTCTCCGCCGGCAGCACCAGCAGCGACGTGGGCTGCCCGGGGTGCTGCGCGGCGCCGCCCTGGGCGCCCCCGGCGGCGGAGGCCACCGGCACCAGCCCCTCCGGCAGGGAGGCGGCCGGGTCGAGCAGCTCGGCGGCCGGCGGCGGCACGATCCCGGCGGCGGTGAGCTGGTCGACGTAGACCCGCCAGTTGGCCGCCGTCCGCGAGTTGACCTCGAGCTGCTCGCGCTGCAGCTCGGTGAGCTGGTCGTCGACGACGTCCAGGGCCTGGTCGAGCTCGTCGGTCACCGCCGCCGCCTGGGCCTCCAGCTCGGTGATCTGCGCCTGCACCTCGTCGGCCCGCTGCTGGGCGCCGTCCAGCGCCGCCTGCGCCGCGGCCTGGTCGGCCAGGGCCGCCTGGCGCTGGCCCTCGGCGCCGGCCAGCAGCCCGGCGGTGTGGCGGTCGACGGCGTCCAGGTAGCCCATCGCCGCGACGATGTCGCCCGGGTCGCCGCCGTTGAGCAGCACGGTGAGCGGCGTCAGGGACCCGCCGTCCCGGTAGGCCGCCGCCGCGTACTGCGCGACGGCCGCCTGGCGCTCGGCCAGCACGCCCTCGGTGTCGGCGAGCGCCGCCCGTGCCGCCTCGACCTCCTGCTCGGCGGTGGCCAGCTGCTCGCGCGCGGTGGCGATCTCGGCCTGCCGCTGCTGCAGGCCTACCTGCACCTCGGCCGCGCGCTGCTGGAGGTCGTCGAGCGCCGAGCTGTCCAGGACGCCGGAGGTGCCGCCGGGCTGGTCGCTCGGCGTGGCGGAAGCGGGCGCGGCCGTGGCGAGCGCGACCGCTGCCGCGACCACGACCGGGAGGGGCGCCGACCACCGGCGCCGAGCGCGCCACGGGGAGCGCGGGACCATGCCACCACCTCTGGGACCGGGGCGGCTGCGCCCCGGCGATCGAATCGTGTCCGGGCCACGCCCGTCTCGCCAGGTGAGAGGCCAGTTTCCCCCGCCCGGGCGACTCGCGGCACCCCCACGCGCACCCCCCAACCGGGTGGGTCCCGGCCCGCCCGGCCCGGCGCGGCGTTCCCGGGACTGTCGTTGCCCCGACCTACCGTCCGCCCCGTGCCCGCCTCCCCCGGTCCTCTTCCCGCACCCCGGGCCGGTGCTCGCGTCTTCGACCCGCCCGGCTTCGTGCAGGGGACGATCGACGAGCTCGGCACGCCGCTGTCGTCGGTGACGTTCGTCGTCGTCGACCTCGAGACCACCGGCGGCTCGCCGAAGGACAGCGCGATCACCGAGATCGGCGCGGTCAAGGTGCGCGGCGGCGAGGTGCTCGGCGAGTTCCAGACCCTGGTCGACCCGGGCACCGCGATCCCGCCGTACATCAGCGTGCTCACCGGGATCACCTCGTCGATGGTCGCCACCGCCCCGCGGATCGGCGCCGTGCTGCCGGCCTTCCTCGAGTTCGCCCGCGGCGCGGTGCTGGTGGCCCACAACGCCCCGTTCGACATCGGCTTCCTCAAGGCCGCCTGCGCCGAGAACGGCTTCGCCTGGCCGGCGGCCGCCTCGGTCGACACCGCCGTCCTGGCCCGGCGCCTGCTCACCAGCGACGAGGTGCCCAACTGCAAGCTGGCCACGCTGGCGCCGTACTTCTCCACCACGACGCAGCCGTGCCACCGCGCGCTGGCCGACGCGCGGGCCACCGTCGACGTGCTGCACGGGCTGTTCGAGCGGCTCGGCCCGCTGGGCATCACCTCGCTGGAGGAGCTCACCTCCCTCACCCGGCAGATCGACCCGGAGCGGCGGCGCAAGCGGCACCTGGCCGAGGACGTGCCGCACGGCCCGGGGGTCTACGTCTTCCGGGGCCCGCGCGACGAGCCGCTCTACGTCGGGACGTCGAACGACCTGCGCAGCCGCGTCCGCAGCTACTTCTCCGCCGGCGAGCAGCGCAGCCGGATCACCGAGATGATCGGCCTGGCCAAGCGGGTCGAGGCGCTGCCGTGCGCGCACGACCTCGAGGCGGCGGTCCGGGAGCTGCGGCTGATCGCCGAGCACAAGCCCCGCTACAACCGCCGGTCCCGCTTCCCCGAGCGCGCGCTGTGGCTGCGGCTGACCGAGGAGCCCTTCCCCCGGCTGTCCGTCGTCCGCCGGGTGCGCCCGGGTGCCGGGGTGTTCCTCGGGCCGTTCCCCGACCGCCGGGCGGCCGACGCCGCGGCCGCCGCGGTGCACGAGGCCCTCCCGCTGCGCCAGTGCACGACCCGCCTCTCGCCGCGGACGCCGTCCGCGGCCTGCGCGCTGGCCGGCATGGGCCGCTGCGGCGCCCCGTGCACCGGCGCGCAGTCGGTCGAGGAGTACGCCGGCATCGCGGCGGTCTTCCGGGCCGCCGTCGCCGCCGACCCGCGCGAGCTCGTGGCGCCGCTGCTGGCCCGCGTCGACCGGCTGGCCGCCGACGAGCGGTACGAGGACGCCGCCGTGCTGCGCGACCGCGTCGCGGTCCTGGTGCGCGCGGTCCGGCGCCGGCAGCGGCTGGAGTCGCTGGCCCGCGTGCCCGAGCTCGTGCTCGCCCGGCCCGACGGCGACGGCGGCTGGCAGCTCTCGGTCGTCCGCCGCGGCCGGCTGGTCGCGGCGGGCAACGCGCCGCGGGGCATCACCGTCCGCGCGACGCTGCCCGGCCTGCTGGCCACCGCCGAGACGCCGACGGGCCCGGTCGACGAGCCGGCCGCCTCGGTCGACGAGACCGAGCTGGTGATGCGGTGGATCGAGAAGCCGGGCACGCGGCTGGTGCAGGTCGACGGCGTCCTCGCCTGCCCCGCCCCCGGCACCGGCCCCTTCACCGGGTTCCTCGCCCGCGTGGAGGCCGGGCGCTCCGGGCGCGACCCGTTCGCCGACCCGCGGTCGCTGGGCACCCGGGCGCGCCCGGAGCGCGTGACTCCGGAGGCCGCCCCGAACCGCCGGCCCCGGTTAGGCTCCCGGGCGTGATCACCGCCATCGTGATGATCGACGCGGCCACCGACTCCATCGGCGAGGTGGCCCAGGCGGTCGCCGACCTCGACGGCGTCAGCGAGGTCTACTCCGTCGCCGGCGACACCGACCTGATCGCGATCGTCCGGGTGCGCGAGTTCGAGCAGATCGCCGAGGTGGTCGCCGGCCGGATCAACAAGGTGCCCGGCGTCGTCGACACCGACACGCACATCGCGTTCCGGGCCTACTCCCGGCACGACCTCGAGTCCGCCTTCTCGATCGGCTTCGAGACCGCCGACTGACGCGCTGCTCGGCGGGGGCCGTCAGGTCCGCGCCAGGGCCCGGCTGACCGCCACCCAGCGGTCGAGCAGCGCCGCCGCGCGGCCGTCGTCGACCGCCGCGGCCGCGGTCGCCATGCCGGCGGCCAGCGCGTCGTGCAGTCGCTCGGCCCGCTCCTCGTACGCGGCCAGCGCCGCCGCGGCGTTGAGCAGCACCGCGTCCCGCACGGGCCCCGCCTCGCCCTCGACCAGCCGGCGGAAGACCGCGGCGTTGAACTGCGGGTCGCCGCCGCGCAGCGCGCCCTCCGGCGGCGGTGCGATGCCGAGCGCCGTCGGGTCGACGCGGTCGGGCTCGACCTCGCCGTCGCGCACCACCCACGCCGCGGACGTCGTGGCGGTGGTGAGCTCGTCCAGGCCGTCGTCGCCGCGGAAGACCACCGCGCGGGTCCCCCGCCCGGCGAGGACCGCGGCCAGGACCGGGGCCATCCGCAGGTCGGCGCAGCCGATCGCGGCGGCCACCGGGCGGGCCGGGTTGGTGAGCGGGCCGAGGAAGTTGAAGACGGTGCCGATGCCCATCTCCCGCCGGGGCGCGGCGGTGTGCCGGAACCCCGGGTGGAAGACCGGGGCGAAGAAGAAGCCGATGCCGGCCTCCCGCACGCACCGCGCCACCCCGTCCGCGGGCAGGTCGATGACCACCCCCAGGGCCTCCAGCACGTCGGCCGAGCCGGAGGACGACGACGCCGCCCGGTTGCCGTGCTTGGCCACCGGCACGCCGCACGCGGCGGCCACGACCGCGGCCATCGAGGAGATGTTCACGGTGTGCGCGCCGTCGCCGCCGGTGCCGACGATGTCGACGCTGGCGAGCGGCAGGTCGACCGGGGTCGCGCGGTCGCGCATGGTGTCGGCCAGGCCGGCGACCTCCTCGGGCGCCTCCCCCTTGGCGCGCAGGGCCACCACGAAGGCCGCGACCTGCGCCGGCGTCGCCTCGCCGGACATGATCTCGCCCATCGCCCAGGCGGTGTCGGCCGAGGAGAGGTCCTGCCGGGCCAGCAGGCGGGACAGCAGCCCCGGCCAGGTCGGCGCGGGGCTCACCGCCGCGGGGCCGGCGGCCGGGCGGCGTGCTCGCGCAGCAGCTCGGCCACCACGGCGGGCGCGGTCAGCGGGTCGACGGGGAACGGCAGCGTGCCGTCGGCCATCGACCAGTGGGCCAGCCAGCGGTCGGGCTGGCGGGCGATGAGCACGCACAGCGCCGGGCAGTCGAGCAGCTCCTCCTTCAGCTGGCGGGCCAGCGCCAGGCCACCGGTGGGCTGCGCCTCGCCGTCGAGGATGCACAGGTCGATGCCGCCGAGGTCGACGGCGGTGACCACCTCGTCGCCGGTCACGCACTCGACCCAGGTGAGCGGGCCGACGTCGGGGGCCGGCCGGCGGCCGACGGCCGTGCGGACGGCCTCCCGCACCTCGGGACGGGAGCTGTACACCAGCACGGTCGCATCGGTCACGCGCGCGAGCCTAGTGCCCCGGACCAGCGGTTCCCGGGAAGGCCGCGAGCCCTCGGTCTCGGGGAGGTCACGACGCCCGCCACGCCACCGCACCCGCGGTCGTGACGACCCTGTGCCGATGCCATGATGACCCCGTGACAACGGCCCCCGTTGCGAGCAGCGCCTTCGACACGTCGCGGGTGCACTCCCTGACCCGACCGAACATGGTCAGCGTCGGCACCATCATCTGGCTCTCCAGCGAGCTGATGTTCTTCGCCGGGCTGTTCGCCATGTACTTCACCGCGCGCGCCCGGGCGACCGAGGGCTGGCCGCCGGAGCCCACCGAGCTGAACCTGCCGTACGCGCTGATCTTCACGATCATCCTGGTCGCGTCATCGGTGACCTGCCAGCTCGGCGTGTTCGCGGCCGAGCAGGGCAACGTCTACGGCCTGCGCCGGTGGTTCACGATCACCTTCGTCATGGGCCTGGTCTTCGTCCTCGCCCAGGCCAACGAGTACCGCGTGCTGGTCACCGACCACGCGACCACGATCTCGTCGTCGACCTACGGCTCGGTCTTCTACCTGACCACCGGCTTCCACGCGCTGCACGTGATCGGCGGGCTGATCGCGTTCGTCTACCTGCTCATCCGGTCCACCATGGGCCGCTTCACGCCGGCACAGGCGACCTCGGCGATCGTGGTCTCCTACTACTGGCACTTCGTCGACGTCGTGTGGGTCGGGCTCTTCGCCACGATCTACCTGATCCGCTAGGGAAACGGTGTCCACCACGAACCCGCAGTCCGACGCTCCGCACGACGCGGAGCCCTCGGCCGGCTCCGCGCGGCGCCGCCGCGGCGGCACCGGCCCGGCCGACCGGGCCCGCGCGCGGCGGCACTCCAAGGCCCGCCGCCGCGTGGCCAACGTCGCCGGCCTGATGGCCGGGCTCATCCTCACGGGCGCGCTCTACTCCGTCTTCAGCCCGGCCCAGGCCGCCGACGACGGCGCGACCTCCGGCTCCGCCGCGGTGGAGGCCGGCCGGGAGCTCTACGAGGTCAGCTGCATCACCTGCCACGGCGACAACCTCGAGGGCGTGCCCAACCGCGGCCCGTCGCTGATCGGCGTCGGCGAGGCGGCCGTCTACTTCCAGGTGCACACCGGCCGCATGCCCCTGGTGCGCAACGAGGCCGACGCGCAGAACAAGCCCCGGGTCTTCTCCGACGAGGAGATCGACCAGCTCATGGCCTACGTCCAGGCCAACGGCGGCGGCCCCACGGTGCCCTCCGGCGACCTGCGCGACGGCGACCTGGCCGTCGGCGGCGAGCTGTTCCGGCTGAACTGCTCGTCCTGCCACAACTTCGTCGGCCGCGGCGGCGCGCTCTCCTCCGGCAAGGCCGCGCCGAGCCTGGCCGACAGCACCGACCTCGAGATCTACACCGCGATGCTCACCGGCCCCGAGAACATGCCGGTGTTCGGGGACAACCAGCTGACCCCCGAGGAGAAGCGCTCGATCATCGACTACGTGCAGACGCTCAACGAGCAGGCCGACCCGGGCGGCTTCGGCGTCGGGCGGATCGGCCCGGTCGGTGAGGGCCTGGTGATCTGGGTCGTCGGCATCGGCGCGATGATGTTCGCGGTCTTCTGGATGGGGAGCAAGGCGTGAGTGCGCGCGAGGAGCGCCCGGGCAGCACCGGGGGCCAGGAGCACGGGGGCCTCGACGCCCAGTACAGCCGGGAGCGGCTGGCGACGATGAGCCGCGACGAGCTCGACGCGCTCGGCGCGGCCCAGGACGGCGTCGAGGTCCTGCACGTCGACCCGGGCCCCGAGCCCGGCTCCCGGCTGGAGAAGCGCGCCGTCCGCCAGGTCGGCACGCTGTTCTTCCTGGCCGGCCTGCTGTCCTTCGCGTTCGTCGTCGTCTACGTCGGTTCGGGCTGGTTCCTGCCCGAGTGGTCGTGGGCCGAGCACCCGAGCACGTGGAGCACGCTGTTCACCCCGCTGCTGGGCGCCACGCTCGGCCTGGCCCTGACCCTCGTCGGCATCGGGCTGGTGCTCTACACCAAGAAGCTGCTGCCGCACGAGACGGCGGTGCAGGTCAAGCACGAGGCCGGTCACTTCGACCAGATGACGACGGCGGCGACGCTCGTCGGCTGGGGGCACCGCAGCGGCCTGGCCCGCCGCAAGCTGCTCACCCGGTCGCTGCTGTTCATGGGCGGCGGGGTCGGCCTGGCGCTGATCCTCCCGCTCGGCGGGCTGATCAAGGACCCGAACCGCGGCAACCCGCTGGGCACCACCCCGTGGGCGCGCGGCGTGCGGCTGGTCCGCGACGACGGCACGCCGATCCGGCCCGGCGACTCCGAGCCCGGCTCGCTGGAGACCGTCTTCCCGGCGGTCGAGGGCGGCAACCGGGCCAGCGACGCCGCGACCATGCTCTTCCGCCTGCGCCCCGAGCAGCAGGCGGTCTACGAGTCGCGGCCGGGCCAGGAGGACTTCGGGTACGCCGACTACGTCGCGTTCTCCAAGATCTGCACGCACCTGGGCTGCCCGGTGTCGCTGTACGAGCAGGAGACCAGCCGGATCCTCTGCCCCTGCCACCAGTCGCAGTTCGACATCACCAAGGCGGCCAAGCCCGTCTTCGGGCCGGCCACGCGCTCCCTGCCGCAGCTGCCGATCACGGTCGACGACGAGGGCTACTTCGTCGCGCGCGGCGACTACCCTGAACCCGTCGGGCCCAGCTACTGGAACCGGGAGAACTCCTGATGGCTCGCACCGCCACCGCGCCGGGAGTGCCGACGACGCGCCTCGGCAAGGCCGCCGTCGAGCTCGACGAGCGCTTCGTCGCGGCCAACTGGTTCCGGCGGACCCTCAACAAGGTCTACCCCGACCACTGGTCGTTCCTGCTCGGTGAGATCGCGCTCTACTCGTTCGTCGTCCTGCTGCTCTCGGGCACGTACCTGACGTTCTTCTTCGACGCGTCCATGCGCGAGGTCGTCTACGACGGCTCCTACGCGCCGCTGCGCGGCGTGGCGATGTCGGCGGCGTACGACTCGACGCTGGACCTGTCGTTCGACGTGCGCGGCGGCCTGTTCATGCGGCAGCTGCACCACTGGGCGGCGCTGCTGTTCGTCGCCTCGATCGTCGTCCACCTGTTCCGCATCTTCTTCACCGGCGCCTTCCGCCGTCCGCGGGAGACCAACTGGCTGATCGGCGTCGGCCTGCTGGTGCTGGCGCTCCTCGAGGGCTTCGCCGGCTACACCATCCCCGACGACCTGCTCTCGGGCACGGGCCTGCGGATCGCCTCGGCGATCATGCTGGCCATCCCGGTGGTCGGGACGTGGGTCTACTTCGCGGTGTTCGGCGGCGACTACCCCGGTGAGCTGATCGTCGGACGGCTCTACGTCATCCACGTGCTGCTGTTCCCCGGCATCATCCTGGCGCTGATCACGATCCACCTGCTGCTGCTGATCAAGCAGAAGCACACCCAGTTCCCCGGCCCGGGGCGGACCGAGCACAACGTCGTCGGCAACCGGTTCTTCCCGGTGTTCGCGGCGAAGTCCGGCGGTCTGTTCTTCGTCGTGTTCGGCGTCTGCGCCGCGCTCGGCGGTCTCGTGCAGATCAACCCGATCTGGCTGTGGGGGCCGTACAACCCGGCGCAGGTCTCCGCCGCGTCCCAGCCCGACTGGTACATCGGCTTCCTCGACGGGTCGACCCGCCTGTGGCCGGCGTGGGACATCAACCTCCCCGGCGGCTACACCATCCCGGCGCCGATCTGGCCCACGCTGGTCCTGCCCGGGATCATGTTCACGCTGATGGCGCTGTACCCGGTCATCGAGCGCAAGCTGACCCGGGACACCGCGTCGCACCACCTGCTCCAGCGGCCTCGCGACGTGCCCGTCCGCACGTCGCTGGGCATGATGGCCATCACCTTCTACGTGGTCCTGCTGATCTCCGGCGGCAACGACGTCATCGCCGACAAGTTCGACATCAGCCTGAACGCGATGACCTGGTTCGGCCGCATCGGCATGGTGGTCCTCCCGCCGCTGGCGTACGTGATCACCTACCGGATCTGCCTGGGTCTGCAGCAGCACGACCGGGAGGTCCTCGAGCACGGCATCGAGACCGGCGTCATCCGGCGGCTGCCGCACGGTGAGTTCATCGAGGTGCACCAGCCCCTCGGCCCGGTCGACGAGCACGGCCACGGTGCGCTGGCCTACGGCGGCGCTCCGGTGCCCAAGCGGATGAACCAGGTCGGCGGCGCCCGCCGGGCGATCCGCGGGTTCTTCAGCCCGATCGAGTCCCCGACGGCCGTGGAGGCCGAGCAGCGGGCGGAGGGTCGCGGCCTGTCCGCGGCCGAGCCGGACCGCGAGCTCACCACCAGCGGGCGCCCGTCCGAGGGCGGCCGCCCCTCCGACGGCGGCCGGCCCCAGGAGCCGCGCGACTGAGCACGGTCCCCTGCTCCCGCAGGGACCACCGAAGGGCCCCGCCGCACAGGCTACCTCGGGGCCCTTCCGCCTTCTCCGCGGACCCCGGCGCGCCCGGGCATCGCCGACGACGGAGCGCCCTGAACTGGTGGGGCGGTCCACGGGAGGAGCCGCGGCGTCGGTACCCGTCATCCCGCCCGGACCGCCCCACCCAGGGACTCCCCGGGGACGGCGAACCAGGGGCGGATCCGGGCCTTCCCCGATGCCCGGCGGCACCCGCGCGGGGCAGGCTCGTTGCCATGACCTCCGCAGCCACCACTCCCCCGACCCTCGACCCCACCCCGCAGCAGCCCGGCTCCCGGACGCAGCTGCAGCGCAGCACCACCGATCGCATGGTCGGCGGTGTCTGCGGCGGCCTGGCGGAGTACAGCGGCATCGACGCCCTGCTCTGGCGGGTCGGCTTCGTCGGCCTGACCGTGGCCGGCGGTGCCGGCGTTCTCGTCTACCTGCTCCTGTGGGTGCTCATGCCCAGCGCCCCCGCCGCCGCGGACTTCGTGCCCAGCCCGCTGGACCGCCAGGTGCAGCGGCTGCACGAGCGGCTGACCCGCCGCTCGACGACCCGCTGACCCCGGACGCACGAAGGCCCCCGGTCCGCTCGGACCGGGGGCCTCTGTGACCTGCTGGAGCGGCCCCGTCCCGGGCCGCGCCCCGAGCGTGCGAGGGGCGGGGCGGACGGGGTTTCCGCCTGCTAGCTCTGGGTGGCGTTCTGCCCCACGTAGTACTCGAAGAGCAGCCCGCCGATGGTGATCAGCAGGGCCACCGCGGCGATGATGATCAGCCACGAGTACCAGAAGGCCAGCGCCAGGCCCATCAGCGCGGCCGAGACGCCCACGGCGAAGGGCCAGTAGCTGCTCGGGCTGAAGAAGCCCAGCTCGCCGGCGCCGTCGGCGATCTCGGCGTCCTTGCGGTCCTCCGGCCGGGCGTCGATGCGCCGGGAGATGAACCAGAAGAAGCCGCCGACCAGCCCGGTCAGGCCGGCCGAGAGCACCAGGGCCGTCGTCCCGATGGGCTCGCGGGCCCAGAGGCCGTAGACCACGGCGGCGATGACGCAGAACACGGCGATGATGTTGAAGATGAGCGCTTCGACCTTCACGGCCGTCCCCCCTGCTGCGTGGTGAGGTCCGAGTTCCGCATCGTCAGTTGCCGCCGTCCTCGGTGTTGCCGCCGACGTCCTCGCTGCCGCCCTGCGAACCGGGGCGCTGGTTCTCGGTGCGCTGGTAGTCGTTCACCAGGTCGAACGGCTCGGTCGAGGTCGCGGTCGGGTCCTCACCGATGCTCTCCAGCGCCTCGGCGGTGCTGGCGCCGTCCTCGCGGGCGGCCAGGTAGTCGTCGTAGGCCTCGGGCGACACCGCGCGGACCTCGAAGTTCATGTACGCGTGGTACGTGCCGCAGAGCTCGGCGCACCGGCCGACGTAGGCCCCCGGCTCGGTGACGGTGACCTCGAAGACGTTGTCGCGGCCGTTCTCGTTGCCCGGGATGACGTCGAGCTTGAAGAGGAACTCGGGCACCCAGAACGAGTGGATGACGTCGGCCGAGGCGACCTGGAAGCGGATCGTCTGGTCGGTGGGGAGCACGAGGATCGGGATCTCCTCGCTGTTGCCCACCGTCTCGACCGGGTTGCCGTCGGGCGCCTCGGTGTCGGGGTAGACGAACTGCCAGTTCCACTTGAACGCGTTGACGTCGATCGTGACGTCGGGGTCGGCGCTGCGCTCCTGGACCCGGTTCTGCACCACGACGGTGAAGAAGAACAGGCCGGCGATGATCAGGAACGGGATGACCGTGTAGATGATCTCGAACGGCAGGTTGTACGCCGTCTGGCGGGGAAGCTCGTCGCCGCGCTTCCGGTAGCGGACGATGCACCAGAGGATCGTCGCCCAGACGATCACACCGACGATCAGCGCCGCGATGACCGAGCCCGTCCAGAGCTCACGCATCGACTCGGCTTCCTCGGTGATCCCGTTGGGCCACCCGAAGCGCCAGAACTCGTTGTTCGGCATCTCGCACCCGGTGAGGGTGAGACCTCCCAGGAGACCGAGCGCGCCCACCCGCGCGAGCCTGCTGCCTCGAGCCACTGCTCGTTGCCTCCTCGTCCCCCGCCCGGACGGCCCGGGCGGTCCTTGCGCGCGCGGGCCGCACACGGCTCCCACACGTCGATCACAGTGTGGCGCGAGACTATCCGACCCCGCGCGGCGACCCCCCACCGCGGGACGGCACGGCGCCGGGTCGTGGCCGGGCCGTGACCAGCGGCGCCGCGGCACCCCTCGTCCCGGCCGTCCGACCCGCCAGCCGAGGCCGCCGCCGCGACGGCGCGGCCGGTTAGAGTCGGACGCGTGTACCGCCGGCTGCTGACCCCGAAGTGGGTGCTGCTGCACCTGCTGGTCGCGGCGCTGTTCGTCGCGACCTGGTTCCTCGGCTACTGGCAGCTGAGCAAGGCCGAGAACGGCGGCGGGGCGGTCAACTGGAGCTACGCGCTGCAGTGGCCGCTCTACGGGTTCATGGGCCTGTGGTTCTACTCCCGCATGATCCGCGACGAGCTCCACCGGGACCCCGACGCGGACGAGCCCGGCACGGAGGTCGTCCTGTACCAGCGCCCGCGCGTCGACACCTCCGGTGACCCGGAGCTGGCCGCCTACAACGCCTACCTCGCCGAGCTGAACGAGAAGGCCCTGAAGAACTCGGGCACGGGCCGGCGATGAGCGAGCAGACGCAGGAGGACGTCCGCCCCGTCGACACCGCGCTCACCCGCTACCGCGTGATGGCCTACGTCGTCGGCGTGATGCTGCTGGTGCTGGTGTTCGTCGCGATGCCGCTGCGCTACCTCGCCGACGTGCCGGAGGTGTCGGCGGTCGTCTCGCCGATCCACGGCGTCTTCTACATCGTCTACCTGGCGGCCGCCTTCGACCTGGCGCTGCGCGCGCGGTGGACGGCGAAGGGAACCGTCCTGGTGCTGCTCGCCGGCGTCGTCCCGTTCCTGTCCTTCTGGGCCGAGCGCCGGGTCACGGCGCGGGTCCGCGCGGGCCAGCCCCTGTAGCCCGCCCGCGCCCCTCCCGTCCTCCCCGACACCTGGAGCCCTAGCGATGTGCGGCCTGCTGGCCTACCTCTCCACGGACGCCGCCCGCGTCGACGACGCCCGCGTGACCGGCATGCGCGACGCCCTGCACTGCCTGCACCACCGCGGCCCCGACGACACGGCCGTCTGGTCCGACGCGAACGCCGTCCTGGCCTTCAACCGGCTGGCGCTGATCGACATCGAGGGCAGCCCGCAGCCCATGCCGTACGCGCGGGACCGCTACCGGATCCTGTTCAACGGCGAGATCTACAACTACGTCGAGCTGCGCGAGGAGCTGGCGGCCGCCGGCCTGGAGCTGACCACGCACGGCGACACCGAGACGATCGTCGCCGGCTACCACCTGTGGGGCGAGGACGTCGTCACCCGGCTGCGGGGCATGTTCGCCTTCGTCATCTGGGACGCCGAGACCCGGACGGCGTTCGGCGCCCGCGACCCGTTCGGCATCAAGCCGCTGTTCACCGCCCGGCTGGCCGACGGCGGGCTGGTCTTCTCCTCGGAGAAGAAGGCGGTGCTGGAGCTGCTCGGCGGCAGCGACGCCGCCGGCGGGGTCGACGCCGCCTCCCTGCAGCACTACCTCACGCTGCAGTACGTGCCGGAGCCGGCGACGCTGCACCGCGGCATCCGCCGGATCGAGAGCGGCACCAGCTTCACCGTCGCCGACGGCGAGCTCACCACCAGGCGCTACTTCCACCCCGCCTTCCCGGTGCGGCCGGTGGCCGAGGACGAGCAGCAGGCGCTCTACGACCGGATCGCCGAGGTGCTCGACGACTCGGTGCGGGTGCACATGCGCGCCGACGTCACCGTCGGCTCGTTCCTCTCCGGGGGCATCGACTCCACCGCGATCGCCGCGCTGGCCAAGCGCTACAACCCCGACCTGATGACCTTCACGGTCGGCTTCGAGCGCCAGGGCTTCTCCGAGATCGACGTGGCCGCCGAGTCGGCGCGCGCCATCGGCGTCGAGCACATCACCAAGGTGGTGACGCCGGAGGAGTTCGCCGAGTCGATCCCGCTGGTCGTCTGGTACCTCGACGACCCGGTCGCCGACCCGGCGCTCGTGCCGCTGTACTTCGTCGCCCGCGAGGCCCGCAAGCACGTCAAGGTGGTGCTCTCGGGCGAGGGCGCCGACGAGCTCTTCGGCGGCTACAACATCTACCGCGAGCCGCTGTCGCTGGCCGCGTTCGAAAAGCTGCCGCGGGGCGTCCGGCGGGCGCTCGGGGCGCTGTCGGCCAAGCTGCCCGACGGGATGCGCGGCAAGGACCTCCTGCGCCGCGGCGCGATCCCGCTCGAGCAGCGCTACTACGGCAACGCGCGCATCTTCCGCGACGACGAGCTGCACTTCCTCGAGAAGCGCGACCCCGACCTGTCCCACGTCGCCGTCACCGCGGAGCTCTACCGCCGCACCCGCGAGGCGGGCTACGACGACGTGACGGCGATGCAGTACGTCGACCTGTTCACCTGGCTGCGCGGCGACATCCTGGTCAAGGCCGACAAGATGACGATGGCCAACTCCCTCGAGCTGCGCGTGCCGTTCCTCGACCCCGAGGTGTTCGCGGTCGCGGGCACCCTCCCGGTCGACCAGCGCGTGACCAAGGACACGACGAAGTACGCGCTGCGCCGGGCCCTGGAGCAGATCGTGCCGCCGCACGTGCTCGACCGGCGCAAGCTCGGCTTCCCGGTGCCCACCCGGCACTGGCTGGCCGAGGACCTGCACGACTGGGCGCGGCAGATCGTCGAGGAGAGCCAGACCGACCAGTGGCTGGACCGCCGGCACGTCCTCTGGATGCTCGACGAGCACCGGGACAACCAGCGCGCCGGCTCCCCCGTCGATCACTCCCGCAAGCTGTGGACCCTGCTGGTGTTCATGGTCTGGCACGGCATCTTCGTCGAGGAGCGGATCAAGCCCGAGGTGCCCGAGACCGTCTACCCCGTCCGGCTCTAGGGACGACGAAGGCCCGGCTTCCGAGGAAGCCGGGCCTTCGTCGTCCGGCGGCCCTGCCGCAGGGCCCGCGCCTAGCTCGCGAGGCGTGGGGCAGCAGGGTCCTCCGTCAGTGGAAGCTGTCCCCGCAGGCGCAGGAGCCCTGCGCGTTGGGGTTGTCGATCGTGAAGCCCTGCTTCTCGATCGTGTCGACGAAGTCGATCACCGCACCGCCGAGGTACGGGCCGCTCATCCGGTCGACGATCACCTCGACGCCGCCGTACTCGTACGTCTGGTCGCCGTCGAGGAAGCGCTCGTCGAAGAAGAGCTGGTAGCGCAGACCCGAGCAGCCGCCGGGCTGGACGGCGATGCGCAGCCGAAGGTCGTCGCGGCCCTCCTGGTCGAGCAGCGCCTTGACCTTGCCCGACGCGGCCTCGCTCAGGATGACGCCGGTCGCCTGCGTGTCCTGCACCGTCATGTTCTGTCCTCCCACATCCGAGGTCCCGCAGCGGCTGTTCCGAACACGGGTCAACGCCGCCGCAGCGGAGCTTCTTCCCACTGTACGGCGCGCGGACGCATCCGCCGAGGACGCGACCGCCGGTGCACCTCGACGAGGGATCGGCGCACGTAGACTTGCCGGTCGTGAAGCTCCGCCTGCCCGGCCGCAAGCCGACCGACGAGACGACGGCGCCCCAGGCGTCGGTCGCCGAGACCGCCGCGGTCAAGACGGCGGGCAAGGGCCGCCCCACGCCCAAGCGCAGCGAGGCCCAGGGCCGCCGTCCCGGTCCGCCGCCGCCGCCTCCCACCACCCGCAAGGAGGCGTACAAGCGGATGCGCGAGCAGCAGGCCGCCAACCGGGCGAGCGCCCGGCAGGCCGCCGCCCGCGGCGACGACTCCTACCTGCCGGCGCGCGACCGCGGCCCGGTGCGCAAGCTGGTCCGCGACATCGTCGACTCCCGCCGCAACATCGGCAGCCTCTTCCTGCTCGTCGCCGCGCTCGCGCTGGTCGGCACGTTCGTGCCGAACCTGGTCATCCGCAGCTACACCAGCTTCGTGCTGATGGCCTTCTTCGCCGTCTTCATCGTCGACTCGCTGTTCCTCAGCCGGAAGATCAAGCGCACGCTGGCCGAGCGGCTGCCCGACCAGAGCCACAAGGGCGTCACCTGGTACGGCATCAGCCGGTCGACCATGATCCGGCGCTGGCGCTTTCCCAAGCCCGACGTCGCGGTGGGCGCCGAGGTCTGAGCGGGCCGGCTCCGCACCGGTCGCGGGCCGCGGCTACGGTCGCTGCACGTGGAGTACAGACGCCTCGGCCGCTCCGGCCTGACCATCTCCGAGATCGCGTACGGCAACTGGCTGACCCACGGCAGCCAGGTCGAGGAGGACGCGGCGCACGCCTGCGTCCGCGCCGCCCTCGACGCCGGGATCACCACCTTCGACACCGCCGACGTCTACGCCGGCACCAAGGCCGAGTCGGTGCTCGGCCGCGCGCTCGCCGGCCAGCGCCGGGAGGGCCTCGAGATCTTCACCAAGGTCTACTGGCCGACCGGCCCCGGCCCGAACGACCGCGGGCTGTCGCGCAAGCACATCATCGAGAGCTGCCACGCCTCGTTGCAGCGGCTGCAGACCGACTACGTCGACCTCTACCAGGCGCACCGGTACGACCCCACGGTGCCGCTGGAGGAGACGATGACCGCCTTCGCCGACCTGGTGCGGGCGGGCAAGGTGCTCTACATCGGCGTCTCCGAGTGGCGGGCCGAGGAGATCGCGGCCGGCGCGGCGCTCGCCCGCGACCTGGGGATCCAGCTGATCAGCAGCCAGCCGCAGTACTCGATGCTGTGGCGGGTCATCGAGGCCGAGGTCGTGCCCACCTCCGAGCAGGAGGGCCTCTCGCAGATCGTCTGGTCGCCACTGGCCCAGGGCGTGCTCACCGGCAAGTACCGGCCGGGCGAGCAGCCCGCGGCGGGCACCCGCGCCGCCGACCCGGAGCTCGGCCGCTTCGTCCGCCAGTTCATGACCGACGAGGTGCTCACCCGGGTGCAGCAGCTGCGGCCGATCGCCGACGACCTCGGCCTGACGATGGCCCAGCTGGCCGTGGCGTGGGTGCTGCAGAACCCGAACGTCGCCGCGGCGATCATCGGCGCCAGCCGGCCCGAGCAGGTGCACGACAACGTCAAGGCCGCCGGCGTGACGCTCGACGCCGAGGTGATGAAGCGCATCGACGACGTCCTCGGTGACGTCGTGGAACGCGACCCGGCGAAGACCGCCCGCGGCTGACCCCGACGGGGCCCGGGGTGGAGCTCACCTCCACCCCGGGCCCCGCTCAGGTCGCGGCCAGCCCCATCGGGCCGTAGACCTCGTCCTCCCCGTGGAAGAGGGTCACCGTCGCCACGCCGCGGGCGAGCAGCTCGCGCCAGTTCTCCCCCAGCCACGACTCGGCGTCGCCCTGGTTGTCGGAGTCGGGCATCTGCACGCCGATCGAGGCCGGGTCGATGGCCGCGCCGGACGGGTCCTCCAGCCGCCAGTGCCAGGTCATGGTGGGCGAGGCTAGCCGTTGCCCGAGTGTGATCGACCGCCGGTTATCCGCTCCGCCGCGCGGGCATGGAGGGGCATCGACGACCCGCCCGAGGACCGGAGGACCGATGAGCCAGCCCCCAGCCACCGGGGCGACCCGCGCGGAGACACCCCCGCCGGACCCCCAGAACGCGTCCACCGGCCAGCTGATCGGTGACCTCACCGACCAGCTCAGCCGGCTGGTGCGCGACGAGGTGCGCCTGGCCCAGGCCGAGGTGACGCAGAAGGCCAAGCGGCTCGGTGTCGGCGCAGGCCTGTTCGGCGGGGCCGGCCTGGTCGCGATCCTCGGGCTGAACGCGCTGATCACCGCGGTCGTGCTCGGGCTGGCCGACGTGCTGCCCGGCTGGCTGGCCGCGATCATCGTCGCCGTGGTGCTCTTCGCGATCGCCGGGGTCCTCGCGCTGATAGGGAAGAAGGACGTGCAGAAGGCGAAGCCCCCGCTGCCCACCGAGACCATCGCCAGCGTCCAGCAGGACATCGCGACGGTGAAGCAGGGGATCTCCCGGTGACGGCGCCCTCCGGCAACGGCGCCCCCGACCCGGACGCGCTCAAGGCGGAGATCGCCGCTACCCGCGAGCAGCTGGGGCGCACCGTCGACGAGCTCAGCCGCCGCCTCGACGTCCCCGCCCGGGCCCGGGAGGGCGTCTACCGGGCCCGCGACACGGCCGTGGAGACCTACCGGGAGAGCCCCCCGGTCGTGCTCGGTGCGGCGGTGGGACTGGTGGCCGCCCTGGTCGGTCTGGTGGTGTGGCGCCGCACGCGTTCGAGGACCACGAGGTCGAGCACCACGAGGAGGAAGCGGTGAGCAAGGGAGCCAAGATCGCCTACCGGCCGATCGGCCTGCTGGGCGGCATCCTGGCCGGCACCCTGTCCGGGATCATCTTCAAGCAGGTCTGGAAGCAGATCGCCGACGAGGAGGACGCGCCCAGCGCGCTGCAGAGCGAGTACCGCATGCGCGAGGTCGTCCTGGCCGCGGCGCTGCAGGGGGCCATCTTCGCGGCCACCAAGGCCGCCATCGACCGCGCCGGTGCGCGCGGCTTCACCAAGCTCACCGGGAGCTGGCCGGGCGACTGACGCCCGCCGCCTCCTCGACCCGCCGTCTGCCAGGGGGACCACATGGCCGGACCCAGCCACCGCGACAGCGCCGTCGAGCGGATCAAGCAGCGGGTCGAGGAGAAGGCGGCCCGACGGGCCGCCGCGGCGGCCGGGGAGGAGCGCTCCTCCCGGCCGCGCGCGGACGCCGACCGCGTCCCGCCCGGCGCTCCGAGCGAGCACGAGCTGCCCGGCGTCACCGCCGAGAAGCCCACGCAGATCCCGCTCAAGGGCTGGAAGCAGATCGTCAAGCGCGCGTGGGCCGAGAACAAGGCCGACAACATGCCGATCATCGCCGGCGGGGTCGCCTTCTTCGCCTTCCTCGCGATCTTCCCGGCGCTGATCGCGGCCATCTCGCTCTACGGCCTGGTGGCCTCTCCGGAGACGGTGGCCCGGCAGGTGGAGGACATCTCCGCGCAGCTGCCCGACGACGCCGCCTCGCTCATCGGCGACCAGCTGCAGAGCATCACGGAGAACGCCGGCGGGGCGCTGACCTTCGGGCTGGTCGTGTCGATCCTGGCCGCCCTGTGGAGCGCGTCGGGCGGCGTGAACAACATGATCACCGCGATCAACATCGCCTACGACGAGGTCGAGACCCGCAACTTCGTCAAGATGCGGGCGCTCTCGCTCGGGCTGACCCTCGGTGCGATCGTGTTCGTCCTGCTCACCGTGGGGCTGCTGGCCGTCGTCCCGGCGGTGCTCGACGCGCTGCCGCTCGGCGTCTTCGGCACGATCCTGGCGCAGGTCCTGCGGTGGGGGCTGCTGCTCGCGGTGATGGCCGGCTCGCTGGCCGTCCTGTACCGGGTGGCCCCCGACCGGGACGCGCCCCGGTTCTCCTGGGTCAGCCTCGGCTCGATCGTCGTGACGATCGTCTGGGCCGTCGTCAGCCTGGCGTTCAGCCTCTACGTGAACAACTTCGGGTCCTACGACAAGACCTACGGCGCGATCGCCGGCGTCATCGTGCTGATGCTGTGGCTGTACCTGACCTGCTACCTGATCCTGCTGGGCGCGGAGATCAACGCCGAGGCCGAGCACCAGACCGCCAAGGACACCACCGAGGGGCACCCCGAGCCGATGGGTGAGCGCGACGCCACCGTCGCCGACACCCTGCCGAACCCCCCGGAGCCGGCGAAGAAGTGAGCGGAGTGGGAGGGACGCGCATCCCGCGCCCTCCCACTCCGCTCACCTGACGTGCGGCTCGACGAACGGCGGGCGGACCACCTCGACCGGCTGCGGGCGGCCGCGGACGTCGACGGTCACCTCGGCGCCCTCGGCCACGCCCGCCGCGGTGTCGAGCAGGGCCAGGCCGATGCCGGTCTTCAGCGTCGGGGAGAAGGTGCCGCTGGTGACCTCGCCGATCCGCGCACCGGACGCGTCGAGCACCGGCATGCCGGGGCGCGGGATCCCCCGCCCGGTGGCCCGCAGGCCCCACAGCAGCCGCGCCGGCCCGGCCTCCTTCTCGGCGAGCAGCGCCTCCCGGCCCCAGAACCGCTCCTTCTTCCAGCCCACCGCCCAGCCCGACCGCGCCTGCACCGGCGTGATCTGCGGCGACAGCTCGTGGCCGTGCAGCGGGTAGCCCATCTCGGTCCGCAGCGTGTCGCGGGCGCCGAGCCCGCACGGCCGGATGCCGTGCGGCTCCCCGGCGGCCAGCAGCGCGTCCCACAGCTCGCCGGCCCGGTCGGCCGCGACGAGCAGCTCGTAGCCGTGCTCGCCGGTGTAGCCGGTGCGGCAGACGGTCATCTCGTCGCCGTCCCCGCCGGCGAAGGACATGTACGGCAGGTCGGCGGCCAACCCGACCGCCGCCAGCACCTCCGGCGAGCGCGGCCCCTGCACCGCCAGGACGGCGACCTCCTCGTGCCGGTCGGTGATCGCCACCCCGTCCGGGGCCTCGGCGGCCAGCCGGGCGAACACCTCGGCGGCGTTGGCGGCGTTCGGCACCAGCAGGACGTCGTCGGGCCCGTGCAGGTAGAGGATCAGGTCGTCGACGACGCCGCCGTCCTCGCTGCAGCACAGCGTGTACTGGGCCTGACCGGGCCCGATGCGGGACAGGTCGTTGGTGAGGCACCGGTCGACGAACGCGGCGGCGCCCGGCCCGCGGACCGTGCCGGTGCCCAGGTGCGAGACGTCGAACAGGCCGATGGCGGTGCGGACGGCGGCGTGCTCGGCCAGCACCCCTCCCCCGGCGTACTCGATCGGCATCGACCAGCCGCTGAAGTCGGCGAGCTTGGCGCCGGCGGCGACGTGCCGGTCGTGCAGGGGGGACGTCTTCGGGCTCACGACCGGCCACGCTAGCCGCTCTCCTACGATCGACGCCGTGCCGCCGACGATCACCGCCACGGACCGCCCGCTCGAGAAGCTCTCCGCCGACGCCGTGGTCGTCGGGATCGGGAAGGGGCCGGGCGGGCTGCTGCCCACCCCGGGCGCGGAGGCCGTCGACCGGCTCCTCGGCGGCAGGCTCTTCGCCGCGCTCGCCGACCTCGGCGCGCGCGGCGCCGAGGAGGAGGTCACCAAGGTGGCCACCCTCGGGCAGGCCCCCTTCCCCGTCGTCCTCGCCGCCGGGCTCGGGTCGCCGGCGGTCGGCGGCGGCTACCGCTCCGACGTGGTGCGCCGGGCGGCCGGTGCGGCCAGCCGCGCCCTCGCCGGTCGCGGCTCGGTGGTCACCCTGCTGGCCGCGGTCGGCGGGACCCCGGACGTCGAGCGGCTGCACGCCGTCGGCGAGGGCGCGCTGCTCGGCGCCTACGAGTTCACCGCCTACAAGTCCGACTCGCCGGCCGACCGGCCCACGCCGCCGACCTCGTTCCAGGTCGTCGTGCCCGACGCCGGCGAGGCCAAGGCGCCGCTGCGGCACATCCGCGCGGTCACCGACGCCGTCCGCCTGGTGCGCGACCTGGTCAACACCCCGCCCAACGACCTGTACCCCGCCGCGCTCGCCGCCCGCGGCGCCGCGGCCGGGGAGAAGGCCGGCCTGTCGGTGGAGGTCCTCGACGAGAAGGCCCTGGCGGCCGGCGGCTACGGCGGCATCCTCGCCGTCGGCTGCGGCTCGGCCCGCGGCCCGCGGCTGCTCCGGCTCACCTACAGGGGCAAGAAGGCGCGCAAGAAGGTCGCGCTGGTCGGCAAGGGCATCACGTTCGACAGCGGCGGCCTGTCGATCAAGCCGGCGCAGAACATGCACCACATGACCAGCGACATGGCCGGCGCCGCCGCGGTGATCGCCACCGTGTGCCTGGTCGCCGAGCTCGGCCTGCCGGTCGAGGTCACCGCGACGGTCCCGATCGCGGAGAACCTGCCCAGCGGCACGGCCTACCGGCCGGGCGACGTGGTCACCTTCCGCAACGGCAAGAAGTCGGAGATCACCAACACCGACGCCGAGGGCCGGGTCGTCCTGGCCGACGCGATCGCCCGCGCCGTCGAGGACGCACCCGACGTGCTGCTCGAGACCTCCACGCTCACCGGCGCGCAGCTGGTGGCGCTGGGCACCCGCACCGCGGGCGTGATGGGCAGCGACGAGCTGCGCGACGCCGTCGTCGCGGCCGGCGCGCGGGTCGGCGAGGGCATGTGGCCGATGCCGCTGCCGGTCGAGCTGCGCAAGGGCATCGACTCGCCGATCGCCGACTTCGTCAACTCCAACGCCGACCGGATGGGCGGCATGCTCGTCGGCGCCCACTTCCTCGCCGAGTTCGTGCCCGACGGGCTGCCGTGGGCGCACATCGACGTCGCCGGGCCCGCCTACAACACCGGGGCGCCGTGGGGCCACGTCCCCAAGGGCGGCACCGGCGTCCCCGTGCGCACCCTCCTCGCCACCATCGAGGACCTGCTAGCCGAAGGCTGACGTGACGGGCTGCAACGGCCCTGCTGCAGGGGCCCGCCGCGAGCGAAGCGAGTGGTGGGGGGCAGCGGGGTCCTTCAGCGGTGGTCCCTCGACCAGTCGCGCATGCGCTGGGGGTAGCCGGTGACCTGGGCGTCGTACACCGGGATGCCGAGGTCCCGCTGCAGCCGCCGGGCGACGTCGGGGCCGTCGATGCGCCGCCGCGTCCACTCGCCGTCGGCGGCGACCAGCACGATCGTGGTCTCGGTGACGGCGGTGCGCGGCTCGACGTAGCCCTCCACCCCGCGGCGGGTCGCCACGAACTGCTCGAGGTGGGCGAGGTCGGCCTTGTGCGAGCCCCGGTCCAGCGTGCCGCGCCGGCCGTCGGCGCTCCCGCCGCCGCGTCCGCGCAACCGGTCGAGCAGCCCCATGACCCTCTCCTGTCGTCGCCGCGCCCCGGCGTGCGCCGCGACGCTCCGTGAGCCCAACGGTGCGTACGGCCGCGCCGTTCCCGGAGTGGCAGGATGTGGGCGGACCACCCCACCCGTTTCCCCGGGCGGACGACGACTGCTGTTGCGAGGGAGTTCCCGTGAGCGCACCTGCCGGCCCCGCCGACCTGGTGATCCTCGGGGGCGGTTCGGGTGGCTACGCCGCGGCGCTGCGCGCCGCCGAGCTGGGCCTGTCGGTCGTCCTGGTCGAGAAGGACAAGCTCGGCGGGACCTGCCTGCACCGCGGCTGCATCCCGACCAAGGCCCTGCTGCACGCCGGTGAGGTCGCCGACCTCGCCCGCGAGGGCGAGCAGTTCGGCGTCAAGACGACGCTGGCCGGCATCGACATGGACGGCGTCAACGCCTACAAGGACGGCGTGGTCGGCCGGCTCCACAAGGGCCTGCAGGGCCTGATCAGGAGCCGGGGGATCACCTACGTCGAGGGCGAGGGCCGGCTGGTGTCCCCCACCGCCGTCGAGGTCGGCGGGCAGCGGTACGAGGGCCGCCACGTCCTGCTGGCCACCGGCTCCTACGCGCGCACCCTGCCCGGCGTCGAGATCGACGGCACCAAGGTCCTCACCAGCGACCAGGCGCTCGCCCTCGACCGCGTGCCCGCCTCGGCGGTGATCCTCGGCGGCGGCGTCATCGGCTGCGAGTTCGCCAGCGCGTGGACCTCCTTCGGCGTCGACGTCACCGTCGTCGAGGCGCTGCCGCACCTGGTGCCGCTGGAGGACGAGTCGTCGTCCAAGCTGCTCGAGCGGGCGTTCCGCCGCCGGAAGATCGGCTTCGAGCTCGGCAGCCGGGTCGCCGGCGTGCGCACGACCGAGGACGGCGTGCAGGTCTCCCTCGAGAACGGCAAGCAGCTCGAGGCCGAGATCGTGCTCGTCGCCGTCGGCCGCGGCCCGGTCAGCTCCGGCCTCGGCTACGAGGAGGCCGGGGTCGCGATGGACCGCGGCTTCGTCCTCGTCGACGAGTACTGCCGCACCAGCGTCCCGACGATCTCGGCGGTCGGCGACCTGATCCCCACCCTGCAGCTGGCGCACGTCGGCTTCGCCGAGGGCATCCTGGTCGCCGAGCGGTTGGCCGGCCTGCCCGTCGTCCCGATCGACTACGCCGGCGTCCCGCGGATCACCTACTCCGACCCGGAGGTCGCCTCGGTCGGGCTGACCGAGGCCCAGGCCCGCGAGAAGCACGGGGAGGTCACCACGCTGACCTACGACCTCGCCGGCAACGGCCGCAGCCAGATCCTCAGGACCGCGGGCGCCGTGAAGCTCGTCCAGGTGCCCGACGGCCCGGTCGTCGGCGTGCACATCGTCGGCAGCCGGGTCGGCGAGCTCATCGCCGAGGCCCAGCTCATCTACAACTGGGAGGCCCTGCCCGACGAGGTCGCCTCCCTCATCCACCCGCACCCGACGCAGAGCGAGGCGGTCGGCGAGGCGCACCTCGCCCTGGCCGGCAAGCCGCTGCACGCCCACAGCTGACCCGCACGACCACCCACCCCAGCGCCAGAAGGAGCACTGCCTCGATGCCGACGTCCGTCACCATGCCCGCCCTGGGCGAGAGCGTCACCGAGGGCACGGTCACCCGCTGGCTCAAGCAGGAGGGCGAGCAGGTCGAGGTCGACGAGCCCCTCCTCGAGGTGTCGACGGACAAGGTCGACACCGAGATCCCCTCGCCCGCCGCGGGCGTGCTGAGCAAGATCCTCGTCGCGGAGGACGAGACCGTGGAGGTCGGCGCCGAGCTCGCCGTCATCGGCGGGGACGGCGACGGCGGTGGCGGCGGTGCCGCCCCGCAGGCCGAGGCCGCCCCGCAGGCCGAAGCGGCCCCGCAGGCGGAGGCCGAGCCGCAGTCCGCGGAGGACCAGGACATGCCGGCCACGCCGGCCCAGCAGGCCGGGGAGCCCGCGCCGGCGCCCGAGCCCGAGCCCGCCCCGGCGTCGTCCGGCTCGGACGGCGGCGGCCAGGGGACGCCGGTGACCATGCCCGCGCTCGGCGAGAGCGTCACGGAGGGCACGGTCACCCGCTGGCTGAAGGCCGTCGGCGACGAGGTGACCGCCGACGAGCCGCTGCTCGAGGTCTCCACCGACAAGGTCGACACCGAGATCCCCGCACCGGCGTCCGGCACGCTGCTCGAGATCACGGTGAACGAGGACGAGACGGTCGAGGTCGGCGCACAGCTGGCCGTGATCGGCACCGGCGCGGCCGGGGGTGGCGCCCCGTCGGCGCCGGCCGCACCGCCGCAGCAGGAGGCCCCCCAGCAGCCGGCACCCCGGCAGGAGGCCCCGCAGCAGCCGGCGCCGGAGCCGGCCGAGCCGGTCTCGGCCGAGCAGGGCGCCGACTACTACGGCTCCGCCGGCGGTCAGGCCGGCCGCCCGGCCGCGGAGCCGGCCCGGCCCGCGCCGTCGCAGCCCGCGCCGTCGCAGCCCGCGCCGGCCGCCGAGGCGCCCAGCGGGGACGGCGGCGGCAACTACGTCACGCCGCTCGTGCGCCGGCTCGCCGCCGAGCACGGGGTCGACCTCGGCTCCGTGCAGGGCTCGGGCGTCGGCGGCCGGATCCGCAAGCAGGACGTGCTCGCCGCCGCCGAGGCGAAGGCCGCGCCCGCACCGGCGGCGGCCCCGGCCGCGGCCGCGACCCGGACGCCGTCCCCCGCCGCCACCCCCGACACCTCGCTGCGCGGCCGCACCGAGAAGATGTCGCGGCTGCGCACCGTCATCGCCAAGCGCATGGTGGAGTCGCTCGCCGTCAGCGCCCAGCTCACGACGGTCGTCGAGGTCGACGTCACGCGGATCGCCGCCCTGCGCAACCGCGCCAAGCGCGACTTCGAGGCCCGCGAGGGCGTGAAGCTGTCGTTCCTGCCCTTCTTCGCCAAGGCCGCGGTCGAGGCGCTCAAGGCGCACCCGGCCGTGAACTCCTCCATCGACATGGAGGCGGGCACGGTCACCTACCACGACAACGAGAACCTCGGCATCGCGGTCGACACCGAGCGCGGCCTGCTGGTCCCGGTCATCCACGACGCCGGCGACCTCAGCATCGGCGGCCTGGCCCGCAAGATCGCCGACCTCGCCGAGCGCACCCGCCTGAACAAGGTGACGCCCGACGAGCTCGGCGGCGGCACGTTCACGCTGACCAACACCGGCAGCCGCGGGGCGCTGTTCGACACCCCGATCATCAACCAGCCGCAGGTCGCGATCCTCGGCACCGGCTCGGTGGTCAAGCGGCCGGTCGTCGTGACCGACCCCGACCTCGGCGAGGTCATCGCGGTCCGCTCGATGGTCTACCTGGCGCTCACCTACGACCACCGGATCGTCGACGGCGCCGACGCGGCCCGCTTCCTGGTCACGGTCAAGGAGCGGCTCGAGGCCGGCCAGTTCGAGGGCGAGCTCGGCCTGTAGAAGGACCCCGCTGCCCCGCCCCGATACGAGCTCGCGGCGGGACCCTGCAGCGGGTCACAGCATCGGGGCCCCGGCGGCGCGCCGGGGCCCCGATGCGTCCGCGGGGGCCTCCACAGCAGAAGGAGCTGGCGTGAAGATCGCGGTGACCGGGGCCTCGGGGCTCATCGGCAGCACCCTCGTACCCCGCCTGCAGGCCGACGGCCACGAGGTGCTGCGGCTGGTCCGGCGCACCCCGCGCGCGGCGGAGGAGCACCGCTGGGCGCCGGAGCACCGGCGGATCGACCCCGCCCTGCTGCGGGACGTCGACGCCGTGGTGCACCTGGCCGGTGAGCCGATCCGCCCCCGCCCGTGGACCACGGGCTACAAGCAGCGGCTGCTCGACAGCCGGCTCGACGGCACGACGACGATCAGCGCGGCGCTGGCCGCGGCGGCCGCCGACGACCCCGGCCGCCCCCGCGTGCTCGTCTCGGCCTCCGGCATCGACTACTACCCCGACCTCGGCGACCGGCCGGTGCCCGAGAGCACGCCGCCCGGCGACTCCTTCCTCGCCCGGCTGTGCGTGCAGTGGGAGGCGGCCACCGAGCCGGCCGCGGCCGCGGGCGTGCGGGTGGCCACCCTGCGCACCGGCCTCGTGCTCGGCCCCGGCGCGCCGCTGGTCCGGATCCTCGGCCTGGTGTTCCGCCTGGGCCTCGGCGGCCGGATCGGCTCGGGCCGGCAGTACTGGCCGTGGATCAGCCTGACCGACCAGGTCGAGGGCATCGTCCACCTGCTCACGCACGACGTCTCCGGCCCGGTCAACATGACCGCGCCGAACCCGGTGACCAACGCCGAGTTCACCCGCACGCTCGGCCGGGTGCTGCGCCGGCCGACGCCGCTGCCGGTGCCCGGCTTCGCGCTGTCGCTGGCCCTCGGCGAGTTCGCCCGGACCAGCATCCTCGGCGGGCGGCGCGCGCTGCCCGAGAAGCTGCTGGCCTCGGGGTACGCGTTCACCCACCCCGAGCTCGACCCCGCCCTGCGCGCGGCGCTGCGGCTGCGCTAGCAGACGCCCCGCCGCCTCACGCCAGCAGGACGGCGCTCTCGATCCGCCACCCGTCGGCGGTGGCGCGCAGCACCATGCGCACCGGCGCCTCCGGCCGGCCGGGCTCGCTGCGCACCGGACCCGCACCGGGCTGCGCGGCCCGCACGACGTCGTAGCCGGGCACCGCGTCGACCAGGTCCACCTCCGCGCGGTCCGCGCTGACCCTCGCCGCCGTCACCCGGAGCACGCCCGGCGTGAAGCCGCGCAGCACCTCGCCCGAGGCCGCCAGCGCGGCGACCGACCCCGCGTCGGCCGCGCGCAGGTCGCTGCCGTCGGTGTAGACGCCGGCCAGGGGGTCGGCGCTCGCGGTGGCGAACGCCTCCGCGCGCCGGCGGTACAGCTCCGCCAGCACCGGCACCCACCCCGCCGGGTCGGCCGGGGTCTCCCGCGGGTCGGCCGGGTCGGTGGCCTCGGCGCCGGGCGGCACCGCCGCCGCGGCCGGCGGGGGCGCCGACGAGGACGCGGGGGACACCGACGGGGCCGCCGCGGCCGGCGTCGCCGGCGTGGCGTCCTCCCCGCTCCCCCACCGCGTGCCCAGCCAGACCGCCGCGGCCAGCAGCGTGCCGATCCCGGCGACCGCACCCGCCCGCCGCAGCAGCGGCAGCGCCCGCGACCACCGGCCCGGCGGCGCCGGCTCGGGCGGCACCTCGGCCGGGCGCCGGCGGCCGGGGACCTGGTGGGTCAGCTCGGTCCGGGGACCGCGGCCGGTGCGCCCCAGCTCGTCGTCCGGCACGCCCGCGGCCGGGAGGCGGACCGGCTCGGGCCGGCAGGCGTGGCGCAGGTCCAGGGCGAGCTCGGCGGCGGTCCCCCGCTCGTGCGGGTCGGCCGCCAGCCCGCGGGCGAGCACCGCCACGAGCTCCGCCGGGGCGTCGGGGGCGAGCTCGGCGAGGTCCGGCAGGAGGCCGGCGGCGGCGACCGCCAAGGTGTCGGCCGGGCCGGCGGCGTTCCAGGGCGGGACGCCGGTGAGCGCGTGGAAGGCCGCCGCCGCGACGCCGAAGACGTCGGAGGCCGGCCCCGGCGCGCCGCCGCGGGCCACCGTGGGGTCGACGTACGCGGGCGTCACCTCGCGCGCGGCGGCCTCCCCGAGCACGCGCGCGACGCCGAGGTCGGTGAGCACCGGGCGGCCCTCGGCGGTGAAGACGATGTTGCCCGGCGACAGGTCGCCGTGGACGACGCCGTGCTCGTGGGCGTGCGCCAGGGCCGCGGCGACCGGGGCGACGGCGGTGACCACCTCGCCGGGCCGCAGCCGCCCCCGCCGGGCCAGCAGCGCGGCCAGGCTGCCGCCGGGCAGCAGGTCGAGCACCAGCGCCACGCGGGACCCGCCGGCCCGCCGGGGCGGGTGGACGACCTCGTGCAGCCGCACCAGGTGCGGGTGGTCGAGCTCGCCGAGCAGCGCCGCCTCGCGGGCCTGCCGCTCCGGATCGCCCGCGACCAGCACCTTGACCGCGACCGGCGCTCCCCCGCCGCGCGGCACGGCCCGCCACACCTCACCGGACCCGCCGCGGCCGAGCAGCTCCTGCAGCGTGTAGCCGGGGACGACCGGCGGCTTGGTCGCGTCGGGAGCGGGCACGGGCGACACGGTAGGCAGGCGGACCCGCGGCGCGCGGCCGTTGTCCACAGGCCCTAGGTTCGACCGCGATGGCCCTCCCCGCGCGCGCCGAGGTGGTGGTGGTCGGCGCCGGCCTCGCCGGGCTGTCGGCGGCCACCCGCCTCGCCGCGGCCGGCCGGGACGTCCACGTGCTGGAGGCCGCCGCGCACGTCGGCGGCCGGCTGACCACCGACCGGGTGGACGGGTTCGTCGTCGACCGCGGTTTCCAGGTGTTCAACACCGGCTACCCCCGCGCCGCCGACCTCGACCTGGCGGCCCTGGACCTGGGCTTCTTCGAGCGCGGCGCCGTCCTGCGCGTCGACGGCCGGGCGCACCGCGTGGTCGACCCCCGCCGCCGGCCCACCGCCCTGCCCGCCACCCTCACCGCACCGCTGGGCGCGCCGTGGCGCACGGCGGCGCTCGCCGCCTTCAGCGCCCGGGCCGCGTACACGCCGGTCGAGCGGCTGCTGCGGGCACCGGAACGCACCGCGGAGGAGGCGCTGCGGCGGGCCGGCGTCGGCGCGACCGCCGTGGAGCGCTTCTTCCGGCCCTTCCTCTCCGGCGTCCTGCTCGAGTCGGAGCTGGCCACCTCGAGCCGCTACCTCGACCTGCTCTGGCGCAGCTTCGCGCGGGGCGCGATCGGGCTGCCGGCCGGTGGCATGCAGGCGGTGGCCGAGCAGCTGGCGGGCCGCCTGGACCCCGAGCGGGTCCACCGGGGCGTGCGCGCGTCGGCCGTCTCCGGCGAGCGCGTCGCCACCGGCGCCGGTGACGTGCGGGCCGACGCCGTCGTCGTCGCGACCGACCCGGCCACGGCCGCCGCGCTGCTGCCGGGCGTCGAGGCGGCGGCCCCGCGGCGGGTCACCACGCACCTGCACGTCCTGCCCGCCTCCCCGTGGCCGTCCCCGCTGCTGGTCCTGGGCGCGCCCGGCGGTCGGCTGGCCAACACCGTCGTCCTCACCGACGCCCAGCCCGCCTACTCCCCCGACGGCCGGGCGCTCGTGGCCAGCTCCACGCTCGCGCCGACGGCCGAGGCCGAGGTGCGCGCCGAGATCGCCCGCGCGCACGACGTCTCCCCCGGCGACCTCGAGCACCTCACCACCGTCGACGTCCCCGGCGCGCAGCCGGCCGCGCTGCCGCCGCTGCAGCTGCGCCGTCCCGTCGACCTCGGCGGCGTCTTCGTCTGCGGCGACCACCGCGACACCCCGTCCATCCAGGGCGCGATGGCCAGCGGAGCGCGCTGCGCCCGCGCCGTCCTGCGCGCCCTCCGCCCGAACGGAGCCTGATGCCCGCCGCCGTCCCCACGATCCTGGCCACCAGCATCGGCTTCGACAGCCGCGGCCGCGGGCCCTACGACTGGGCGCCCGGGCCGGTCTTCGACCTCGCCGTCGAGCTGGCCGGGGCGCCGGCGCGGCCGAAGCTCTGCTACCTGGGCACCGCGACCGGCGACGACCCGGTGCGCATCGCCGGGGTCTACGGGGCGTTCGCCGGCAGCGGCGTGGAGGTCAGCCACCTCAGCCTGTTCACCATGCCGACGGTGCCCGACGTGCGGGCCCACCTGCTCGCGCAGGACGTCGTCTGGGTCGGCGGGGGCAGCGTGGCCAACCTGCTCGCGGTCTGGCGGGTGCACGGCCTGGACGAGGTGTTCCGCGAGGTGTGGCAGGCCGGCGTCGTCCTGGGCGGGGTGAGCGCGGGGTCGCTGTGCTGGCACGTCGGCGGGACGACCGACTCCTACGGCCCCGACCTGCGGCCGGTGACCGACGGCCTCGGGCTGATCCCGACCTCCAACGGCGTGCACCACGACAGCGAGGAGCAGCGCCGCCCGCTGTACCACCGGCTGGTCGCCGACGGCACGCTGCCGGCCGGGCACGCCACCGACGACGGCGTCGGCCTGGTCTACCGGGGCACCGAGCTCGCCGAGGTGGTCGCCGACCGGCGCGGCAAGGCCGCCTACCGGGTGGAGAGGGGGCCGGACGGCACGGCGGTGGAGACCCGGCTGGAGCCGCGACGCCTACGCTGAAGGCCGTGAGCGACCTCCAGGTGCTGCGGCTCGGGTTGATCGACTACGAGGAGGCGTGGGCGCGCCAGCGCGAGCTGCACGCCCGGGTGGTGGAGGGTGCCGCCCCCGACACCCTGCTGCTCCTGGAGCACCCGCCGGTCTACACCGCCGGCAAGCGGACCGAGCCGCACGAGCGCCCCTTCGACGGGACGCCGGTCATCGACGTCGACCGGGGCGGCAAGATCACCTGGCACGGGCCGGGGCAGCTGGTCGGCTACCCGATCGTGCGGCTGCCCGACCCGGTCGACGTCGTCGCGCACGTCCGCCGCCTGGAGGAGGCGCTGATGAAGGTCTGCGCCGGCCTCGGCGTCGCCACCGAGCAGGTGGAGGGCCGCAGCGGGGTGTGGGTGCGTGCCGACGAGCGCGGGCCCGACCGCAAGGTGGCCGCAATCGGCGTCCGCGTGGCCAAGGGCGTGACCATGCACGGCTTCGCGCTCAACTGCGACCCCGACATGCGGGCGTTCGCCAACATGATCCCCTGCGGCATCGTCGACGCCGGCGCGACGTCGCTGTCCGCCGAGCTCGGCCGCGACGTCCCCGTCGCCGAGGTCGTCGACACGGTCGAGGCCGCGATGCGCGCCGTCCTCTGAGGGGCTTTCGGTACCGGAAGCCCCTCAGGGGCCTCAGCCGAGGACGAAGTTGACCAGCCGGCCGGGGACGGCGACGACGCGGCGCACCGTCCTGCCGTCGATGTAGCCGGCGACCTTCTCGTCGGCCCGGGCCGCGGCCTCCAGCGCCGCGGCGTCGGCGTCGGCCGGCACCCGCACCTGCGCGCGCACCTTGCCGTTGACCTGCACCGCGACCTCGACGGTGTCCTCGACCAGCCAGCGCTCGTCGGCGACCGGGAACGCGTGCCAGGCCAGCGACCGTTCGTGGCCCAGCCGCGCCCACAGCTCCTCGGCCAGGTGCGGGGCCAGCGGGGCCACCATCAGCACCAGCGGCTCGACCACCGACCGCGGCACCGGGGAGTCGGCGCCGTACGCCTGCGTCAGGTGGTTGGTCAGCTCGGTGATCCGGGCGATGGCGATGTTGAACCGCAGCGTCGAGAACCCGTCGCGCACGCCCGCGATGGCGCGGTGCAGCGCGCGCAGCGTCTCCTCGGCGGGCTCGACGTCGGCGGCGCGCACGTCGCCGGTCTCCTCGTCGACCACGACCCGCCAGATCCGCTGCAGCAGCCGCTGCGAGCCGACGACGGCCTTCGTCTCCCACGGCCGCGACTGGTCCAGCGGGCCGGTGGACATCTCGTAGACGCGGAAGGTGTCGGCGCCGTACTGCCCGATCATCTCGTCGGGCGTGACCATGTTCTTCAGGCTCTTGCCGATCTTGCCGTACTCGCGGTTGACCGGCTTGCCCTCGAAGAAGAACCGCCCGTCCTTCTCCTCCACCTCGGCGGCGGGCACGTAGAAGCCGCGCTCGTCGGTGTAGGCGTAGGCGGAGATGTAGCCCTGGTTGACCAGCCGCCGGAACGGCTCCTCGCTGGAGACGTGGCCCAGGTCGAACAGCACCTTGTGCCAGAAGCGGGCGTACAGCAGGTGCAGCACCGCGTGCTCCACGCCGCCGACGTACAGGTCGACGCCGCCGACGTCGCCGGCCTCGCGCGGGCCCAGCCAGTACCGCTCCAGCTCGGGGTCGACCATGCGCTCGTCGTCGCCCGGGTCCAGGTAGCGCAGGTAGTACCAGCACGAGCCGGCCCAGTTGGGCATCGTGTTGGTCTCGCGGCGGTACTTCTTCGGGCCGTCGCCCAGGTCCAGCTCGACCGTCGTCCAGTCGGTGGCGCGCGACAGCGGCGGCTCCGGCTTGGAGTCGGCGTCGTCGTCGGCGAACGTCTTCGGCGAGTAGTCGTCGACCTCCGGCAGCAGCACGGGCAGCAGGGAGTCGGGGACGGCGACCGGCAGGTCGTCCTCGTCGTAGACGATCGGGAACGGCTCGCCCCAGTAGCGCTGCCGGCTGAACAGCCAGTCGCGCAGCTTGTAGGTCGTCGTCGCCTCGCCGGAGCCCTTCTCCACCAGCCAGTCGGTGATGCGGGCGATCGCGGCGGCCTTGTCCAGGCCGTCCAGCGACACCTCGTCGTTCGCCGAGTTGATCATGCGACCGGGGCCGGTGTAGGCGCCGCTCTCCTCGTCGAAGCCCTCGGGGCGCTCGACCGTCGGGATGATCTCCAGCCCGAACTCCTTCGCGAACTCCCAGTCGCGGGTGTCCTCGCCGGGCACGGCCATGATCGCGCCGGTGCCGTAGCCGGTCAGCACGTAGTCGGCGATGAACACCGGCAGCTCGCGGCCGTTGACCGGGTTGACCGCGTACGTGCCCAGCCAGACGCCGGTCTTCTCCCGGGCCTCGTTCTGCCGGTCCAGCTCGGAGCGCCGGGACGCCTGCAGCTGGTAGGCGGCCACCGCCTCGCGCGGGGTGGCGCCGCCGCCGGTCCACCGCGGGTCGGTGCCGTCGGGCCACGCCTCGGCGGTCAGCGCCTCCACCAGCGGGTGCTCCGGCGCCAGCACCATGTAGGTGGCGCCGAACAGGGTGTCGGGGCGGGTGGTGAAGACCTCGATGCTCTCGTCACCGGCGGCGTCGAAGCGGATGCGCGCGCCGGTCGAGCGGCCGATCCAGTTGCGCTGCATCTGCTTCAGCGAGTCAGACCAGTCCAGCCGGTCCAGGTCGGTCAGCAGCCGCTCGGCGTAGCTGGTGATCCGCATCATCCACTGGGTCAGCGGCCGGCGGAACACCGGGAAGTTGCCGCGCTCGGAGCGCCCGTCGGGCGTGACCTCCTCGTTCGACAGCACGGTGCCCAGCCCGGGGCACCAGTTGACCGGCGCCTCGTGCAGGTAGGCCAGCCGGTGCGCGTCGACGACCTTGCGCCGCTCGACGTCGTCCAGCTCGGCCCACGGGCGGCCGGACGGGTTGGTGCCGGGACCGGGCTCGCGGGTGCCGGCGTCCAGCTCGGCCACCAGCTCCTCGATCCGCCGCGCCCGGCCGGCCTCCTCGTCGAACCAGGACCCGAAGATCTGCAGGAAGATCCACTGGGTCCACTTGTAGTAGCCCGGGTCGATGGTGGCGAAGGAGCGCCGGTCGTCGTGGTCGACGCCCAGCCGCCGCAGCTGCGCCCGGATCGCGGCGATGTTGGCCTCGGTGGTGACCCGCGGGTGCTGCCCGGTCTGCACGGCGTACTGCTCGGCGGGCAGGCCGAAGGCGTCGTAGCCCATCGGGTGCAGGACGTTGTCGCCGTCCATGCGGCGGAACCGGCTGGTGACGTCGGTGCCCAGGTAGCCCAGCGGGTGGCCGACGTGCAGGCCGGCACCCGAGGGGTACGGGAACATGTCCATCACGAAGAACTTGGGCCGGCCGGCCACCTCCTCGAAGCCGGCCGACAGCCGACCGGTCGGGTTGGGCGTGTGGAAGGTGCCCTCGCGCTCCCACCGGGTCTGCCAGGCCAGCTCGATCCGCTGCGCCAGGGCCGGGGTGTACCGGTGCCGGGGCACGTCCCCGCCCTGCTCGGTGCCCGCCTGGCTCGCCGTCTGGCTCATCGTCCTGCGCTCCTCCTCGTCCGGTGGGTGGGCAGAAAAAAACCCCTCACGCAGGAGGGGTCGCCGTGCTCTCTGAGTCGGTCAGGTCAGCACGGCCGCGGAAGAAGCAGTCCACCGGACACGTCCCCCAGCCTACCCCGGCACCCGGCGTGCGGTCGCGCGGCTTCCGTCGCGCCTCCGTCACCCCTCCCCGGGCGCTCACGCCGGCTCGCCGTAGAGCCGGCGCAGGTCCTCGGCGACCCGGAGCAGGTGCGACCGGGCCTGCGGCGTGGTGATCTCCAGCCGGCGGCCGAAGCCGGCGAACGAAGCCGCGAGCACCTCCACCGACGGGCCGCCGAGTTCCACGACGACCCGCCCGTCGGCGGCCGGCTCCCCAACCGTCACTTGCGCCGGGCCGGCCCAGCGGCGCAGCAGCGGCACCAGCGACGGGTCGGCCAGCGCCTGCACCCGCGCCTCCGCCCGGCGCCGCTCCACCTCGCCGGCACTGCGCTCCCACGCCACCCGCAGGTCGAAACCGTCGGGTCGCTGCACCGGATCGCCCGTCGGCGTCACCGCGGTCACCCGGCTGACCCGGAAGGTGCGCACACCGGCGTCGGTCCCGGCGACCAGGTACCAGACCCCGGCCTTGGTCACCAGACCCAGCGGGGAGACCGTCCGGGTGGACGGCGCCTTGACCCGCCCGGTGTAGCCGAGCACCACCTGCTCGCCGTCGACCACGGCCCGCTGCAGCGCCGGCAGGTGCGGGGGCTCCGACGGCGCCGTCCCTCCCCACGAAGCGGCGTCGACGACGACGGCGGAGCCGGCGGTGCGAGCGCCCTCGCGCAGCGGCGGCGGCAGCGCGCCGAGCAGCTTGCGCAAGGCCGCCGCGACGGCCGGCGCGGTTGCCACCGACGACCCCGCGGCGAGGAACAGGGCCCTCGCCTCGTCGACCGTCAGCCCGGTGAGGTCGGTGCGGGCACCGCCCACGAGCGCCCAGCCACCGCCGCGGCCCGGGGAGCTGTACACCGGGACGCCGGCCGTGCCGAGCGCCTCGAGATCGCGCCGGGCGGTGCGCTCGGAGACCTCCAGCTCCCTCGCGACCTGGGCGGCGGTCACCCGGCCGCGCGTCTGCAGCAGGAGGAGGACGGCGATCAGCCGGTCGGCGCGCACGGGGGAGAACTATCGCGCAACGTGGCCAGGAGATGGCCGGTTTGCGCGCGAGGGTGGCCGCATGACGACCTCCGCCGCCCCGCTCACCGACCCGCGCCCGGCCTTCGCCGCGGCGACCACGACCGCCGTGACCGCCGTGACCGCGGTCGGGCCGGACCAGCTCGACGGCTCCACCCCTTGCCCGGAGTACGACGTGCGGGCGCTCGTCGGCCACCTGGTCTCCGTGCTGCGGCGGGTCTCCGCCGTGGGGCGGGGTGAGCACCCCTTCTCCGTGCCCCAGGTGACCACCGGCGTGCCCGACGACGGCTGGGGCGCGGCCGCGCGCGCCGCGGCCGACGAGGTCCTGGCCGTCTGGGCGGACGCGGCGCTGCTCGACCGGACGCTCGCGCTGCCGTTCGGCACCTTCCCGGGCGCCGCCGCGCTCGCCACGTACACCGGCGAGGTCACCACGCACACGTGGGACCTCGCCGTCGCCACCCGGCAGGCACCGGCCTGGGACGACGACGTCGTCGCGCTGGCGCTGGCCGCCGCCCGGCGGGCGCTGCCCGCCGAGGGGCGCGGCCCGGCGGTGCCCTTCGGGGACGTCGTCCCGACGCCGGACGACGCACCCGCGATCGACCGGCTCGTCGCCTGGCAGGGCCGCGACCCGCGCTGGACCCCGTGAGCCGGCGGTGGCGCCTCAGCCCAGCTGGGGCGCCACCTCGGCGGCGATGAGGTCGAGGTGGTCGAGGTCGGAGAGGTCGAGCACCTGCAGGTAGATCCGCGACGCCCCGGCCTCGGCGTACCGGCCCAGGACGTCGACGACCTGGGCGGGCGTGCCGCCCACGTCGGCGGCGCCCCACTCCCCCGGTGTCCGCCCGATGGCCTCGGCGCGGCGCGCGACCTCGGCGTCGTCCTTGCCCACGCTCACGGTGACCGCCGAGCTGAACACCATCGACCCCGGGTCGCGCCCGGCCTCCTCGCACGCCGTCCGCACGCCGGCGAACAGGCGGGCGTTGGTCTCAGGCGACTCGAACGGCACGTTGAACTCCGCCGCGTACCGGGCGGCCAGCCGCGGCGTCCGCTTGGCGCCCTTCCCGCCGATGATCACCGGGATCCCGCCGTCCTGCACCGGCTTGGGCAGCCCCGGGGAGCCGGCCAGCCGGTAGTGGCGGCCGTCGAAGTCGAACGTCTCCCCCGACGGGGTGCCCCACAGGCCGGCGATCAGCGCGACCTGCTCCTCGTAACGGTCGAACCGCTCGCCCACCTCCGGGAACGGGATGCCGTAGGCGGTGTGCTCGGCCTCGAACCAGCCCGCGCCGATGCCGAACTCCACCCGGCCGCCGCTCATCTGGTCGACCTGGGCGACGGCGATCGCCAGCGGGCCGGGCAGCCGGAACGTGGCAGCGGTCATGAGCGTGCCCAGGCGGATGCGCGAGGTCTCCCGGGCGAGCCCGCCGAGGGTGACCCACGCGTCGGTGGGGCCGGGCAGCCCGTCGCCGCCCATGGTCAGGAAGTGGTCGGACCGGAAGAAGGCGTCGAAGCCGGTCTCCTCGGTCCGCCGGGCGACGGCGAGCAGGTCGTCGTAGGTGGCGCCCTGTTGGGGTTCGGTGAAGATCCGCAGCTGCACGGGCTCGACGCTAGCCAGCGGCGCACCCGTCCGCCCGCCGGGTCCACCCGGGGTGTGCTCGCCGCCGGGAGCGGGCAGGATGGCGGCAAGTCGATCATTTCGAGAGGTGCATGCCGTGTTCCGCAAGAAGACGCGAGGCGAGGTCATCAGCGCCGAGCTGCAGGAAGGCCTCAGCCACCTCGGGACGGCGGTGACCGAGGCCGCGCACGCGGTCGCGGAGGAGCTGGCGCCCCGCGTGGAGGCCGCCCGCGGGGTCGCCGGTCCCCGCATCGAGGCCGCGCAGAAGGCCGTGGCGCCCAAGGTGGCCGCCGCCGTCGCCGCTGCCGCACCGGTCGTGGCCGGCGCCCGGGAGACCCTCGCGCCCCGGGTCGAGGCGGCGCGCGACGCGGTGAGCCCGCGCGTGGAGGCCGCGATCGAGGCGTTCGGCCCGCGCGTCGAGGCCGCCCGTGGAGCCGCCGCCCCCCGCGTGGAGGCCGCTCGCGCCGCCGCCGTGAAGGCCGCCGCCGACCTCGGCCCGCGGGTCGAGGCCGCCCGCGACGCGCTGGAGAAGGACGTGCTGCCCAAGCTCGTCACCACGCAGGCGGCCGCGCTGGCCTACGCGACGCCGAAGGTGCTCGCCGCCCGCGAGGCGGTGGCCTCGGCCGCCGAGAACGCGCTGGCCGAGCTCGAGGCCCGCCGCGACGAGCTCGCCGCCACCACCGCGGAGGCGCGCAGGAAGGCCCAGAAGCGGGCCCGCAAGCAGCGCCGGGAGCTGGAGAGGAAGGCGGCCCGGACGGCCACCGAGGTCAAGCGCAGGGTCGGCGTCGAGCCCGAGCCGCGGCGCTGGCCGTGGCTGCTCGCCGTGCTGGCCGTGGGCGCGGCCGCGTTCGCCGTCCTCCGCCGGCTCCAGGGCTCCGGCGACTCGTGGACCCCCGCGCCGGCCGGTGACGGCCCGGTGCCCAGCTACCGGGAGGACCCCGTGCCCAGCACGCCCAGCACGTCCGGCGACGACGCCGGCAAGGTCGTCTCCACGGCCGACACCACCCCCGGGGACGCCACACCGGCCGACACCGATCTCGGCGAGCAGCCCCAGCAGCTCTCGTACGGCAACGCCGAGAACGCCGACACGCCGGAGCCGGCGTCCTCGAGCCCGAACGACCCGACGCTGACCACCGCCACCGCGGCGCCGGACGACCAGCCGCAGACCGCGCCGGACGCCACCGGCAGCGGCGGCATCGGCAGCGCGGGCACCACCGGGAGCACCGGCGGCGCCACGGGCTCCGGCAAGGGCGACAAGCTCAACCCGCAGGACCCCGCCTGATCGACCGACCCGAACGGGCGAACCGCCCCGGGACGAGCGCCGCGCTCGACCCGGGGCGGTTCCGCGTCGGGGGTACCGTGGCGACCATGACGGAGACGGCCGTACCGACCACTGATCCGGGATCCGCGATCGGGCCGGGCGGCCGCAAACTCCTGCGCCTCGAGGTGCGCAACAGCCAGGTCCCGATCGAGCGCAAGCCCGAGTGGATCAAGACGCGGCTGCGCACCGGTCCCGAGTACACCGAGCTCAAGTCGCTCGTGCGCCGCGAGGGGCTGCACACGGTCTGCGAGGAGGCCGGCTGCCCCAACATCTACGAGTGCTGGGAGGACCGCGAGGCCACCTTCCTCATCGGCGGTGACCAGTGCACCCGGCGCTGCGACTTCTGCCAGATCGACACCGGGAAGCCGGCCGACTTCGACGCCGACGAGCCGCGGCGGGTCGCCGAGAGCGTGGCCACGATGGGCCTGCGCTACGCCACGGTCACCGGCGTCGCCCGTGACGACCTGCCCGACGGCGGCGCGTGGCTGTACGCCGAGACGGTCCGGCAGATCCACGCGGCCGTCCCCGGGTGCGGCGTCGAGCTGCTCATCCCCGACTTCGACGCCCGGCCCGACCAGCTGGCCGAGGTGTTCGGCTCGCGGCCGGAGGTGCTGGCGCACAACGTCGAGACCGTGCCGCGGATCTTCCGCCGGATCCGTCCCGGCTTCCGCTTCGAGCGCTCGCTGTCGGTGCTCACCGCCGCGCGCGAGGCCGGGCTGGTCACCAAGTCCAACCTGATCCTGGGCATGGGCGAGGAGCCGCACGAGGTCGTCGAGACCATGCAGGCGCTGCACGACGCCGGCTGCGACCTGCTCACCATCACGCAGTACCTGCGCCCGTCGGTGCGCCACCACCCCGTCGTCCGCTGGGTCAAGCCCGACGAGTTCGTGGGCTTCCGGGAGGAGGCCGAGAAGATCGGCTTCGCCGGCGTGCTGGCCGGCCCGCTCGTGCGCAGCTCCTACCGCGCGGGCCGGCTGTACCAGCAGGCGGTCGAGGCGCGCGGGGTGAGCGCGCAGGCCTGAGCCTGGAACGGCCCCGGTGCAGGGGCCCGCGGCGCGCGTCAGCGCGGCGCGGGGGGCCGAGCTCCTGGAACGGCCCCGGTGCAGGGGCCCGCGGCGCGCG
>NZ_JBJGYO010000010.1:0-169516 GCF_054050035.1 Geodermatophilus sp. SYSU D00815 | reverse complement strand
CCCCCCCCCCCCCCCCCCCCCCCCCCCCCCCCCCCCCCCCCCCCCCCCCCCCCCCCCCCCCCCCCCCCCCCCCCCCCCCCCCCCGCCCCCCCCCCCCCCCCCCCCGCCCCCGCGGACGACCCCGCCGCGAGGGGCGAGCGGGGGCGGTGACCGTTCCTAGTCGAGGTAGTCGCGCAGGACCTGCGACCGGCTGGGGTGGCGCAGCTTCGACATGGTCTTCGACTCGATCTGCCGGATCCGCTCCCGGGTGACCCCGTAGACCTGGCCGATCTCGTCGAGGGTGCGCGGCTGTCCGTCGGTGAGGCCGAACCGCAGCCGGACGACGCCGGCCTCCCGCTCGGACAGCGTCTGCAGCACGCTGGTCAGCTGGTCCTGCATGAGGGTGAAGCTCACCGCGTCGACCGCGACGACCGCCTCGGAGTCCTCGATGAAGTCGCCGAGCTGGCTGTCGCCCTCGTCGCCGATGGTCTGGTCGAGGCTGATCGGCTCCCGGGCGTACTGCTGGATCTCCAGCACCTTGTCCGGGGTGATGTCCATCTCCTTGGCCAGCTCCTCCGGCGTGGGCTCGCGGCCCAGGTCCTGGAGCAGCTCGCGCTGGATGCGGCCGAGCTTGTTGATGACCTCGACCATGTGCACCGGGATGCGGATGGTGCGGGCCTGGTCGGCCATGGCGCGGGTGATCGCCTGCCGGATCCACCAGGTGGCGTAGGTGGAGAACTTGTAGCCCTTGGTGTAGTCGAACTTCTCGACCGCGCGGATCAGGCCGAGGTTGCCCTCCTGGATGAGGTCCAGGAACGCCATGCCGCGGCCGGTGTAGCGCTTGGCGAGGGAGACCACGAGCCGGAGGTTGGCCTCGAGCAGGTGGTTCTTGGCCCGCTCGCCGTCGCGGATGATCCAGTTGAGGTCGCGGCGCATCTGCGGGGAGAGCTTCTGGCCCTCCTCCTCGACCTGCCGCATCCGCTCGGCGGCGTAGAGGCCGGCCTCGATGCGCTTGGCGAGGTCGACCTCCTCCTCGGCGTTGAGCAGCGCGACCTTGCCGATCTGCTTGAGGTAGGCGCGGACCGAGTCGGCCGACGCGGTGAGCTCGGCGTCCTTGCGGGCCTGCCGCAGCGCCTCGGACTCCTCCTCGTCGTCCCACTCGAAGTCGCCGGACTCGGCCTCCTCCTCGGCCGCCGCGGCGACCTCGCCCTCGGCCGGGCCCTCGGCGACGCCGTCGGCGCCCGCGACGACGGCCTCGTCCAGCGCCAGGCCCTCGGCGGGGGCCTCGCCGTCGGCGACGGCGGTCAGCACGGCGCCGTCGGCGGCGGGGGAGGGGGTGATGGCCGGCTTGGTGCGCCCACCCGGGGACTTCGCGGGAGCCTTCTTCTTGGCCGCCTTCGGAGCTGCCTCCGGGGAGACCGTCGCGGTGGCCCGAGGGGCCCGGGTACCGGCGGCGACCGTCCTGGAGCGAGTGCTGGTGCTCGCGGCGGCTGCTTCCGGTGCTGGCTTGTCGGCGGGCACTCAGGTTCCTTCCCGTGCTGGGTCGTTCCCCGGAGGACCGAGTGGTCCCCGGGCAGCGGCGCCCACCGTCGAGCGGACGGCCGTCGGGACCCGGGCAGACCGGCGCGGCGTTTGACCGGCGGTCGAGCGGGGGATCCCTCCCGGCTGGCGGACGACGGGGTGGGGCTCTCCCATTGTAACGACCGTGAACCGCTATTCCACCGTTCCCGACGGTCTCTCCTCGCCCGGACGGGGCGTTCCCCGCGGCCTACTGGCCGATGTGCTCGTGCGCGGCGAGCGCCGCGCCGACGATGCCGGCGTCGTTCTGCAGCTCCGCGGCGACCACCTCGGTGCGGGTGGACAGCAGCGGCACCCACTTGTGCGCCTTCTTGCTCACGCCGCCGCCGACGATGATCAGGTCCGGCCAGACGCTGGCCTCCAGGACGTCGAGGTACCGGTCGACGCGCTTGGCCCACTCGGGGTAGCTGAGGTCCTCGCGGTCCTTGGCGGCGGCCGAGGCGCGCCGCTCGCCGTCCTCCCCGTCGACCTGGATGTGGCCGAACTCGGTGTTGGGCACCAGGTGCCCGTCGATGAACAGCGCGCTGCCGATCCCGGTGCCGAAGGTGAGCATGAGCACGACGCCCTTGCGGTCGCGGCCGGCGCCGTAGCGGACCTCGGCGAAGCCGGCGGCGTCGGCGTCGTTGAGCGTCTGCACGTGGTCGCTGGGGATGCGGGCGCGCAGGCCCTCGGCGAGGTTGGTCCCGAGCCAGCTCTTGTCGACGTTGGCGGCGGTGTGGACGACGCCGTGCTTGAGCACGCCGGGGAAGGTGACCCCGATCCGGTGCGTCCAGCCGAACGAGGCGACGATCTGCCCCACGACGTCGTAGACCGGCTCGGGCAGGGAGGGTTGCGGCGTCTCGATGCGCACCCGCTGGCCGATCAGCTCACCCTTGTGCAGGTCGACCGTGCAGCCCTTGATGCCGCTGCCGCCGATGTCCACCCCGAAACCGTGCGCCACGGGCGTCAGCGTAGTGATCAGCCCGACAGCCGGCCCGGCCCCGTGCCCCGCTCGGGCAGGATCGGCCCGTGAGCTCCCCGCGCCCCGCCGATGCCGACCTGCTCGACCTCGCCGTCGCCACCGCCCGGGAGGCGGCCGCGCTCGTCGCCCGCGGCCGGGCCGGCGCCGCGGCGTCGGTCGACGTCAAGTCCAGCCCCGTCGACATGGTGACCGCCGTGGACCGGGCCAGCGAGGAGCTGGTCGTCGGCCGGCTGCTGGGCGCCCGCCCCGACGACGGGCTGCTGGGGGAGGAGGGCAGCGACCGGGCCGGCACCAGCGGGGTGCGCTGGATCGTCGACCCCATCGACGGCACGACCAACTTCGTCTACGGCGTGCCGGCGTACGCGGTCTCCATCGCCGCCGAGGTCGACGGCCGGGTGCGCGCCGGCGCGGTGCTCAACGCCGCCACCGGCGAGCTGTTCACCGCGACCCTCGGCGGTGGCGCGCGGCTGTCGGCGCCAGGCGCCGAGCCGGTGCCGCTGGCGGTGAGCGCCCCGGCGTCGCTGGAGCAGACCCTGGTCGCCACCGGGTTCGGCTACCGCGCCGAGCAGCGCCGCGCGCAGGGCGCGGTCGTCGCCGAGCTGCTGCCGCGGGTCCGCGACATCCGCCGCTTCGGCTCGGCCGCGCTGGACCTGTGCGCCGTCGCGGCCGGGCGGGTGGACGCCTACTTCGAGCGGCACCTCAACCCGTGGGACTTCGCCGCCGGCAGCCTGGTGGCGGCCGAGGCCGGGGCGGTGGTCACCGGGCTGCCGGGCCGGCCGTTCGGCGCGCCGCTGGGCATCGCGGTGTCCCCGGCCGTCGCCGAGGAGTTCGTGGCCCTCCTCGACGACCTCCACTGAGGCGCTGCCGCAGGGTCCCGCCGCGAGCGTGCGAGCGGCGGGGGCGGGAGGGTCCCGCTAGCAGGCGGCCTGGGCGCTGGCGCCGGCCGACAGGGCGGCGGCGACCTGGTCGGGGGAGGCCAGGCTCGTGAAATCGGGGCCGATGACGACGTCGACCACGGCGGTGGCGCGGGTGTCCTCGTACGTGGTGGCGCCGGTGAGGTAGACGGTCGCGAACCGGGCGGCGTCGGCCCCGCGGGGGCCGTGCCGGACCTCGCCGACGCCGGTCACCTCGCGGCCGCTGGAGTCGTTGGCGATCTCGTCGACGACGAAGCCGAGCGACTGCAGCTGGGCGGCGACCGTGCCGGCCAGGCCCTGCTGGTCGGTGGCGTTGAGCACGCGCAGGTTGATCGTCGTCGGGTCCATCGACGGCGCCGCCTCCTGGGCGGTGGTGCACGCCGCGGCCTGCTCCGCCTGGCGGGTCTCCTCGGTGCGCAGCACGTTCCACCACACGCCCAGCGCGGCCAGGGCCAGCACGAGCAGGAAGATCAGCGGCGGGATCGGACGCCGTCCGCTCCGGGCCCGCACCGGAGGCCGCTCGGTCCGCTCACCCACGCTCGTCACGCGCCCTCCTCGCTGGAACCCGGCGGGAGTGTAGGACGCCGTCGGGGCGCTAGATGGCACCTGCGTCCAGTGCGGCGCGTCCTCGCTCCACGCACGGGTCGATGCGGTCTGCGTAACCGGACGTGTCCTTGCCGGGCATGGCGCCGGCGGCCCCCCGGGCGACGATCCCGGCGACGATCGCGGCGAACTTGAAGTAGGCGAAGCCCACGTACCAGTTCAGCGCCGACAGGTCGAGGCCGGTGCGCGAGGCGTAGCGCTCGGCGACCTCGGCCCGCGTCGGGAAGCCGGGCAGCGCGGTGACCGCCGCCTGGCTCGCGGGCAGGTCCTCGCCGGCCTGCGGCCAGTAGACGAGGAGCATCGCGAGGTCGGCGAGCGGGTCGCCCAGCGTGGACATCTCCCAGTCGAGGACGGCGCGGATCCCGCCCGGCCGGTCAGGGTCGAGCAGGCAGTTGTCGAGCCGGTAGTCGCCGTGGACGACGGCGTGCCGCTGGGTGCCGGGCACGGTCTCGGCGAGCCGGGCGGCGAGGGCGTCGAGCCCGGGGCGGTCGCGGTCGCGGGTGGCCTGCCACTGCGTGGTCCAGCGGCGCACCTGCCGGGCCATGAAGCCCTCGGGCCGGCCGAACCCGGCCAGCCCCACCGCCTCGTGGTCGACGGTGTGCAGGGCGGCCAGGACGTCGACGAGCCCCTCGCCGATGGCCCGCCGCTGGTCGGGCTCGTCGGCGTAGCCGGGCGGGATCTCGTCGACGACGTGGACGCCGACGACCCGCTCCATCACGTAGAAGGGGGCGCCGAGCACCGAGGTGTCCTCGCACAGGTGCAGCGTCCGGGGCACCGGCACGGCCGTCGGGCCGAGCGCCGTGATGACCGTGTACTCCCGGGCCATGTCGTGCGCCGTGGCCAGCACCGCCCCCGTCGGCGGCCGCCGCAGGATCACCGCGTCGTCCGGCGAGCCGCCCTCGGGGGTCACCGTGTAGGTGAGGTTCGACATGCCCGCGGCGATGAGCCCGACCGACACCGATCGCCACCTCTCGTCGCCGAGGACCGAGGCCAGGTAGGGCCCGACGACGGCCGGATCAGCACCCACGGGAGTCGACACGGCGGCAGGGTAACCTCTGGCGCTCCGCGCCCCCGCCCGCCCGTTTCCGGGGCGAGGTGTGGGCGCACCCGCGCCGGGCACAAACGGGGGCCTCCTGGCGTTGGGGGGCTGCCGGTTCCGCAACCGGGCGCCCCTCGGCGCCCGAAGGGAACGACGCGGGGCCGGAGCACGACCCGTCGCCGGGGACCCGTTCCCGGGAACCCGGCGCCAGACCTCCGGTCGCCCACCAGGCGGCCGGTCAGGACGGCGGCGCACCTCGCCGACGTCAGACGCAATGCGGGCACGACGCCCGCGAGAAACCCCGGAGGAGGGGCACCCCATGGCCACCGACTACGACGCCCCACGGCGCAGCGAGGCCGACGAGCTCGGCGAGGACTCGCTCGAGGAGCTCAAGGCCCGGCGGGCCGAGGCGCAGTCCGCATCGGTCGACGTCGACGAGACCGACTTCAACGAGAACCTGGAGCTCCCGGGCGCCGACCTGTCCAACGAGGAGCTCACGGTCCGCGTCCTGCCGAAGCAGGAGGACGAGTTCACCTGCTCCCGCTGCTTCCTCGTGCAGCACCGCAGCCGCCTGGCCGCCACCAAGGGCGACCAGATGTACTGCCGGGACTGCGCCGCCTGAGCGACGAACCCCCTTGCCCCCACCGCTCGCGCCGCGGGGCCCGGCGAGGGGGCCGGCACGGCTGACCGGGAAGAGGTCCATGTCCGAGCACGCTCCGCGCACCGGCGCGGCGAGGGACGTCCCCCCGCCGCGTCCCGTGCGCGCGCCCGCCGCGCCGCCCGAGCCCGAGCCCGAGGACGCCGGCCCGCTGGCCCGCGCCGCGCGGGTCGTGGCCGACGCCGTGGGCGGGCTCCTCGGCACCTCGACGCCGGGCGCCCCGGACCCGGCCGCCGCCCCGTCGGCGGCGGCCGGCCTCCGGGACGTCCTCACCGCGCTGGCGGGGGCGGCCGGCGCCTGGCGGGAGCGGCGCGACCAGGGAGCGGGCGCCGCCGCCCCGCCCGGCGGCCGGGAGCCCGGCCAGCGGTCCGCCGGCGCGTTCCTCGGCGACCTGCTCGCCGCCGCCGCGCCGCGACTGCCCATCCGCGACGCGGCGCGGCTGCGGGTGGCCTACCCCGGCCTGACCGACGAGGAGATCGCCGACGCGCTCGTGGCGCGCTCGGCCCGCCTGACCGCCGGCATCGGCGCGGCCACCGGCGGGCTGTCGGCCGCGCAGTGGCTGGCGCCGCCGTCGCTGCTGGCCCTGCCGCTGGAGCTCGGCGCGGAGACCGTGCTGGTCGCCGCCGTCGAGGTCGTCCTGCTCGGCGAGCTGCACGAGCTCGCCGGGCGGCCGGCCCTCGGCGCCGCCCGCGACCGGGCCGGCGCCTACCTGGCCGCCTGGGCCGATCAGCGGGCCCTCGACGGCCCGGCCGCCCCCGGGCTGGTCTCGGTGCTCGGCACCGCGGGGCTGCGGGCGCTCAGCCGGCGGATGACCCGCCGGCTGGCGCGCGGCATCCCCGTGGCGGCGCCGCTGCTGGTCGGCGCGGCGATCGCCGGCCGGGGCAACCGCCGGGCCACCGAGACGCTGGCCCGCCGCGTGCGGGCCGACCTGCACGCCGCCCGGTGACCTGAGGGAACGGCCCGGGACCAGAGGCTCGCGCCGAGCCGGCGAGGCGGGAGGAGGGCCGGGGTCCTTATAGGGTCGCGGCGTGGCCGACGCCCTCGCACCCGCCGTCGACGTCCCGGTCCGGTTGACGTCCCCGGACGCCGTCGCCCCGGCGTACGCCCTGCCCGGCGACGCGGGCGCCGACCTGTCGGTCGCCGAGGACGTCGAGCTCGCGCCGCTGCAGCGGGCGCTGGTCGGCACCGGCGTCGCCGTGGCGATCCCCGAGGGCTACGCCGGCTTCGTGCACCCGCGCTCGGGCCTGGCCCACCGGGTCGGCCTGAGCCTGGTCAACGCCCCCGGCACGATCGACGCCGGCTACCGCGGCGAGATCAAGGTGAATTTGATCAACCTCGACCCCACCACGTCGCTGACCCTGCGCCGCGGCGACCGCGTCGCCCAGCTGGTGGTGCAGCCGGTCGTGCGCGCGCGGTTCGTCCCGGTCGAGGAGCTGCCCGCCAGCGACCGCGGCGCCGGGGGCCACGGCTCGACCGGCGGGCACGAGAGGCTCGCGACACGAGAGGGACGGGACTGACCATGCCGTTCGGACGGCGGCGCAACCGCATCGACCGCAGCCTGCGCGAGCGGGGCGTGCCCCCGGAGCCGCAGCACCGCGAGCGGGAGCAGGCCGAGACCACCGGGCCCTGGGACGAGGCGGACGCGCCGGACGACGGGGTCAACCGGGTCGACCTCGGCTCGGTGCGGCTGCCCGCCATCGCCGGGATGGAGCTGCGGGTCGACGTCAACCAGCAGCAGAAGGTCATCGGCGCCACGCTGCGGTCGGGGGAGTCGACCCTGTCGGTGTCGGCCTTCGCGGCGCCGCGGGCCGGGGGCATCTGGGACGACGTCCGCGCCGACCTGGCCAGGGGTGCCTCCGGCCAGGGCGCGTCGCTCAAGGAGGTCGACGGCCCCTTCGGCCCCGAGCTGGCCGGCACCGTGCTGGTGCAGTCGGCGCCGCAGCCGGGGCAGACCGCGGCGCCCAAGCCGGTCCGCCGGCCCGCCCGGTTCGTCGGCGTCGACGGCCCGCGCTGGTTCCTGCGCGGCATGATCGCCGGCCCCGCCGGGGAGGACCCCGCGGCCGCCGCGCCGCTGGAGGAGGCGTTCCGGCAGATCGTGGTGGTGCGCGGCAGCGAGCCGATGCCGGTGCGCGAGCAGCTGCCGATGACGCTGCCGCCGCAGGCCGCCGCCCAGGTCGCGGCCCGCCAGGCCGCCCAGCAGGCGGCGCAGTCGGCCCGCCCGCCGGCTGGCCGGCACGCCGCGCCCGACGCCTGACGTGGCGCCCCGGACCGTCGCCTACGGGCCGGCGCCCGACCAGTTCCTCGAGCTGACACTGCCCGGCGGGGACGCGCCGGCGCCGGTCGCCGTCGTGCTGCACGGCGGCTTCTGGCGCGCCGCCTACGGCGTCGAACTGGCCCGCCCGCTCGCCGCGGACCTCGCCGCCGCCGGCTGGGCCGCCGTCGCGGTCGAGTACCGGCGCGTCGGGAACGGCGGCGGGTGGCCGGCGACCCCGGCCGACGTCGCGGCCGCGCTCGACGCCCTGCCGGACCTGCCCGAGGCCGCCCGGCTCGACCTCGGGGAGGTCGCCGTCGTCGGGCACTCGGCCGGTGGCCACCTCGCGGCCTGGGCGGCCGGCCGGGCGCACCTGCCCGACGGCGCGCCGGGGGCGGCGCCGCGGGTGCGGGTCACCGCGGCGGTGCTGCAGGCCGGCGTCCTCGACCTGCGTCTCGCCGACGAGCAGGGACTGGGCGCCGGGGCCGCGCGCGACCTGCTCGGCGCGCCGCCCGAGGCGGCTCCCGCCCGGTGGGCGGAGGCCGACCCCGTCCGGCTGCTGCCCACCGGCGCCGCGGTGCTGTGCGTGCACGGCCGGGACGACGACGTCGTCCCGGTGACCCAGAGCCAGGCCTACGCCACCGCGGCCGCCGCCGCGGGCGACGCGGTCGAGGTGCGCGTGCTGCCCGCCGACCACATGGCGCTGATCGACCCGGCCGGCGACGGCTGGCGGATCGCCCGCGACTGGCTCGAGGCGCGCCGTGCACAGCGCGTCGGGCGGATTACGCTTGAACCGTGACGCAAGCGAAGTCGCGCGGCTGGTTCTCGAGGACCCTCGAGCGCCTCACCGCGGACGACCACCAGATCGACGCGGAGGAGCTCCGCGCCGGTTCTGCGAGCGCCGGCTGCGAGCCGGTGAGCATGTGCCGCAAGGGCGCGGTGGTCACCGTGACCGGCCGGCTGAAGTCGGTGGTCTACACCCCGCGCGAGACGGTGCCCACGCTCGAGGCCGAGCTGTTCGACGGCTCGGGCTCGGTGACGCTGGTCTGGCTGGGCCGGCGGCGCATCCCCGGCATCGAGCCGGGGCGCACGCTGACCGCCCGCGGCCGGTTCGCCGCCTTCGACGGCAAGCGGGTCATCTACAACCCGTGGTACGAGCTGGGTGCCGGCTGACCACCCGCCGCCGGGGACCGGGGTAGCAGGGGGAGGACCGGGGCAGCGACAGGGGCGGGAGGCGGCGGTGGGCGCACCGGACGAGGCACGCGACGAGGCCGCGGACGCCGACCGCGCGCCCGCGCAGCCGCTGTCCTTCGACCGCCACCTGGTGCTCGAGCAGCTGGGCGGCTGGCGGGGCATGGTCGATGCCACGCTGCCCACGGTCGCGTTCATCGTGGCCAACAGCCTCGGCGGGCTGCGGGTCGGCATCTGGACCGCGCTCGGCGCCGCCGTCCTGGTCTTCCTCCTCCGGCTGGTCCGGCGGGAGAGCCTCCAGCAGGGCATCAGCGGGCTGATCGGGGTCGCGGTGGCGGTGGCGATCGCCGCGGCCTCGGGCCAGGCGCGCGACTTCTTCGTGCTCGGCATCGTGCGCAACGCCGCCATCGGCGTGGTCCTGATCGGCTCGATCCTCGTCCGCCGGCCCCTCGTGGGCTACATCGCCGAGTTCCTGGCGCCCAGCCACCTCGGCGCGATGGCCACCCACCGGCTGCCCGGCCTGCGCAACCGGATCGACCGGGTGAGCGCCACGCTGCACCACCGCCCGCCGCCGGACCCGGAGACCGGGGAGCGGCCCAAGGACCCCGAGCCCGAGCAGCACTGGCGCGAGGACCCGCGCATGCTGCGCGCCTACTCCTGGCTGACCGCGCTGTGGGGCGGCACCTTCCTGCTGCGGGTCGCCGTCCAGGGGCTGCTCTACCAGCGCAACGACGTCGAGCTGCTGGGGACGGCGTCGCTGGTCCTCGGCATCCCGGTGACCGCGGCCGAGCTGATCGTCACCCTGTGGGTGGTGTCCCGGCTGCACCGGCACCGCTGCCAGGAGCCGGCCGGGGCGGCGGCCGCCACCGAGCCGGTGGAGCGGCGCACCGACGGCGAGGCCCCCGCCGCCTGAGGAAGGGCCCCGGCCTCGACGATCACGGAGTTCGGGAGGCGACACACCGACCGGTGGCGGCATGTCGCGTCCGGAACTCCATGATCGCCGACGACGGGTCCCGGGACGAGCCCGTCGAACGGTCAGAGGGGGCCGTGCGCGCCCTCGGGGGCCAGCACCGCCTGCAGCTGCTCCTCCACCTCGGCGTGCGCGACGAACAGCAGCTCGTCGCCGGCCTCCAGCGGCTCGTCGGGGGTCGGGTTGATCACCCGCTCGCCGCGCAGGATCGCGGTGAGCACGGTCTCGCGGGGCAGCGGCACCTCGCGCAGCGGCTTGCCGACCCAGGGCGTGTCCTCGGCGAGGGTGATCTCGACCAGGTTGGCCGCGCCCTTGCGGAAGCTCATCAGCCGGACGACGTCGCCGACGGTCACCGCCTCCTCGACCAGCGCGGCGAGCACCCGCGGGGTGGAGACGGCGACGTCGACCCCCCACGCCTCGGTGTAGAGCCACTCGTTGCGCGGGTCCTTGACGCGGGCGACGACCCGGTTGACCGCGAACTCGGTCTTGGCCAGCAGCGAGACGACCAGGTTGGCCTTGTCGTCACCGGTGGCGGCGACGACGACGTCGCAGGTGGCCAGCTGCGCCTCCTCCAGGGAGCTGACCTCGCAGGCGTCGGCCTGCACCCACTCGGCACCGGGCACGGCGCGGGTGCGCACCTTGCGGCCGTCCTTCTCGATGAGCATCACCGTGTGGCCGTTGGCCAGCAGCTCGCCGGCGATCGACCGGCCGACGGCGCCGGCGCCCACGATCGCGACCCTCATCGCTCGGCCCCCTCGGCGCCGTGCTCGACCACCGCGTGCACCCGCGGGGTGATGGCGTCGGTGACGGCGAGGACCAGGTGGTCGCCGTCCTGCAGGACCGTGGCGGCGGTGGGCAGCTGGGCCTCGCCGAAGCGCACGATCCAGGCCGCGCGGGCGCCGGACGCGGCCTCGAACTCCGCGAGCCGGCGGCCGATCCACGCCTCGGTCACGGTGACCCGCTCCAGGAGGACCTGGCCGGTGGGCTCCCGCCACATCTCGCTGACCTTGACCGAGAGCAGCTCGCGCAGCAGCCGGCTGGCCGTCCACGGCACCGTGGCCACGCTCGGGATGCCCATGCGCTCGTAGATCTCCGCCCGCTTCTCGTCGTAGATGCGGGCGACGACGTGCTGGACGCCGAAGGTCTCGCGCGCCACGCGGGCGCTGATGATGTTCGAGTTGTCGCCGCTGCTCACCGCGGCGAACGCGCCGGCGGAGTCGATGCCGGCGTCGAGCAGCGTCTGCCGGTCGAAGCCGAGCCCGGTCACCTGGCGGCCCGCGAAGTCGGGACCCAGCCGGCGGAACGCCTCGGGGTCCTGGTCGATCACCGCGACGCTGTGCCCGATCTCCTCCAGCCGCCGGGCGATCGCGGAGCCGACACGCCCGCAGCCCATCACGACCACGTGCACGTGGAACTCCTTGTCGACACCGGTGCGGGCACGTCCGCCCGCTGTCTGCCGGGCGCGAAGCTACACCCGCCGGGCGGGCCCGCGCGGCGCTGTCGCGCGGATCTCCCCCTCCCGGGCAAGTCGCGCCGCCGCGGTGGCGGCACGGGGTCCCCAGCGCTCGTACGATCGCCGCCGTGCCATCGCTGTCCGACCTCGGACAACTCCCGAAACGCCTCGTCCTCGGCCGCCCCGTGCGCAGCGACCGCGTGGGCGAGTCGCTGCTGCCCAAGCGCCTCGCGCTGCCGATCTTCGCCAGCGACCCGCTCTCCTCCGTGGCCTACGCCACCCAGGAGATCCTCATCGTGCTGACGCTGGCCGGCACGGCGTTCCTGTACCTGGCGCCGTGGCTGGCCATCGCCGTCGTCCTGCTGCTGGCCACGGTGGTGCTGTCGTACCGCCAGGTCGTGCGGGCCTACCCGTCGGGCGGGGGCGACTACGAGGTCGCGATGAAGAACCACGGGCAGTTCGCCGGGCTCGTCGTCGCCAGCGCCCTGCTCACCGACTACGTGCTCACCGTGGCCGTGTCGGTCTCGGCCGGGACCGACAACATCATCTCGGCGTTCCCGTCGTGGAACGAGCACCGCGTGCTCATCGCGGTCGGGCTGGTCGCCCTGCTGGCCGCGCTCAACCTGCGCGGCGTGCGGGAGTCGGGCCGCGCGTTCGCGCTGCCGACGTACCTGTTCATCGGCGGCATCCTGGTGATGATCGGCACCGGGCTGTTCCGCGACTTCTTCACCGACGACCCCGTGGTGGCCGAGAGCGCCGGCTACACGATCACGCCGGAACCGGGCTACTCCCAGGTGACCGGCCTGGCCCTGCTGTTCTTCGCGCTGCGGGCGTTCGCCTCCGGGTGCACCGCGCTCACCGGCGTCGAGGCGATCGCCAACGGCGTCCCCGCGTTCCGGCCGCCGAAGAGCAGGAACGCCGCCACCACCCTGGCGATCATGGGCGGGCTGGCGGCCACCATGTTCGCCGGGGTGACCGCGCTGGCCCTGCTCGGCGACGTGAAGTACACCGAGTTCACCTGCGACCTGGAGGGCTTCGTCGGCGACTGCGAGACCGATCCGCAGCGCACGGTCATCGCGCAACTGGCGGCGGCCACCTTCGGCGGCGACACCTCGGTCGGCTTCTTCTACATCCAGGCGGCCACCGCGCTCATCCTCGTCCTCGCCGCGAACACCGCGTTCAACGGCTTCCCGCTGCTGGGCTCGGTGCTGGCGCAGGACCGGTTCCTGCCCCGCCAGCTGCACACACGCGGCGACAAGCTGGTCTTCAGCAACGGCATCCTGCTGCTGGCCGGCTTCGCCGCCCTGCTCATCGTCGCGTTCGGGGCCGACGTCACCCGGCTGATCCAGCTCTACATCCTCGGGGTGTTCACCAGCTTCACGATCGGTCAGTGGGGCATGGTGCGGCACTGGAACCGGGAGATCCGGCAGTCCGACGACGCCGCGGCCCGCCGCCGGATGCGCCGCTCGCAGGTGATCAACACCATCGGCGGCACGCTCACCACCGTCGTCCTGCTGATCATCGTGGTCACCAAGTTCACCCGCGGCGCCTGGCTGGTCCTGCTGGCCATGCCGGTGCTGTTCGCCCTGATGAAGGCGATCAACCGGCACTACACCAACGTCGCCGCCCAGCTGGTGCCCGACACCGACGCGCGGCTGCTGCCCAGCAAGGTGCACGCGATCGTGCTCGTCTCCAAGGTGCACAAGCCGACGCTGCGGGCGCTGGCCTTCGCCCGGGCGACCCGGCCCGACGTGCTCACCGCGCTCACCGTGAACGTGGACGACGCCGAGACGCGAGCGCTCCAGGGCGAGTGGGAGCGCTACGACATCCCGGTGCCGCTCACGGTGCTGGAGTCGCCGTACCGGGAGATCACCCGCCCGGTGCTCGACTACGTGAAGGCCATCCGCCGCGACAGCCCGCGCGAGCTCGTCGTCGTGTTCGTGCCGCAGTACGTGGTCGGGCACTGGTGGGAGAACGTGCTGCACAACCAGAGCGCGCTGCGGCTGCGCGCGCGCCTGCAGTTCACCCCCGGCGTCATGATCACCACGGTGCCCTGGCAGCTGGAGAGCTCGATCGGCCAGGAGAACAACGGCCAGCGCGGCTCGGCGCCCATGCCCGGTGACCTGCGCCGCGGGATCACCGACGACGAGGTCCCGGCCACCCCGTATGGCTGAGCGCCGGCGTCGCCCGTCCCCGGACCGCGGCGGCGGCTGGACCGGCCGCGAGCTCGAGCTGGCCGTCGGCCCGGTCGCGCACGGCGGGCACTGCGTCGCCCGGCACGAGGGGCGCGTGGTGTTCGTGCGGCACGCCCTGCCGGGGGAGCGGGTGCTCGCCCGGGTCACCGAGGACCGGCACCCCGGCTACTGCCGCGCCGACGCCGTCACGGTGCTGGAGCCGCACCCCGAGCGGGTCGAGCGGCCCTGCCCGTACAGCGGGCCCGGGAAGTGCGGCGGCTGCGACTGGCAGCACGTGGCGCCCGCCGAGCAGCGCCGGCTCAAGGCCGCCGTGGTGCGCGAGCAGCTGGCCCGCCTGGCGCACCTCGAGGACGTCGACGTGGTGGTCGAGGAACTGCCCGGGGGGCCGCTGCGCTGGCGCTCCCGCGCCCGGTTCGCCGTCGACCGCGCCGGCGTGCCGGGGCTGCGGCGGCACCGCTCGCACGACGTCGTCCGGCTGGCCGACTGCCCGATCACCGTCGAGCCGGCCGCGCGCGCGGTGCTCGACCACCGCTGGCCCGGCGCCGGGGCGGTCGACGTGTCCGTCGACGCCGCCGGCGTCGTCACCACCACCCGGCTGGACCGGCGTGGCCGGCCCCTGACCACCCGGGTGCTGCGGCCGGGCTCCGACGTGCCGGAGGAGCCGGCCGGCCGGGCCGGGCGGACGGCGGCCGGTCGCGACTGGGAGGTCGAGGGCACGGGCTTCTGGCAGGTGCACCCCGGCGCCGCCGACGCGCTGGTGGCCGCCGTGGCCGGCTTCGCCCGGGTGCGGCCGGGGGAGACCGTGCTCGACCTCTACGCCGGCGCCGGGCTGTTCGGCGGGGCGCTGGCCCCGGCGGTGGGCGCCGACGGCCGGGTCGTCTGCGTGGAGGCCGACCCGGCCGCCTGCGCCGCGGCCGACGCCAACCTCGCCGACCTGCCGCAGGCCGAGGTCTGGCAGGGCGAGGTGGACGCCGGGGGGCTGGCGGAGCTGCTGGCCGAGCTGGGCGGGGCGCCCGACGTCGTCGTCCTCGACCCGCCGCGGGCCGGCGCCGGCGCCGCGGTGAGCCGGCTGCTGGCCGGCACGGGCGCGCGGGCGGTCGTCTACGTGGCCTGCGACCCGGCCGCGCTCGCGCGCGACGTCGCGGCGTTCGCCGGCGCCGGCTACCGGCTGGCCGGCCTCCGCGGCTTCGACGCCTTCCCCATGACCCACCACGTGGAGTGCGTCGCGCTGCTGGAACCCGCTCCGGCTACCGTGCACGGGTGACCACCTGGGAGTACGCCTCGGTCATCACCGCCAACGACGCCGAGAGCCGCAAGGCCGGGGTGAGCGTCAAGCTGCCCGGCGGGCCGATGGAGCGGCAGGAGGAGGACGCCAGCACGGTGCTCAACCGGCTCGGCGGCGAGGGCTGGGAGCTGGTGAGCTACCACTCCAGCGGCGCCGGCACGTGGGGCTTCGAGCAGTTCTGGCTCAAGCGGCAGCGGAGCTGACCCGCGCGTCCGTCGAACACCTGTTCGACGGATGGGGCACACTGGCGCGGTGGACGGAACGCTGCCGCCGGGGTGGCCGGAGCAGGTCCGCCCGCCGGGCGCCCCCGACTGGGAGCGGACGGCGGTGGCGTGGCTGTTCGACCTGGTCCCGCCGGACTACCGGGCGCACGAGGTGCTGCGCCACTACCCGGTGCTGCTGGCCCGCTTCGCCGGCGACCACGTCCGCGCCGGCCTCGAGGCCGCCCGCGCCGGCTGGCGCACGGTCCGCGTCGACCTCGCCGAGCACCTGCCGCCGGAGGCGATCGAGGCGGCCGTCGCCGCCTACGAGCGCGAGGGCACCCGGCTGGCCGCGGCCGCGCGCGGCGTCGAGGTGGTCGCCGGGGCGCTGCGCGGGGAGCGCTGGGTGCCCCGGTTGTGAGTGCCGGGTGGGACGGAAGTCACCTGTGAGGGGGACGACGGTCCCGATGCCGCGCGACGCGCCCCCGCGGGGGCGTCCGTGGCCGTACCTTGCCCGTCGTGCCTGGTCAGCAGGGGGTCCGCGGGGGTAGGGCGGTCGCGCTCCTCCTGGTGCTGGCGGCCGCCGCCGGGCTCGCCGTCCTGCTGCCGCGCGTGGCCAGCGCGCCCGCCGGCGGGCCGGTGCTCGACGGGCTGCCCGCCGCGGCCGAGGACGCGCCGACCGTGGTGTTCGTGGGCGACTCCTGGACCGTCGGCCGCGGCGCCACCGACCTGCAGGGCTACGCCGTGCGCACGGCCGCCGCGCTGGGCTGGCACGCGCGGGTGCTCGGCGCGGGCGGCAGCGGCTACAGCGTGCCCGGGCCGCACGACGACCTCTTCGCCGAGCGGCTGGAGCTCGCCGTCGAGGGCGCTCCCGAGTGGATCGTCGTCCAGGGCAGCCTCAACGAGCGGCGCAGCCGGCCCGGCGTGCTGGCCCCGGCGGCGCGCACCACGCTCGCCGCGCTGCGCGACCTGGCCGACCCCGCCACCCGCATCCTCGTCGTCGGCGCGGCCGACAACCCGGGCACCCCCGAGGCCACGATCGACTGGATCAACCGCGCGGTGCGCGCGGCGGCCGACGACGCCGGCCTGCCGTTCCTCGACCCCGCGGCCGAGGACTGGCTGGACGCCGGCGACCGGCACCTGTGGTCGGACTCGATCCACCCCAGCGACCTCGGGCACCAGCTCTTCGCCGACCGGCTGGCCGGCGCGTTGCGCGGCCTGGTGGGGGCCTGAGCGCTCGGCCTGAGCGCTTCCCCTCCCGCGGCTACAGTGGATCGGCGGCTTCTTCCCCGGGCCGCGCCGCCACCAGAGAGGACACCACCCGCGCCGTGCCGATCCTGCCGACGCTCCGGGGCCCCGAGGACCTCCGGGCGCTGCCCGCCGACCAGCTGCCGGTCCTGGCGGCGGAGATCCGGGACGCGCTGGTCACCAGCGTGGCCAGGACGGGGGGCCACCTCGGGCCCAACCTCGGCGCGGTCGAGCTGACCATCGCGCTGCACCGCGTCTTCGACTCCCCGCGCGAGCCGATCGTCTTCGACACCGGCCACCAGGCCTACGTGCACAAGATGCTCACCGGCCGGGTCGACGGCTTCGAGCGGCTGCGCCAGCGCGGCGGCCTGTCCGGCTACCCCTGCCGGGCCGAGAGCGAGCACGACTGGGTCGAGAACAGCCACGCCTCCACGGCGCTGTCCTACGCCGACGGCCTGGCCAAGGCCTTCGCCATCCGCGGCGACCGGCGGCCGGTCGTGGCCGTCGTCGGCGACGGGGCGCTCACCGGCGGCATGGCCTGGGAGGCGCTGAACAACATCGCCGCCGCGCAGGACCGGCCGGTGATCATCGTCGTCAACGACAACGGCCGCTCCTACTCGCCGACGATCGGCGGCGTGGCCGACGCGCTGGCCACGCTGCGGCTGCGGCCGGGCTACGAGCAGGCGCTGCTCGCCGTCCGCCAGGCCCTGCACCGGGCCCCGGTGGTCGGCTCGGCCCTGTACGACGCGCTGCACGCCATCAAGAAGGGCCTCAAGGACGTCCTCGCGCCGCAGGGCATGTTCGAGGACCTCGGGCTGAAGTACGTCGGCCCGGTCGACGGCCACTCCGCCGAGCACGTGGAGTCGGCGCTGCGCCGCGCCCGCTCCTTCGGCGGCCCGGTGATCGTGCACGCCGTCACCACCAAGGGCTTCGGCTACCCGCCGGCCGAGACCGACCAGATCGACGCCTGGCACGCGACCGGCGTCTTCGACCCCGACAGCGGCACCAGCGTGCGCAAGACCGGGCAGGCCTGGACCGACGCCTTCGCCGACGAGCTGGTCCGCATCGGCGCCGAGCGGCCCGACGTCGTGGCCATCACCGCGGCGATGCTGCACCCCACCGGCCTGGCGCCGTTCGCCGAGCGCTTCCCCGAGCGGACCTTCGACGTCGGCATCGCCGAGCAGCACGCGCTCACCTCGGCCGCAGGCCTGGCGATGGGCGGGATGCACCCCGTCGTCGCCGTCTACTCCACGTTCCTCAACCGGGCGTTCGACCAGCTGCTCATGGACGTCGCGCTGCACGAGCAGCCGGTGACCGTCGTCCTCGACCGGGCCGGGGTCACCGGCGACGACGGCGCCTCGCACAACGGCATGTGGGACATGTCGGTGCTGTCCGTCGTCCCGGGCCTGCGGCTGGCCGCCCCGCGCGACGAGGCCACTCTGCGCGAGGCGCTGCGCGAGGCCGTCGACATCGCCGACGGGCCGTCGGTCGTCCGCTTCCCCAAGGGCTCGCTGCCGCCGGACATCCCCGCGCTGGAGCGCCGCGGACCGGTCGACGTGCTGCGCCGGGGCGCCCGGCCGGACGTGCTGCTGGTCGCCGTCGGCTCGATGGCGCCGATCTGCCTGGCCGCCGCCGAGCGCGCCGCCGACCACGGCATCGAGGTCACCGTCGTCGACCCGCGGTGGGTGATCCCCGTGCCGGCCAAGCTGGTGGACCTCGCCGTCGGCCACCGCATGGTGGTCACCGTCGAGGACGGCGGCCGGGCGGGCGGCATCGGCACGACGCTGACCCAGGCGCTGCAGGACCGGCAGATCGACGTCCCGGTGCGCTCGATGGGCCTGCCGCAGCAATTCTTCGAGCACGGCAGCCGCGGGCAGGTCCTCGCCGACGCCGGGCTCACCGAGCAGGACGTCGCGCGCCGCATCGCCGAGTGGGCGGCGGTGCTCGGCGAGCGGGCCGAGAGCGCCCCCACCGCCGTCCAGGACGAGCCGGTGGAGGGGCAGCAGTGACCGAGGCGACCGGCGAGTGGGTCATCGCCGAGATCCAGGTCGCGCCCTCGCCACCCGGGACGCCGGGCAACCCGCACGCCCACGTCGAGGCCGCGATCGAGGTGATCGCGAACTCGGGGCTGGCGTACGAGGTCGGCGCGCTCGGCACCACGCTGGAGGGCGAGGCCGACCGGGTGTGGGACACCCTGCGCGCCGCGCACGAGGCGATGATGCTCGCCGGCGCCAACGGCGGCCTCTCGCACGTCAAGATCGCGTCCGTCCAGCGCAGCATGGCCAGCCTCACCCGCAAGTTCCGCTGACCGACCGCACCGCCGGCCGGGGCGCGGGTGGCGCATGCTCGCCGTCCTCCCTCACCGCGGAGGGTCCTACCCCGCGCCGCAGCGCGGGGTAGGACCCTCCGGGATCAGCGGACCTGATCGTCGCCGAGCCGCTCAGGCGGGGAGGGAGGCCACCCCGCGCGGCAGGAAGCGGGCGCCGGTGACGGCCTCGCTCACGCCGGTCCGGTCCAGGTGGGCCGAGATGCCGCCGAGCCAGAACGGCCAGCCGGCGCCCAGCAGCATGCACAGGTCGATGTCCTGCACCGCCTGGACCACGCCCTCGTCGAGCATCAGCCGGATCTCCTGGGCCAGCGCCCGCTCGGCGCGCACGCGCACCTCCTCCTCGGTGAGCGCGTCGTCGCCGGCGTCGATGCCGGCGAGGTCGGGGTCGACGACGCCCGGCTCGCTGTACACCGACGACTTGCCCAGCTCGACCATCCGGCGCAGGCCCTCGCCGACGGCGAACCGGTCGGGGAAGGCCTCGTGCATCCGCTCGGCCACGTGCAGCGCCACCGGCGGGCCGACCAGCGTGAGCAGCTCGAACGGGGTCATCGGCAGGCCCAGCGGGTCGAGCGCCCGGTCGGCCACGGCCACCGGGGTGCCCTGCTCCACGGCGGAGGTGATCTCGCCGAGGAACCGGGTGAGCAGCCGGTTGACCACGAACGCCGGGGCGTCGGCGACGAGCACGCACGACTTCTTCAGCTGCTTGCCCACGGCGAACGCGGTGGCCAGCGTGGCGTCGTCGGTCTGCCCGGCGCGCACCACCTCCAGCAGCGGCAGGACGGCGACCGGGTTGAAGAAGTGCAGCCCGACCACGCGCTCGGGGTGCTCGAGCTTGGAGGCCATCTCGGTCACCGACAGCGCCGAGGTGTTGGTGGCCAGCACGCAGGTCTCCGACACCACCGCCTCGACCTCGGCGAACACCTGCTGCTTGACCGACATTTCCTCGAACACGGCCTCGACGACCAGGTCGGCGTCGGCGAACGCGGCCTTGTCCAGCGCGCCGGACACCAGGCCCTTGAGCCGGTTGAGCCGGTCGTTCGACAGCCGGCCCCGGGCGGCCAGCTCGTCCAGCTGCCGGTGGACGTAGGCCACGCCCTTGTCGACGCGTGCCTGGTCGACGTCGGTGAGGACGACGGGCACCTCGAGCCGCTGCACGAGCAGCAGGCCCAGCTGCGAGGCCATCAGCCCCGCGCCCACGACGCCCACCTTGGTGACCTTCCGCGCCAGGCTCTTGTCGGGCGCGCCGGCCGGCCGCTTGGCCCGCTTGTTCACCAGGTCGAACGAGTACAGCCCGGCCCGCAGCTCGTCGCTCATGAGCAGGTCGGTCAGGGCGTCGTCCTCGGCGGAGGTGCCGGCGGTGAACGCCTCGCCGTCCACCCCGGAACGGGCCAGGTCGAGCAGCTCGACGGCGCGCAGCGCGCCGGGGGAGGCGCCGCGGGTGCGGGCCTGCACGACCTGCCGCGCGCGGGCGATCGCGTCGTCCCAGGCCGAGCGGTCGACCTCGGGACGCGCGACGGTCACGTCGCCGGACAGCACGCCGGCCGCCCACTCCAGCGACCGCTCCAGGAAGTCGGCCGGCTCGAGGACGGCGTCGGCGATGCCGAGCTGCGCCGCCTTCGGGCCCGGCGTCATCCTGTTCTGCGCCAGCGCGTTCTCCACCACGACGGTGACCGCCGGGTCGATGCCGATCAGGTTCGGCAGCAGCTGCGTGCCGCCCCAGCCGGGCACCAGCCCGAGGAACACCTCGGGGAAGGCGACGACGGCGGTCGAGGCGATGGTGCGGTACCGGCAGTGCAGGGCCAGCTCCAGGCCGCCGCCCAGGGCCGCGCCGTTGACGAAGGCGAACGTCGGGACCGGCGAGTCCAGGAGCCGGCGGAACACCCGGTGCCCGGTCTCGGCGATCTCCCGCGCGTCGGCCGCCGAGGTGATCGCCGGGACGCCGGAGAGGTCGGCGCCGACGGCGAAGATGAACGGCTTGCCGGTGACGCCGATGGCGACCGGGGCGGGGGAGTGCGCCGCGATCTCGTCGAGCGCGGCGTCGAGCGAGGCGAGCCCGCCCGGGCCGAACGTGGACGGCCGGGTGTGGTCGTGCCCGTTGTCCAGGGTGATCAGCGCGAGCTCGCCGGCCAGCCCGGGCACCCGCAGGTACCGGACGTGCGCGGCCGTCACGACCTCGTTCGCGAAGACGGCGGTCACTTCTCGGACCCCTCCCAGTTCGGGTTCTCCCAGATGACCGTGGCGCCCATGCCCAGGCCCACGCACATGGCGGTCAGGCCGTAGCGGACGTCGGGCCGCTCGGCGAACTGGCGGGACAGCTGGGTCATCAGCCGCACGCCGGAGGAGGCCAGCGGGTGGCCGACGGCGATCGCGCCGCCCCAGGGGTTGACCCGCTCGTCGTCGTCGGCGATGCCGAAGTGGTCGAGGAAGGCCAGCACCTGCACGGCGAAGGCCTCGTTGAGCTCGAACAGGCCGATGTCCTCGATGGACAGGCCGGTGCGGGCCAGCGCCCTCTCGGTGGAGGGGACCGGGCCCACGCCCATGACCTCGGGCTCGACGCCGGCGAAGCCGTAGCCGACCAGCCGCATGCCGATCGGCAGCCCGAGCTCGCGCGCGGTCGCCTCGTCGGCGAGCAGGCAGGCGGTGGCCCCGTCGTTCAGGCCCGCCGCGTTGCCGGCGGTGACGTGCCCGTGCGGGCGGAACGGCGTCTTGAGGCCCGCCAGGCCCTCGAGCGTGGTGCCCGGCCGCGGCGGCTCGTCGACCGTGGCCAGGCCCCAGCCCTGCTCGGCCGAGCGGGTCGCCACGGTCACCAGCTCCGGGCCGATCTGCCCGTTGGCGACCGCCTTGGCGTACTTCTGCTGGCTGGCCAGCGCGAACGCGTCGGCGCGCTCCTTGGTCAGGTGCGGGAAGCGGTCGTGCAGGTTCTCCGCGGTCGAGCCCATGACCAGCGCCGAGGGGTCGACCAGCTTCTCGCTGACGATCCGCGGGTTCGGGTCGACGCCCTCGCCCATCGGGTGCCGGCCCATGTGCTCGACGCCGCCGGCGATCGCGACGTCGTAGGCGCCGAAGGCGATGCCCGACGCGGTGGTGGTCACGGCGGTCATCGCGCCGGCGCACATCCGGTCGATCGCGTAGCCGGGGACCGACTTCGGCAGGCCGGCGAGCAGCGCCGCCGTCCGGCCGATCGTCAGGCCCTGGTCGCCGGTCTGCGTCGTCGCGGCGATCGCGACCTCGTCGACCCGGTCGGCCGGCAGCGCCGGGTTGCGGCGCAGCAGCTCGCGGATGCAGCGCACGACCAGGTCGTCGGCGCGCGTCTCGGCGTAGAGGCCCTTCGGGCCGGCCTTGCCGAAGGGGGTGCGCACGCCGTCGACGAAGACGACCTCGCGCAGGGAGCGGGACATGGGACCTCCGCAGCGGGGCGATTACCGGCCGGTAGCAACCGGCGCCGCTCAAGTTACCCGCTGGTAACCGCGAGGTCCACGGGGCGCGGCGGTTCTCCCGCGTCAGGGGTGGTCGGCGGCCCCGTCGACCGGCAGGAGGGCCTCCAGCACCGCCCCGCCCTCCGGCCGGTTGCGCAGCTCCGCGGTGCCGCCGTGCTCGGCCAGGCGGTCGCAGATCAGCCGCATGCCGAAGTGGCCGTTGAGCGCGAGTTCGTCGGAGTCCTCGTCGAGCCCCACGCCGTCGTCCTCCACGAGCAGCCGCACCGCCGGCCCGCGCGGGCCGTCGGCCTCCTGCAGCCGGATCCAGGCGTTCCGCGCCTGCGCGTGCTTCACGACGTTGGCCAGCGCCTCGCGGGCGGTGCGGTACAGCACGGCGGCGTCCTCCGAGCGCATCTCGGGCAGCGCCTCCGCCTCGACGTGCACGGTCAGGTTCTCCTTGACCCGCTCGCCCAGGTCCTGGATCGCCGTGGCCAGCCCCGGTCCGCTGAGGTCGGGCGGGTAGATGGCGATCATCAGCCGGCGCAGCGAGGTCACGGCGCTGCGCAGCGCGTCGACCATGCGGTCGAGGGAGGCCTGCTGCCGCTCCGGCAGGTGGGGGCGCAGCGCGCGCAGGCCGTAGCTCACCCCGGCCAGGTCCTGCACTGGGCCGTCGTGCACGTCGGCGGCGATCTCCCGCCGCTCCCGCTCGGAGGCCGCCAGGTAGCGCCGCACCGTGTCGGTCTGCTCCGCCTCGTTCCGGGTCAACCGGCGCGCCATCGAGGCGGCGATCGGGAACTGCAGCAGCTGGAGCACCAGGAGGGCGCCGATGGTGAGCGGCACGGCGCGGGAGCGCAGCAGGGCCGCCTCGTCGTCGATCGTGGAGGCGCTGAGGTAGGCCTCGAGGGCCAGCTGCTCCTCGGCCGCCTCGATGGGCACGTACACCTCCAGCTGCGGCTCGGCGCGCACGTCGTCGTCGTCGACCTCCGAGGCCTCCTCGATGGTCGACACGACGTCGCCGCCGATGGCGGCGCGCAGCTCCGGCGTCGGGGTGATCTGCCTGCCCACCTGGGCCGGGTCGGTGGAGTAGACGATCTGGCCCTGGGCGGTCCAGACGAACACCTCGGTCAGGCTGCCGTCGCTCTTGCGGACCCCGAGGATCTGGTCGAGGTCGCGCCGGTCCTCCTCCTCGCCCCGCAGCACGTTGGTGAGCAGCGGCTCCACCAGGACCGTCGCCAGCCGGCTCACGGTGCGCTCTGCCTCGCGCTGGGCGTTGTCGCGGGCGATCTTGTCGGTGATCACGAGGGTGACGGCCACGACCAGGGTGAGGACCACGAGCGCGATCGAGATGAACGCGACGATCTCGCGGCGCAGCGCGGGATGGCCTCTGCTGGGCCGAGCGTCACTGGTCAGCGGCATGGGTCCTCGCGGGTCTGCGGCAGCGCAGGGTGGAACCGCGGGGAGTATCGGTCCGGGCCGGGGGGCGGCGCAGGGGCCGGAGGGCGGTTCGGATCACTCGTAGGGGGTGCCCCCCGTCGTGCCGGTGCGGACGGTGATCGACTCGGTGACCCTGCGTGGCCGGATCACGACGGCGGCAGGTACGCCCGGGCCGGGGCGCTCCAGGCGGTGCCGCCGTCGGCGACCTCCGTGACCGCCCGGGACACCTCTCCCGGGTCGCCGTCCTTGAGCAGGAAGCCCACCGCACCCAGGTCGTGCGCCCGGCGCACGTGCTCGAGCGTGAGGCTGCCGGTCAGGACGACGACGCGGGACGACGGCTCCTCGGTGAGCAGCAGGCGGGCCGCCTCCAGGCCGTCCATCTTCGGCATGACGATGTCCATGAGGACGACGTCCGGCTGGGTGCGCCGCGCGCTGTCGAGCACCTCGGAGCCGTCGGCGCACGCGGCGACCACCGTGACCTCCGGCGTCGTCCCCAGCAGGTCGACGAGGGCGTCGCGGACCAGGTCGTTGTCCTCGACCACCATGACCTTGATCAACGGCGTCCTCGCAATCGGCCGGTTCCGGAACTCTGGCCCCGCTTCGTCGCTGTGTGCGGTGCACCACAGAGGGTGCGCGCTCCGAGGCTGCCCCGGACCACCCGCCGGGGGAGAGGGCGCACACCCAAAACCGGGGGCACGGGGCACCGTCGCGGGAGCGTAGCCGCCGGTCGGGCGCTCGCCCCGGGCGGGTCCCCCCGCCGCGACCGCGAGCGGTCGCTCAGGCGGCCGCGACCGCCTCGGTGAGCAGCTCCCGGGTCAGCTCGACCTGCCACTCGCGCGCGCCCCCGGCGCGCAGCGCCACGGCCACGGTGTCGGCCGTGCGCGGCTCCGGCGGGGTCCACATGAGCCGGCGCACCAGGTCGGGGGAGAGCAGGTTCTCCACCGGGACCGAGTGCTCCTCGGAGAGCGCCGCCAGCCCGGCCCGAGCGCGCTGCAGCCGGGTCGCGGCCGCCGGATCGCGGTCGGCCCAGCGGTTGACCGGCGGCGGACCGTCGCCCGGCCGGCTCTGCAGGGGCAGCTCCGCCTCGGGCAGCGCGCGGCCGCGGGCGAGCGCGCCGAACCAGGTGCCGACCAGCTTGCGGTTGGCCCGCCCGCGGAACACCGGCAGCTCCAACAGCGCCGCCTCGCTCTTGGGGTCGGCCTGGACGGCGGAGACCATCGCGGCGTCGGGCAGCACCCGGCCGGGGGCGAGGTCGCGCCGGCGGGCGAGGTCGTCGCGGGCCTGCCAGAGGGAGCGCAGCATGCCCAGCTGCCGCCGGTTGCGCAGGCCGTGGACACCGGAGGTGCGCCGCCACGGGTCGGGCTTCGGCGCCGGCGGCCCCGCCGCCAGGATCGCCTCGAACTCCTGCCGCGCCCACTCGGTCTTGCCCTGCTCCTCGAGCAGCGCGGCGAGCGCGTCGCGCAGGTCGACCAGCACCTCCACGTCGAGCGCGGCGTAGACCAGCCACTCCTCGGGCAGCGGGCGGGTGCTCCAGTCGGCGGCCGAGTGACCCTTCTGCAGCGAGTACCCGAGCAGCGACTCGACGACGGCGGCCAGCCCCACCCGGGGCAGGCCGGCCAGCCGGGCGGCCAGCTCGGTGTCGAAGATGCGCCTCGGCACCAGGCCGATCTCGGCCAGGCACGGCAGGTCCTGGTTGGCCGCGTGGAGGACCCACTCCTCGTCGGCGATCGCCTCCTGCAGCACCGACAGGTCGGGCAGCGGGACCGGGTCGATCAGGCCGGTGCCGGCGCCGCGGCGGCGCAGCTGCACGAGGTAGGCGCGCTGGCCGTAGCGGTAGCCGGAGGCGCGCTCGGCGTCGACGGCGACCGGGCCGGTGCCCGCGCGCAGCGCCTCGGCGTACGCGACCAGCGCGGTGGACGTCTCCACGACCGGCGGCAGCCCGTCGCGCGGCGTCAGCAGCGGGACGGCGGACGACGCGTCCTCCTCCGGCGCCGGAACGGCCTCATCTCCCAAGGGCGCGGTGCTCAGCGCTCGTCCACCTTCTCGCAGTCCCGTCGCCGTGCTGCAGGCACGGCCGCCCTGCGATGTTAGAGAGTCCCGTCGCCGCTGCGCCCGGAGGGACCCAGCAGGTGCACGCCGGGCGGCGGCAACCCGGCCGCGGTGCCCAGCACCTCGAGGAAGGCCGACAGGTGCCGGTCGAGCGCGCTGTTGTCCTCCGCCGTCCAGGAGGCGCGGATCTCGACCTCCACCGAGTGCTCGGGGCCGGCGAGGTCGCCGAAGCGGGTGGAGGCGGTGCGGGTCACCGTGCCGCCGACGGCGTGGGAGCCCGCGCCTGCCTCGGCGAGCGCGTCGGTGAGCCAGCTCCACGCGACCTCGGAGAACATCGTGTCGTCGACGAGGGTCTCGTCGGTGACCGCGGAGACGTAGCCGACGCAGCGGGTCGTGCCGTCCCAGGCCTGGTGGCCCTCGGGGTCGTAGAGCACGATGAACCGGCCGCTGGCGACCTCGACCTCCTCGTCGCCGTCGGGCTCGTAGACCTGGGCGCCGAGGGCGTGCGCGAAGGGGGCCAGCCGCTGCGGGGCAGGGATGGTCTCGAGGACGATCTCGTCGCGCGGGTGGACCCGCGCCATCGCCTCCAGCGCAGCCCGGAAGGGCGCGGGCGGCTCGCTGCCGGCCGCGTCCCCGCTGCCCGCCAGGCTGTGCGGCTCCACGCCTTCGCAGGGTAGGGCGAGAACGGGCGCTGTGCGCCCGCCACGCCGCATCCGGCCTGCCCGTGCCCCTGCGTGACGGCCTGGTCGCGGAGGGTGTGGCAATTCCCGGTCTGGGAGGATCGGCGGTCGTGAGCACCGCACCCGACAGCGCCGCCGCTGCCGACTCCGCCCTCGTCCGCGCCGCCCGTGGCCTGCCGGTGGACCGCACCCCGGTGTGGTTCATGCGCCAGGCCGGGCGCTCGCTCCCCGAGTACCGGGCGCTGCGCGCGGGGACGGCGATGCTCGAGGCCTGCCAGGACCCCGACCTGGTCACCGAGATCACCCTGCAGCCGGTGCGCCGGCACGGGGTGGACGCGGCCATCCTCTTCTCCGACATCGTGCTGCCGCTGGTGGTGGCCGGGGTGGACATCGAGATCAAGCCCGGCGTCGGCCCGGTGGTGGCCACGCCGGTGCGCACGGTCGCCGACGTCGACGCCCTGCCGCCGCTCGAGCCGGAGCGGCTGGCGTTCCTGGAGACCGCCGTCCGCCAGCTGGTGGCCGAGCTCGGCGCGACGCCGCTGATCGGCTTCGCCGGGGCGCCGTTCACCCTGGCCACGTACCTGATCGAGGGCGGGCCGTCGAAGGAGCACGCCCGCACCAAGGCCTTCATGTACGCCGAGCCGGGGGCGTGGTCCCGCCTGCTCGACCGGCTGGCCGTCTCCGCCGCGACGTTCCTGCGCGCCCAGGTCGCCGCCGGGGCCAGCGCGGTGCAGCTGTTCGACAGCTGGGCCGGGGTGCTGTCGGCCGCCGACTACGCCGAGCGGGCGCTGCCGCACTCGCGCGCCGTGTTCGACGGTCTCGGCGGCCACGAGGTGCCGCGGATCCACTTCGGCGTCGGCACCGGCGAGCTGCTGCCGCTGATCGGCGACGCCGGCGCCGACGTGGTCGGCGTCGACTGGCGCGTGCCGCTCGACGAGGCCGCCCGCCGGGTGGGCCCGGGCTACTCGCTGCAGGGCAACCTCGACCCGGCGGTGCTGCTCGCCGACCGCGCCACGGTCGACCGCGAGGTGCGCCGGGTGGTGGAGCAGGGACGCGCCGCGCGCGGGCACGTGTTCAACCTCGGCCACGGCGTCCTGCCCGAGACCGACCCCGACGTGCTCACCCACGTCGTCGAGCTGGTCCACGAGCTGTCGTCCCGATGAGCCGCCTGGTCGTCGTCGGGGCCGGGATCACCGGCCTGGCCGCCGCGTTCGAGTGGCGCCGGCGCCGGCCGGACGACGAGGTCGTGGTCCTCGAGGCCGGCGACCGGATCGGCGGCAAGCTGGACCGGATCGAGCTGGCCGGGCACTGGTACGACACCGGCCCGGAGGCGCTGCTGGCGCGGGTGCCCGAGGCGGTGCGGCTGGTCGAGCAGCTCGGCATGGCCGACCGGCTGGTCGCGCCGGCGACCACGCAGGCCGCCGTCGTCCTGCCCGACGGCCGGCACCCGCTGCCGGCCGGGACCGTGCTCGGCGTCCCGGCGTCTGCCGACGGCCTGGAGGGGCTGCTGTCGCCGGGCGGCGTCGCGCGGGTGCGCGCGGAGGCCGGGCTGCCGCCGCTCGCCCTCGACGGAGACGTCGGCGTGGGGGTGCTGCTGCGCGAGCGGCTCGGCGACGAGCTGGTCGACCGCCTGGTCGAGCCGCTGCTCGGCGGCGTCTACGCCGGCCGCGCCGACGAGCTCTCCCTCGCCGCCACCATGCCGGCGCTGGCCGCGCAGCTGCCGCGGGCGGGGTCGGTGCTGGCCGCCGCCGCGGCCGCGCGGGACGCCGGCACCCGCAGCCGCGGCGACGACGACGGCCCGGTGTTCACGACGGTGTCGGACGGCATCGGCGCGCTGCCGGCCGCGCTGGTCGCCGCCGCCCGCGCCGAGGTCCGGCTGGGCACCCCGGCGCACGGCCTGCGCCGCACCGCCCGCGGGTTCGCGCTGTCCGTCGGCCCGGCCGCGCGCCCGGAGACGCTGACCGCCGACGCCGTCCTGGTGACCGCGCCGGCGCCCAAGGCCGCCCGGCTGCTCGCCGACGCAGTCCCGGCCGCCGCGGAGCCGCTGCGCGGGATCCCGTACGCGTCGATGGCGGTCGTGGCGATGGCGTTCCCGGCCCAGCGGGTCGACGCCGGCTCCGGGCTGCTCGTCCCGCCGGTGACCGGCCGGCTGGTCAAGGGCGTGACCGTCTCCTCGGCCAAGTGGCCGCACCTCGCGGGCGAGCACCTGCTGGTGCGGGCGTCGGTGGGCCGGTTCCGCGACGAGTCGGAGCTGCAGCGCGGCGACGGCGAGCTGACCGCCGCCGTCGTCGCCGACGTCGCCGACCTGCTCGGCCTGGAGCGGCCGGAACCGGTGGCCACGCACCTGGCGCGGTGGGGCGGCGGGCTGCCGCAGTACCTGGTCGGGCACCAGGACCGGGTGGACGCGGTCCGGGCCGCGGTGAGCGAGGTGCCGGGCCTGGCCATCGCCGGCGCGGCCTTCCGCGGGGTCGGCGTCCCGGCCTGCATCCGCGACGCGCACCACGCCCTCGACGCCCTCCTCTCGGGCTCCCCGGGGTTTCGGTACCGAAAGCCCCGCCGTCCCCCGGGCCTTCGGTACCGAAAGCCCGGGGTGGCGGACGCCACGGGGCGGGCGGGGCATCTGCGGGCGGCCGGCGCTGTTGAGCCCGGGGTGAACCACCAGCACCACCCCGACGAGAAGAAGAACCTGATCCCCGACCGCCCCGTCCGCTGCCTGAGGCACAGCGTCTGGATGGCCGTCTGCGACGACTGCCGCGCCGCGCACGCCACGCTGGTCAGCGCCGCGGGGAAGCGGCCCGCGACGGCCCGCTGACCACCGCCGTCGCGATCTCCGTGCGGTTGGCCAGGCCCAGCTTGGCCAGGATGTTCCGCACGTGGCTCTCCACCGTCCGCTCGGAGAGCACCAGCCGATCGGCGATCTGCCGGTTGGTCAGGGCCTCGGCGACGAGCGCGGCGATCTCCCGCTCCCTCCCGGTGAGCGGGTCCGCCGCGCGCGCCGCCCGGCCCGCCCGCTCCACCAGCTCCGCGGCCCGCCGTCCGGGCCCGGGCATGCCGAGCCGCCGCGCCTCCGCCAGCGCCGTCCGGGCCAGCTCCCGGACCCGTGGCAGGTCGGCGGCCCGGCCCCTCTCCAGCAGCGCGCCCGCCAGCCCGACCCGGTCGTTGACGGCGGCCGGCCGGGCGCCCGTGCGGGTGTCCACGGCCAGCGCCTCCGCGAAGTGCGCCACCGCCACCTCCCACTCGCCCCGGACGGCGGCGAGCCGGCCGAGCAGCACCTCCAGGGACCCGCAGCAGTAGACCCCGGCGCCGCCCGCGGCGACCCGCTGCAGGCCGGCGACGACCGCGGCCAGGTCGGCCGCCGCCGCCGCGTCGCCGAACGCCTCGACCAGCGGCACCAGCGTCTCGGCCACCCCCGCCGACTCGACGAAGTCGCGCTCGACCAGCCGCGGCCGCAGCTGCGCGTAGCGCGCCGCGGCCTCGTCGCGCAGGCCGCCCACCAGCGCGGTGACCGCTCGGCTGGCCTGGACGATCGGCACGTCGTCGGCCAGCTGGAGCAGCCGCACCGGGTTGGCGTCCAGGTCCATCTCCACGCCGGTGACCAGGGAGTGCTGGTACAGGAACGCCCCCGACATGCCCGCCGCCGAGATGTCCTGCCCCAGCTCCGCCTCGCCGACGACCCGCGCCTGCTCGTTGAGCTCGAGCGCCTCGTCGAACCGGCCGTAGAGCGCGGCGACCGACGCCCGCAGCCGCAGGTCGTGCCAGCGGACCAGCGGCAGCCGGGTGCGCCGCGCCAGCGCCGTGACCCGCGCCAGCTCGTCCTCGGTGGTCGCGGTGTCGCCCACCTCCAGCGCCGCGTCGATCCGCCACTTCGCGCCCCACAGCTCCGCGAGCGGCTGGCCCGTCGTCCCGGCGTGCGCGATCGCCAGCAGCCCCAGCCGCATCCGCTCCTCGCGGGGCAGCGCGGCCGGGCTGGCCTTCATCCGGGCGCGCACGGCGTCGAGCACCGCCTCCGGGTCGCCGCTCTCCTCGGCCAGCGCCAGCGCCTCGGCCGACCGGGCCGCGGCGGCACCCAACCGGCCGGCGTCGGCCAGCACCGACGCCGACTGGGCGAGCAGCCGGGCGCGCGTCGCGGCGGGCAGCGACGGGTCGGCCAGCGCCCGTTCGCACATGCGCAGGACGGCGGGCGGGAAGCCGGGCGCCGCGACGTCGTGGACGGTCAGCGCGGCCGGGGCGAGCAGATCGGTGCGCCCGCACGCCGCGGCGGCCTCGGAGGCGGCGTCGGCGTGCGCGAGCGCCTCGCCCGAGCGCCCGGCCCGGAACTCCGCCGTCGCCAGCTCCAGCAGCAGCTCGGCGCGCTCGCCGGCCCGGGCCCCGGCGCGGTCGGCCGCGGTCAGCGCCGTCGCGAGGAACCGGGCCGCCTCCTCGAACGCCAGCGACCGGGTGGCGGCGACCGCGGCCCGGCGCGCCCACGCCGCCGCCCGGCGCAGGGTGGCCGGCTCCGCGGCGGCGCGCAGCCAGTGCCCGGCGACCACCCCGGCCGCGGTGTCGTCGTCCTCGGCGAAGCGCTCCAGCGCCTCCGCCGCCCGCCGGTGCAGCTCCTCGCGGGTGCTGGGGGAGAGGTCGTCGTGGATGGCGTCGCGCACCACCGCGTGCACGAACCGGCGGCGGCCCGGCACGTCCGGCACCGCGGCCAGCACCCCTGCCCCCACCGCGGCGTCCAGCCCGGTGCGCACCTCGTCGAGCGGGCGGCCGGTGACCGCGGCGAGGCGGGCCGCGTCGACCTCCTCCCCGAGCACCGCCGCGCTGTCGAGCAGGTCCAGCACCGGCGGCGGCAGGGCCGTCAGCGTCGTCCGCACCAGGTGCCGCAGCTCCGTGCCGCCGTCGGCGCCCGTGGCCGGGGCGCGGGCGACCGCCCGCAGGTACAGCGGGTTGCCGCCGCTGCGCCGGTGCGCGGCGCGCGCCGCCTCCGCCGTCGCCCCGGGCAGGTAGGCGCGCACGTCGGCCTCCGTCAGCGGGGCGAGCGGGAGCGCCCGGGTGGCCGGCCAGCGCAGCAGGTCCGGCAGCGCGTCCTCCAGCCGCCCGCCGGCCGGCCCGGCCGGGTCGCGGTGGGTGCCGATCACCAGCAGCCGCGACCGCTGCAGCTCGCCGGCGAGGTGGCGCAGCAGCCGCAGCGACGTCTCGTCGGCCCAGTGCAGGTCCTCCAGGACGACGACCAGCCCGCCCGGCTCGGCCGCCTCCAGCAGGGCCTCGGTGGTGGTGGCGACCAGCGCGAAGCGGGCGGCCTCGGGATCGGCCGGCCCGCGGGCGGCCAGCGCCTCCTCGACGGCCGTGCGCACGCCCGGCAGCGTGCGCATCACCCGCCGCCACGGCCACAGCGGCGGAGCGCCCGGGTCGTCCACGCACCGCCCCCACGCGACCGCGGGCGCGCCGGCCACCGCCTCCTCCACGGTGCGGGTCTTGCCGATGCCCGCGGGCCCGGAGAGCACCAGCAGGCCGCCCCGGCCCCCGGCGGCCGCGGCGATGCGCCCCCTGAGCTCGGCCAGCTCGGCGGTGCGACCGACGAACACGGCGCGCAGTATCCCGGTCCGCGACGGCGCTGAGTACCGCGTTTCAGTGCCGTGGTCCCGTGCTTCCACGGATGTCGCGGATGCTCCGCCGGCGGATCGTCCTCCGCGCCGGGACCGGACCCGCCGGCCCCCGAACCGGAGGGAGCACCCCGTGTTCGCCACCGTCACCGCCACCCCGCCCCCCGGCGAGCCCGTGGGCTCGGTCGAGGTCGCCCACCTCGACGGCGGGGGGAGCACCACGCTCGCGTTCTGGCCCGACGAGGAGTCGGCGCCGGCCGGCGAGCGGGTCTACCGCGTCGTCGACGGCTTCGACGGCGCCGCCGCCGGCCGCACGCCGCTGTTCGCGCAGGTCACCTGGCTCAACGGCGCCGGCGACCCGGCCGTCGCCCGGGCCGCCGAGGTCGGCGGCCGCGAGCGGATCCACCCGGCCGTCCGGGACGTCGAGGGCCTGGTGGGCACGCTGGTCCTCGAGTCGGCGGACCACCGGATCGTCGTCCTCGGCACCGCCACCTCCCTGGAGGCGCACACCGAGGTGCAGGAGCGGATCATGCGCACCCCGCTGCTGCCCGGCGAGGACCCGGCGCTGCTGCCCGGCTACGACCGCCTCGAGCTCGGCCGCGTCGTGCGCGCCGACGTCCCGCGGGCGGTGCGGTCGTGACCGGCCTGCTGCGGGCCCGGATCGCGGCCGGGACGTGGGCGGTCTCCGACAGCCGCACCCGCGTCGCGTTCACCGTCGGCAACGTCGGCCGCCCCGTGCACGGCTCGGTCGCCTGCCGCTGGGGCCGGGTGCAGATCGGGGCCGACGGCGCCCCGCTGCGGGTCCGGGCCGAGGTCGACCTCGACAGCCTGGACACCGGCATCGCGCGCCGGGACGCCGACCTGCGCGCGCCGCGCTTCCTCGACGTCGACCGGCACCCGACGATGACCTGGTCGGCCGACCGGTTCACCGCGGGCGAGGACGGCGCGTGGCGCGCCGAGGGCGTGCTCGCCGTCCGCGGCACCTCGGCGCCGCTGACCCTGGTCGGCGGGCCGGAGGCGGCGGCCCCGGACGGCTCGTGGCTGCGGGTGCGCGCCACCGGCGTCCTCGACCGGACCGCGGTCGGCATCCGGGCGCCGTCGTTCCTGGTGGGCCGCCCCGTGCGGATCGCGATCGACGCCTGGCTCACCCCGGCGCTGCCGTGAGCCGTGGGCGCGCCGGCCCGATCGCGCTAGCCGTAGTACAGCGCGACGGGCCGGCCGTCGATCTCCCGGACGTCGACGGTCGTGTCGTAGACGGCCTCCAGCACCCCGGGCCGCATGATCTCCCGCGGCGGCCCGTCGGCCACGACGCGGCCGTCGCGCATCGCGACGATGCGGTCGGACCAGGTCGCCGCGAAGTTGATGTCGTGCAGCACGACGACGACCCGCTTGCCGAGCTCGTCGGCCATGCGGCGGACGAGCCCCATCGTCTCGGTCATGTGCCGCAGGTCGAGGTTGTTGAGCGGCTCGTCGAGCAGGACGTGGCGCGTGTCCTGCGCGAGCACCATCGCGATGAAGGCGCGCTGGCGCTGACCGCCGGAGAGCTCGTCGAGGAACCGGCCGCGGTGGGCGTCGAGGTCGAGGTAGGCGATCGCGCGCTCGATGTGCTCGCGGTCGGCCACCGTGAGCCGGCCGCGCGAGTGCGGGAACCGGCCGAACTCCACCAGGTCGTGCACGGTGAGGCGAGCGGCGACGTGGTTGTCCTGGCGCAGCACGGCGAGGGTGCGGGCGAGGTCCCGCGACGACGCCGTCGCGACGTCGGCCCCCTCCACCGTGATCCGGCCGGCGTCGGGCTGGACGAGGCGGCCGACGAGGCCGAACAGGGTCGACTTGCCGGCGCCGTTCGGGCCGATCAGCGCCGTCACCCCCTCCTCGCCGAAGCGGAGCGAGACGTCGTCGACGACGGTCTGCCGGCCGTAGCGCTTCGTGACGCCCTCGAGCAGGATCACCGCGCCCCCTTCCGCAGCACGAGGTACAGGAAGAACAGGCCACCGGCGAAGTCGATGACCGTGGACAGGGTGCCGCCGAAGTCGAGCGCCTGCTCCAGGACCAGCTGGCCGCCCAGCAGGCACACCATCCCGATGAGCACGGCGGTGGGCACCGTCCACACGTGCCGGAACGAGCCGGCGTAGGAGTAGGCGAGGTTGGCGACGATCAGGCCGAGGAACAGGATCGGCCCCACCAGCGCCGTCGACGCGGCGACGAGCACCGAGACGACCGCGAGCGCGGTCATCACCACCCGCCGGTGGTCGACGCCCAGGCCCACGGCCGCCGGCGCGCCCAGCGTCAGCACGTCGAGGGTGCGCAGCAGCGGCACGACGGCGGCGCAGCCCAGGACGACGAGGACGGCGGTGAGCAGCAGCAGCGTCTCGTCGGGCCGGGTGAGGGAGGCGAACATCGCGTCGGAGAGCACCTGGAAGTCCAGCGGGTCGAGCATCCGCTGCATCCACTCGGTGAAGCTGCGGAAGAACGTGCCCAGCACGATGCCCACGAGCAGCATGAGGTGGATCGACCGGCGCCGGCCCCCGAACAGCCAGGTGAAGAGCGAGACGCTGAAGGCGACCATGACGACGAGCTGGACCAGCCACAGGGTGAGCGGGTCCACGCCCAGGAACGACGCCGAGCCGGCGGCGAACACGATGACCGTCGAGACGAGCACGTAGAACGCGTCGAACCCCATGATCGACGGGGTGAGGATGCGGTTCTGCGTGATGGTGTGGAAGACCACCGTGGAGACGCCCACCGCCGTCGCCACGACGAGCATCGCGAGCACCGTGCGGCTGCGGATCTCCAGCGCGAAGGCCAGCGAACCGGGGACGTCGGTGAACAGGTAGCCGGCGGTCAGGACCAGGACGGCGGCGGCGAGCACGGCCAGCCGCACGGACGGGCGGGCCCAGCGCGCCCGGACGCGGGCGCGGGCCGCGACGGGGGCGGGTGTCGTGGCGACGGGGTCAGTGAGCACGGCTGCCCTTCCGCAGGAGCAGCCACAGGAACACCGCCGCGCCGACGACGCCGACGATGACCGACAGCGGGATCTCGTAGGGGAAGCGCACGACGCGCGCCAGGATGTCGCAGCCCAGGACGAACACGGCGCCCAGCCCCGCGACCCACGGGATCGCGCGGCGCACGTTGTCGCCGATGAGGAGGCTCACGATGTTCGGGACCACCAGCCCCAGGAACGGGATCAGGCCCGCCGTGACCAGCACCGCCGCCGTGATCACCGCGACGACCACCATGCCGACGGCCACGATCCGCCGGTAGTCCAGCCCCAGGTTGGTCGCGAACTCCTCGCCGAGGCCGATCACGCTGAACCGGTCGGCGGCCACCCAGGCGACGACGACCATGAGCCCGGCGATCCAGACGAACTCGTAGCGCCCCTGCATGATCGTGGCGAAGCTGCCCTGCGCCCACTGCCCGAGCGACTGCAGCAGGTCCAGGCGGTAGGCGAAGAAGGTCGTCACGGCGCCGACGACGCCGCCGAGCATGATGCCGACCAGCGGGACCAGCACGAGCTGGCGCACGGGCACGGCCTTGACCACCTGCAGGAACACCCAGGTGCCGAGGAGGCCGAACGCGGCGGCGACGGCCATCTTCCCGAGCACGGCCATGCCGGGGAAGAACACGATCGTCACGAGCATGCCGAGCGTGGCGAACTCGCTGACGCCCGTGGTGCCCGGCTCGACGAACTTGTTGCGCACGAGCATCTGCATGATCAGCCCGGCGATGCCCAGGGAGGCGCCGACGAGGACCACCGCGATCGTGCGGGGGATCCGGCTCACCCCGAGCAGGAAGGCGGCGTCGCTGCCGGGGCCGCCGGTGAGCACCGAGACCGGGGAGACGTCGGAGACCCCGACGAACAGGCTCGCGACCGCGAGGACCGCGAGCAGCACGCCGACGAGCACCCCCACCCAGGTGCGCCGGGGGCGCGCCGGGACGGGGGTGCCGGTCGGGGTGGTGCCGAGCGCCGTCATGGACGACGGGAGCGGTGCCGAGCGCGGGTCAGGCCGACGCCTCCGCGATCTGCAGCACGTCGTCGATCATGATCTGCGTGGTGTCGATGCCGCCGAAGACGATGTACCAGGCCGTCGGGTCGAGGTAGACGATGTGGTCGTCCTGGTAGGCGGTGGTCTGCTTGACGATGTCGTTGTCGAGCACCGTGGCGGCCGGCTGGGCGCCCTCCTCGCCGGTGGCGGCGTCGCGGTCGACGACCCAGAGGTAGTCGGGGTCCGTCTCGAGCAGGAACTCGAACGACACCGGCTCGCCGTGCGTGGCGGCCGCGATGTCCTCCACCACCGGCTGGACGCCGAACGCGTCGTAGATGAGGCCGCCGCGGGCCCCGCGGCCGGTGTCGCCCTCGGCCGCCGGCGCCATGGCGCTGAGCTCCCCGCCGGAGACCATGAGGCCCAGCCCGGTGCCGGCCTCGGCGGTGGCCGCCCGCGCCTCCTCGATGCCCGCCTCGAGCTCGTCGATCGCCGCGGCCGCCTCGTCCTCGGCGCCGAGCACCTCGCCGAGGAAGGTGACGGTGCGCTCGAGGTGCTCGGTGTAGGACCCCTGCAGGCTCAGGTCGACGGTCGGCGCGATCTCGCTGAGGTCCTCGTACAGCGCCGCCGAGCGACCGCCGATGACGATGAGGTCGGGCTGCTGCGACTCGATCTCGATGATGTCGGCCTCGAACAGCGTGCCGGCGTTGAACGCGTCGTCGGCGAGGTGCTGCTGGAGGTAGTCGGGCACCGAGTCCAGCGGGGCGCCCGCGACCTCGCCGCCCAGCGCGCCGATCGTGTCGAGGCTGGCCATGTCGAAGACGACGATCCGCTCGGGGTTCACGGGGACCTCGACGGAGGTCTCCTCGAAGGTCGGGTCCTCGTCCTCGGCGGCGGTGTTGCGGTCCCACGTGTAGGTGACGGTGCCGGCCGCCGCCTCGGTGGTGTCCTGAGCGTCGGCGGAGCCGCCGCAGCCGGCCAGCACGAGCGCGGCTGCGGAGACGAGCGAGAGCGTCGCGACGGGACGCGGTGTCAGCATGCTTCCTGGTGTCCTTGCTGGGAGGGCGGGCACGGTCGGTGGTGAAGCCAGGGAAGGCTAACCTAACCTCGCGCCGACCCGACTTCCGGCCCCTCCCGTCCGGTTCCCGCGCCCGGCCCGCCGGCTGCGGCGGCCTGGCGCCGCCGGTGGTCGTCGCCCCCGGAGCCCGGAGGACAATGGCGCCATGAGCGAGCAGCAGACGGGACAGCCGACCGAGGCACGCAGCATCGGCAAGCGGGCGAACGAGCTCAACGCCATGATCCGCTACACGATGTGGTCGGTGTTCCGGCTCGCCCGGCCGCTCGGCGACGAGCAGCGCGCCGCCGCCGCCGACGAGGTCGCCGCCCTCTTCGAGGAGCTGGCCGGCAAGGACGTCGTCGTCCGCGGCACCTACGACGTCTCCGGTCTGCGGGCCGACGCCGACGTCATGGTCTGGTGGCACGCCCCGACGGCGGAGGCGCTGCAGGAGGCCTACGGCCGGCTGCGCCGCACCGCGTTCGGCCGGCACCTCGACCCGGTGTGGTCGCAGCTGGCGCTGCACCGGCCGGCCGAGTTCAACCGCAGCCACATCCCGGCCTTCCTGGCCGAGGAGGAGCCGCGCCGGTTCGTGTGCGTCTACCCGTTCGTGCGCTCCTACGAGTGGTACCTGCTGCCCGACGAGGAGCGGCGCGAGCTGCTCGCCGAGCACGGCCGGATGGCCCGCGGCTACGCCGACGTGCGGGCCAACACCGTCGCCTCGTTCGCCCTGGGCGACTACGAGTGGATGCTCGCCTTCGAGGCCGACGAGCTGCACCGCATCGTCGACCTCATGCGCGACCTGCGGGCCTCCCGCGCCCGCCGGCACGTCCGCGAGGAGGTGCCGTTCTACACCGGCGTCCGCAAGCCGGTCGCCGAGCTGGTCACCGACCTGCCGTGAGCGGAGTGGGAGGGACGCGGGAAGCGCGCCCTCCCACTCCGCTCACCGGGCGGGCTCGAGCCGGATGGACAGCGAGTTGATGCAGTAGCGGTCGCCGGTGGGGGTCTGCGGGGCGTCGTCGAAGACGTGGCCGAGGTGGCTGTGGCAGGTGCCGCAGAGCACCTCGGTGCGGACCATCCCGTAGCTGCGGTCCTCGCGCAGGACCACGGTGTCGGACGCCGACGGCTCCCAGAACGACGGCCAGCCGCAGTGCGAGTCGAACTTCGTCTCCGACCGGAACAGCTCCGCCCCGCACGCCCGGCACGAGTAGACGCCGACGGTCTTCGTCTCCACGTACTCGCCGGTCCACGGCCGCTCGGTGCCGGCCTGCCGCAGGACGGCGTACTCCTCCGGCGAGAGCTGCGCCCGCCACTCCTCCTCGGTCTTCGCGACCTTCGGCTGCTGCTCTGCGGAAGCGGTCATGACCTCACGGTACGGCGGCCGCGCAACGCCGGGTCAGCGCCCGAATCCGGCCTCCCGGGCCCGGACGATCGCCTCGGCCCGGTCGGCCACCTGCAGCTTGGTCAGCACGTTGGACACGTTGTTGCGCACGGTCTTCGGCGACAGGTACAGGGTCGCGGCGATCTGCGCGTTGGACCGGCCGGCGGCCACCAGGTCGAGCACCTCGCGCTCGCGGGCGGTCAGCTGCGGGAACGCCGTCTCCGGTCCCCGCGGGCCGGCGGTGAAGAAGTCGGCGATCCGCCGTGCCAGGGCGGCGCCGAACACCGCGCCGCCGCCGGCCACGGTGGTGATGGCCCGCACGACCTCCTCCTGGTCGGCGCCCTTGAGCAGGTAGCCGCGGGCGCCGGCCCGCACCGCGGAGAACACCGTGCCGTCGTCCTCGCTCATGGTCAGGACGACGACGCCGATCGACGGCGAGGCGCTGGTGATCCGCCGCGTCGCCTCGATGCCGTCGAGGCCGGGCATCTGCACGTCCATCATCACGACGTCCGGCTGCTCCTCGAGCGCCAGGTCCACCGCGGCGGCGCCGTCGGCGGCCGTGCCCACCACCGCCAGCCCGGGCACCGACCCGAGCAGCAGGGCCAGCCCGTCGCGGTAGACCGGGTGGTCGTCCACCACGACCACCCGCACGGGCCCGTCCTCCTCCGGCACGGCCGGCTCAGCCACGAGCGATCCCCTTCCCCTCCACGGGCAGGACCGCCCGCACCGTCGTCCCACCCTCCGGCGGGCACGTGACCGAGCACGTCCCGCCCAGCTCCGCGGCCCGTTCGCGCAGCGACACCAGCCCGACGCCGGCCGGCGCGCCGGGCTCGATGCCCACGCCGTCGTCGGCCACCTCGACGGCCAGCGCGCCGTCGGCCAGCCGCTCGAGCCGCACCGCGACCCGGCCCGCGGACGCGTGCCGGGCGACGTTGGCCAGCGCCTCCGACGCGATCCGGTACGCGGCCACCTCCACCGCCGCGGGCAGCTCGTCGACGTCGGGGGCGGCGTGCACGCCGACGTGCACCGACGCCGGCAGCAGCCGCTCGGCCTGCTGGCGGACCGCGCCGGTCAGCCCCAGGTCGTCGAGCGCGGGCGGGCGCAGGTCGTGCACCAGCCGCCGCACGTCGGCGAGCGCGGCGGCCACGTCGTCGCGGGCCTGCCGCAGCACCGCGTCGGCCTCGTCCGGGCGGGGGCCGGCCAGGTTGCGGGCCAGGTCGATGCGCAGCACCACCGCGCCGAGGCTCGGCCCGAGGCCGTCGTGCAGGTCGCGGCGCAGCCGGCGGCGCTCCTCCTCGCGGGCGGCGACGAGCTGCTCGCGGCTGTCCTGCAGCTGGGCGGCCAGCGAGCTGGCCCGCGCCGCGGCGGCGGCCTGCCGCACGACGTCGGCGAGCAGCCGCTCGTCCCGCGCGACCAGGTGCGCGCGGACCCCGCCGCGGGGCAGCAGCAGGCGGCCGACCTCCTCGCCGCGGTAGGCGATCGGCAGCGCCTGCACCGCGGCCGGTCGCGGCCCGTGCTCGACGAGCAGCGTGGCGCCGCCCACGGCGTCGACCTCCACGCCGACGTAGGGCGAGCGGAAGGCCTCGGCGACGCCGTCGGCGACCGCGGCGAGCTGCTCGTCGACGCCGTCGGAGCGCTCCAGCCGGTAGGCCAGGTCGGCGACGACGCGGTAGGGGTCCTCGCGCTCGCCCAGCACCCAGCGGCGGACCAGCCGCCACGCCTGCGCGCGCAGCGGCACGTACAGGCCGGTCACGACCAGCAGCGCCAGCAGGGTGGCGTCGCGGTCGCCGAGCCGGTCGCCGAGCAGCGCCCCGGCGGCGGCGATCACCGCGAGGTCGAGGACGACGACGGCGACGGCCAGGCCGCCGTAGACCAGCGTGCCGCCGAGCAGGCGGTCGATGTCGACCAGCCGCGGCCGCAGCAGGCCGACCGCGACCGCCGCCCCGGTGAGGCCGACGGCGAGGCTGAAGGCCAGCGAGCTCGGGTCGCCCGGCACGACGAGCGTGGCGAGCAGCACGAGCGCGTCGACGACGCCGGCCCACAGCAGCCACCGCAGCTGCAGCCGCCGCTCGCCGGTGGCCCGGCGGTAGCGGGCGACGACCGCGGCGAGCGCGATGCCGATGCCGAGCATCGCCGCCGGCAGGCCGATGCGCAGCAGCGGCAGCACCACGCCGGCCGGGAGGGGCAGGCTGGTCGGGTCGAGGTCCACCCGGTCGTAGAAGGACGAGGTGGTGGTGCCGGAGCCGGCGTCGAGCAGCGCGGCGGGCGCGACCATGAGCAGCAGCGGCAGGACCGCGGCGGCGGCGAGCCCCGCGACCGCGACCGGCCGCCAGCGGCCGCCGGGCAGGCGGCCGTCGGGGTAGACCAGCAGGAGCAGCGGCAGCCCGATCAGCAGCCAGGCGCCGAAGCGGGAGACGAACCAGAACGCCGCCGTCGCCCCGGGCAGCGCCTCCTCGCCGCGCAGCGCGTGCACCAGCCAGGACTGGGCCAGCCCGTCGAGGCCCCAGGCCAGGGCGTTGCCGCCGAGCACCCACGAGACGGGGTGGCGGGGCAGGCGCGCGAGGAGCAGGCCGGCCGGGACCGCGAGCAGCAGCCCGGGCAGGCCGATGACCCAGCCGACGGTCGCCTCGGCCGCGGCCCGCGTCGCGGCGGGTGTCAGCAGGTCGAGGACGGCGGCGCCCAGCGTGGCGGCGGCGCTGACCAGCGCGACCGCCCACGCGGCCACGAACCCGGGCCGCCGGGCCTCCCGGGGTGGGGGAGGCGCCGCGACGCGCGGCGCGGCGAGGTCGGGGGCGGCGGGCACACGCAGGATCCTCGCCGACCGGTGTCCCGTCCGTCAGGAGGCAGCTGTCCCGAGTCCCCCGGGACGGGGGAGAGGACCGGATCGAGGGCGGCCGGCCCTGGGTGCCCGGGACGGCGCCCGCCGACGGTGGTGCCAGGACGGCGCACCGAGCGCCGTCACCGCACCCCGGAGGACCCGATGACCCTCAGCACCACGCCCGTACCGGCCCGCACCGACGCCCGCGCCGCCCGCCCGCCGGCGCCCCCCGCCACCACCCGGTCGGCGGTCCGGCTGGCCGGCCTCGCCACCACGGCCGGCTCGGCCGCCTGGGCGGCCTGCATCTTCGTCTACGGCCTCGGCGCGGAGCCGGGCCTGGACGCGACGGTCTACAACACCTCGACCCTGCTGTTCCAGATCGGCCTGGTCGCCCTCGTCGCGGTGCAGCTGCGCACCGGGGCGATCGGCACCGGCCGGCTGGCCCGGCGGCTGCTGCACGCCGAGCACGTGCTCCTCGGCCTGGCGATGGTCTCCACGGTGCAGACCATCGCGGTCCCGGCGTGGGACGACGCCCCGGCGTGGGTCGCGCTCGACGCCTTCTGGCCCCTCTCCATGCTCGGCATGTTCGCCATCGGCATCCGCATCGCGATCGCCGGGCGCTGGCGCGGCGCCGCCCGCGTCTGGCCGGCGGTCGCCGAGAGCTGGGCGCCGGTGTGCGTGCCCGCCGCCGCCCTGCTGCCCGCCGCGGCGCCGTACATCGCCGCCGGCCACCTGCTCGCCGGCTACGCCGCCCTCGGGCTGGTGCTCGCCCTGCGCCCGGACCTCGCCACCGCCCGCCGCTGACCGCGCACCGGCCGACCCCCTCCGCGCACGGCGCGGGAGGGGTCGGCCGGCGCCGGCGCGGGCAGCCGGGTCTCGTACCGTGAGGCGTCCGGAGCAGGCGAGGAGGTGGTCGGGCGGTGGAACCGCTGGACCGACCGTTGGACGACGTCTGGTTCACCCGCGACCTGCCGGTCCTGCGGGCGATCGCGCGGCTGGTCGACGCCCCGGCGCACGGCGGTGCGCCCTACCTGGGGCAGGTGGTGCCGGCCAGCGGGCTGCCGAAGCCGGACGTGCTGGCGGCGGCGCGGGCCCTCGTGGCGGCCGGCCTCGTCGAGGTGCTGACCACCTACGCCGGCGAGATCGTCCGGTTCACCGGCATCTCGGCGGAGGCGCGCCGGCTGGCCGGGCTCTGGCCGACGCCGCAGGGGGAGTGGGAGCGGCTGCTCGAGCAGCTCGCCGTCCGGGCGGAGAAGGCCCCGACGGAGGTCGAGCGGGAGCGCTGGCGGGCGATGGCGCAGGCCGCCGACGCCCTCGGCCACGACGACGGCGCGCTGCTCATGGCGGCGCTCATCGGCGGGTACGTGCCGCGCCGGCGCTGACCGGTCCCGGACGCGGCAGCGCCCCCGCCCGGCGGACCGGACGGGGGCGCTGGCGCGAGATCAGACGCTCAGAGCGGGTGGACGTTCGCCGCCTGCGGGCCCTTCTGGCCCTGCTCGATGTCGAACGAGATGCGCTGCCCTTCGTCGAGCGAGCGGTAGCCGCTGGTCTGGATGGACGAGTAGTGGACGAACACGTCCGGTCCACCACCGTCAGGGGTGGCGAAGCCGAACCCCTTCTCCGCGTTGAACCACTTGACAGTTCCTTCGGGCATTCCCTGCTCCTAGCTGAGTGGTGCATCGGGGTCCTGCCATTGCGCAGTGTGTTCCCGACGGGCTGAACACTAGCCGTCCGGAGCGCGGAGGGAAGGGGGGCCCGCGTCAACAACCCGCGAGCTGCCGGCAGGCCGGGCAGCGGGGGACGCCCCAGACCATCTGCCAGTCCAGGCCGCCGACCACGGTCACCGGCTCGCCGCAGACCGCGGCGCCCGGGCCGGAGGCCGCCGGGACCGGCACGGCGTGCGCCACCCCCACCGGCCGGGACAGGGGACGGGGCTCCCCGCAGCACAGGGTCTCCGCGGTCACGACCTCCGCGGCGCCCGCGGCGTACCGGCTCCACGTCATGCCCCTGGAGCATGCGCCGCGGATGTGTCGTCGGCGTTACCGCTGCCTCACCGCACCGGCGGTGCCGGCTCCGCGGCGCGACCGGCTAGAGGCGGCGGCCGTCGCGGTCGAGGATCTCCGAGGGGACGTAGAGCGGCAGAGCGCCGTCGTCCCGGGTCGCGTAGTCGGGTCCGGTGAAGGGGCCGGGGGCGCTGCCCGCGGGCACCGCCACGGGCTCCGGGCGGCCGGCCCCGACGGGGATCGGCTCCTGCTCCGCCTCGGCGGCGAGCCGGGCCCGTTCCGCGTGCCAGGCCTGCCGCGAGCGGCGCCAGCGGCGGACCAGGACGTCGAGCCCGAGGAGGACGGCGAGCGCGATGCTGATGGTGAACACCGCCTGGGCGATCGCGGTGGCGACGTCCAGCCCGGTCAGCTCGGGCCAGCCGATCGCCTCGATCTCCGCGCCGACCAGCTCGACCATGACGTAGAGCAGCCCGTACACCACGAACGAGATCCGCACGTCCCCACCTCCTCCCGGCTCGTGCATGCAGGAACGACACATCGGTGCCCCGGCGAGAGCGGGAGCGGGCCGGAACCGGGGCGACCTCACCCGACCGGGTGAGCGGCGGCGTCTTGCGGCGATCGTGCGGTTTCCCTGCGGGAGGGGTGCGGTGCCCGGCGCAGGCTGGTCGACGACCGGGACGGACCCGGTCCGCACCGACGACAGGAGTCCTCCCATGCCGCCCGCCACCGCGTTCGCCCCCGTCGCCCGCCCGCGCCTGGCCGCGACGGGCTTCCTGCCCGCCGAGGTGCGCGGCCCCGCGGTGCTCGCCCGGGCCGTCTCGCTGGCGTTCGCGATCCGGACCGACGCCGCGGCGCAGGGCGCGCACGACCTCGACGTCACCGCGATGCTGCTGGCGCGGTGAGCTAGCGGTTGATCTCCACCAGCAGCACCCAGGCGTTCACCGTCGCGCCGGCCATGCCGGTGACGACGGCCGCCGCCAGCCAGTAGAGCCCACCGCCGGCGCCGGCGGCGAGGCTGACGCCGCACACCAGCAGGGCGAGCGCCGGGACCAGCAGGACGGCCGCCGCCGGCACCACCCGGCTGTGCGGCGACTCCCCGTGGCGGACGTGCCGCACCGAGGTGCCCGCGCTCGCGGCGAGGAAGAGCCCCAGCCCGCCCAGCTCGGCGGCCAGCGCGCCGTCGGGCTGCCCCGGCACCAGGAGGAGGACGCCGGCGACCAGCAGCGCCACGAGCAGGCCGAGGGTCCGCGCCGCGCGGCCGGGCAGCGTGCGGAACTCCAGGATCCGCGCCAGGTTGAGCGAGACGGCGACGAAGAGCAGGCCGGTCAGCGCGGCGCAGGCGCCCGCCACGGCCACGCCGAGGTCGTGCCACGGCTCGGGGTCGTAGGGCGACACGGCGGGATCCTGCCCCGCGGGACCGCGGTCACGCGAGGGTCGGCGTCCGCCGATAGGGAGCAGCGTGACGACTTCCGGTGACACGCAGGTGCTGCCCCGCATCCCGGTTCCCGCCGCGGCCGGGACGGCCCACCCCACGGTGGCGCTGACCATCGCCGGGCCGGTCCGGCGGCCGGTGCCGGTCGCCGCCGCCCCCACGCCGGAGCCGGAGGCGGTGGCCGGCGCCCCGGTGGTCGAGGACACCGTCGAGGACCCCGTCGAGGACACCGCCGACGACACCGCCGGGGACGTCGCCGACCAGGTGACCGAGGAGGAGGCCGAGGCGGTCGTCGAGGTGACCGACGAGGCGATCGCCGAGGTGATCTACGAGGCGCCCGTGGAGTCGCACGAGCGCATCTACGAGGAGGCCATGGCGACCATCGCGGCCCTGGCCAGCACCTGGTCCTCGGCGGTGGAGCGCACGTCGGGCCGGCACCGCGCCGCCGCCTGACCGCTGCGCGCAACGGCCCCCGCCGGGGGCCGGGACCCGGCTAGGCTGCCCCATGGCCGTGGTCCCGGACCTGATGCCGGTGCTGAGCCGGGGGAAGCACAAGCACCCGTCCCGGGGCGCGTGCTTCCTGGAGTACACGTCCCTCCTCGCCGGTGAGCCGTTCAGCGACGCCCCCGACTGCGTCGACCACGAGCTCGCCGCGGTGCTCCGGCACGCCAACGACCTGCTCTCCGACGCCGACCGGCCCCGGCTGGTCCCGCTGCTGGGACGGGCCGTGGGCCTGGTGGCGCGCCCGCCCGCGGGCGTGACCGCCGACCGGCTCGGCGACGCCGTCGCGGCCCACGCGCGGGCGACGGTCGCGCTGCACCGCCGCGTCGCCCACCTGTTCCTCGCCGCCGTCGGCTACCTCCCCACCCCCGCCGAGCGCCGGGAGCACGACGACGGCCGCGAGCTGGACCGCTTCTTCTGGTTCCTGATGCAGCGGCCGGTCGCCGTCGGGTCGTCCGTCCTCTACGTGGACCGGCTGGTCGACCGCCTCACCCTGCTGCACGCCTGCTTCGAGCAGGCGCTGGCCGAGCCGCCGGCGGCCGCGCGCGCCCACTCCGCGGACGAGCCGCCGGTCGTCCCCGTCGGTCAGTCAGCGGGCTTGCGGGCGCGGCTCGGCTGCACGCGCATCGGCTCGCCCGGCATCTTCGGGTAGTCCGGGGGATAGGGCAGGTCGCCCAGGCCCTGGTCCCGCGCCTGCCGCTCGGCCAGCTCCAGCAGCGGCTCGATGCCGAACGAGTGGTCGGACAGGCCGGCGTGCTTGTCGCCCACCGCGCGGAAGCGCTCGGGCATGGTGAGCACGTCGAAGTCGGTGGGGTGGACGTCGGGCAGCTCCTCCCAGTCCACCGGCGCCGAGACGGGGGCGTGCGGCTTGGGGCGGATGGAGTACGCCGAGGCGATCGTGCGGTCCCGGGCCATCTGGTTGTAGTCGATGAAGATCTTCTCGCCGCGCTCCTCCTTCCACCACGACATCGTCACGCGGTCGGGCAGCCGCCGCTCCAGCTCGCGGCCGAACGCGATCACCGCGCGGCGCACCTCGGGGAAGGTCCAGCGCGGCTGGATCGGCACGTAGACGTGCACGCCCCGCCCGCCGGAGGTCTTGGGCCAGCCCTGCATGCCGAACTCGCCGAGCAGCTCGCGCACGTGCGGGGCGACCCGCACCGCGTCGGCGAAGTCGGTGCCCGGCTGCGGGTCGAGGTCGATGCGGATCTGGTCGGGCTGCTCGACGTCGCCCTTCGACACCGGCCACGGGTGGAAGGTCAGCGTGCCGAGGTTGGCGCACCAGGCCACCACCGCCACCGAGTCGGGGGCGATCTCGTCCGCCGTCCGCCCGCTCGGGAAGGTGATGTGCGCGGTCGGCACCCAGTCGGGGGCGTTCTTCGGCACCCGCTTCTGGTAGAAGGCGTCCCCGGTGTTGTCGACCCGGGTCGACAGCCGCGCGCCCTCGAAGACGCCGCCGGGCCAGCGCTCCAGCGTCGTGGGCCGGTCGCGCAGCGCGTGCAGGATGCCCGGGCCGACCGAGACGAAGTACTCGACGACGTCGATCTTGCGGATGCCGCGCTCGGCGAAGTAGGGCTTCTCCGGGTTGGAGACGCGGACCTCGTGCCCGTCGATCTCCAGGACGACGGCGTCCTTGCTCGCGGCCATGGGCGCTCCATTCCTCGGGCGGCGCGGGCCCGGTCGGGCGCCTAGGCCGCCGGGCAGGTCAGCCCGTCGGACGGCGCGGTCAGGTCGATGAGGTACGCGTCGACGGCGTCGGTCACGCACGGCGTCTTCGGGTAGCTCGTGTGGCCCTGACCCTGCCAGGTCAGCAGCACGCCGGACTCGAGTTCCTCCGCCATGTCCACCGCTCCGGGCAACGGCGTCACCGGATCGCCGGAATTGCCGACGACCAGGATCGGCGCCGAGCCCTCCGCGTCCCGCTCCGGCAGCGGCGTGCGCTCGGCCTCCCAGGCGGAGCAGGTGTACAGGCCGACCGCCGTGCTCGCGCCGAACAGCGGGTACCGCTCGTTCCACTCCGCGGCGAGCCGGCGGATCTCGTCGTCGGGCACCTCGGCCTCGGTGGAGGTGTCGGCGCAGTTGATCGCGATGTTGGCGTCGAAGAGGTTCGAGTACCGGCCGTCGTCGAGCCGTCCGGCGTAGCTGTCGGCGAGGTTGAACAGGCCCTGGGAGTCGCCGCGCTGGGCCGCCGCGAGCGCCTGCGACAGCAGCGGCCAGGAGTTCTGGCTGTACAGCGCGGCCTTGACCGCCGTCATCACCACGCCCGGGGTCGCGGTGCGGGTCTCGCCGGGCGCGGCGCTCGGGATGGGCGTCGTGGCCGCCTGGGCGAGCAGGTCCAGGACGAACTGGCGCGGGTTGCCGCCGATCGGGCAGCCGGAGATCAGGCTCGTGCAGTTCTGCGCGAACGCGTCGAAGCCGGCCTCCAGCCCGGCGGCGCCCGCCTCGGCGTCCTCCACCGGATCGGTGGTGGGGTCGACCGCCGCGTCGAGCACCAGCGCCCGGACGTTCTCGGGGAACAGCTCGGCGTAGGTCGAGCCGAGCGTCGTGCCGTAGGAGTAGCCGAGGTAGGTCAGCTGCTCGTCGCCCAGCGCCTCGCGCAGCAGGTCCATGTCCCGCGCGGTGTCGACGGTGTTGAAGCTGCCCAGCGCCTCGCCGTACTTCTCCGCGCAGCCCTCGGCCACCTCGTCGGCGAGGGCGAAGGCGTCGTCGACCTGCTCGTCGGACGCCGGGCGCGGCTCCGCGGCGATCATCCGGTCCTTGAGCTCGGCCGGGATGCACTCCACCGGCGTCGACAGCCCGACGCCGCGGGGGTCGAAGCCGACCAGGTCGAACCGGCGCAGCAGGTCTTCGGGGAGGCTGAGCGCCAGCCCGATCACGGAGTCCGCGCCCGAGCCCCCCGGGCCGCCGGGGTTGACCACCAGCGAGCCGATGCGGTCGGTCTGCCCGGCCAGCGTCACCCGCACGAGGAACAGCGGCAGCGTCGCGCCCTGCGGCTCGTCGTAGCTGATCGGCACCTCCGTGCGGCCGCACTCGAAGGTGAGCGGGCGCTCTGACCCCGGGCGTCCCTCCACGAACGGCCGCAGCTGTTCGCTGCACTCGTTCCACTCGATCTCGGGCGCCTCGGGCGGCGCGGCCGAGGTGGCCGTGGCCGGCGTCCCCTCCGCGCCCACGCCGCTGGTGAAGGAGGTGCACCCGGTGAGCAGGAGGAGCAGCCCGGCCACGACGACGGGCAGGGGGGAGCGACGTCGCATGATCACGAGCCTAGGAGGGCCCCTCCCGGCACGCCCGTGGACATGACCCGCGTCACCCGTCGAGGACCTCGGCGAGGTCGTACTTCACGGGGACGTCGAGCTGGTCGTAGGTGCAGCTCGCGGGGTCGCGGTCGGTCCGCCAGCGCAGGAACTGGCCGGTGTGCCGCAGCCGGCGGCCCTCGAGCTGGTCGTACTTGATCTCCACCACCAGCTCGGGGCGCAGCGGCACCCAGGAGAGGTCCTTGCCGGCGTTCCACCGGCTCACCGCCCCCGGCATGCGGTCCCCGCCGTGGCCGTTGCCGTTGCCGTTGCCCTCGCCGTTGGTCTGGGCGTTCGCCCAGTCCTTCCACGGGTGGTCGGCCAGGGCGTTCTCGCGGTAGGGCGCCAGCTCCTCGACCAGCTCGGCCCGCCGGGCCATCGGGAACGACGCCGCCACGCCGATGTGCTGCAGCCGGCCGTCGTCGTAGAGGCCGAGCAGCAGGGAGCCGACGATCGGCCCGCTCTTGTGCCAGCGGAACCCGGCGACGACGCAGTCGGCGGTCCGCACGTGCTTCACCTTGGTCATCAGCCGCTGGTCCGGGCCGTAGGGCAGGTCTGGGGCCTTGGCGACGACGCCGTCGAGCCCGGCGCCCTCGAACTCCTGGAACCAGCGCTGCGCGGTCTCCGCGTCCTGGGTGATCGAGGTGACGTGCACCGACCCGGTCGTGGTCACCACCTCCCGCAGCCGCGCCTGGCGCTGCGCGAACGGCGTCTCGAGGAACACCTCGTCGCCCAGGGCGAGCAGGTCGAACGCGACGAACGTCCCGGGCGTCTGCTCGGCCAGCAGGTCGACCCGCGACTTGGCCGGGTGGATGCGCTGCAGCAGCGCCTCGAAGTCGAGCCGGTCACCGCTCTGGATCACGATCTCGCCGTCGACGACGCAGCGCTCGGGCAGCGCCGCCTTGACCGCCTCGACCACCTCGGGGAAGTACCGGGTCATCGGCCGCTCGTTGCGGCTGCCGAGCTCCACCTCGTCGCCGTCGCGGAAGACGATGCAGCGGAAGCCGTCCCACTTCGGTTCGTAGAACAGGCCGTCGCCGGTGGGCAACTTCGTCGACGCCTTGGCCAGCATCGGCTTCACCGGCGGCAGCAGGGGCAGGTCCATGCCGGTCAGTAGACCAGCCGGGCGCGACGGCGGACCACGGCTCCCGCGCCCGTGTCGCCGGACCGGGTGTCCCTCCCGGACCCGGCCGTCCGGTGCGGGGTGGCGAGGATCCCGGGGAGGACCTCCCGGCCGGCCGGGGTGCTGCTCCCTGGCCACCCGGGAAGGGCCGTGGCGACGCTGCCGCCATGACACGCATCTGGTCGGGCCTCGCCCGCATCCCCGTCCCCGTCGTCGCCGTCCTGCTCGTCGTGGGCGGTGCCCTGATCCCCGTGCACGAGATGGCCGTCGCGCACATGCACGAGCCGGGCAACCAGGAGTGGCCCCAGTGGGTCGGCCGGCTGACGCTGCAGTGGTACTGGGCCCTCCTGCCGCTGGCCGTGCTGGCGCTGTGGGCGCGGCGGCGGGCGGTCCAGGGGCGGATCGGCCGGGTCGGGGCCTGGCTCAACCTCCTCGGCGGCCCGCTGGAGTACGCCCTCATCACCGTCGGCGCCCTGGTGCGCGGCGTGCTCGGCCGGGGCGACCTGCCTCCGGGCTTCATGGCCCTCGAGTGGCTGGGCTACCTGATCATGCCGGGCATCGTGCTGGCCGGCGTCGCCATGCTCCGCGACCGCGGCCTGCCGCGGTGGCAGGGGCTCCTGGTCGTGCTGCTGGCCCCGGCCGCCTGGCTGCCCTTCGGTGCGTTCGTGGTCGGCGCCGCCCTCGGGGTGGCGCTGGTCGTCGGCACCCGGAGGCCCGCGGTGCTGGACAGCCCGGCACCCGCGACCGCACGCTGAGCCCGTGCGCTGGCTTCCGGCCGGGGCCCTGGCCGCGACGGCGCTGGGGGTCGCCCTCTCCGTCGCGGCCGACGGGCTCGGCGCGACCGTCGGCTGGGGCCTCGTGCAGAACGTGGTCGTCGCCCTGCTGCTCGTGGGTGTCGGCGCCCCCCTGGCCGGCCGGCGGGAGGGCCGCCGGATCGGCCTGCTGCTGCTGCTCGGCGGGTGCGCGATGGCCCTCGCGCTGGCCGGGGGCGGGGTCGTCGCGGTGGCCGGGGCGGCCGGTGCCGCGTGGGCCGACGCGGTGGCCTGGTCCTCCTCGCGCGGGCTGTGGGCGTTCAGCGTCGTGCCGGTCACCACGGTCCTCCTCGCCGTCTTCCCGGACGGGCGGGCGCCGACGCCCCGCTGGCGTCCGGTGGTCGCGCTGGGCTGGGTGGCCACGGTGTCGGTCGCGGTGGCGGACTGGGCGGCGGCCGGGCCGGTCGTCGGGCTGCTGACCGGCATCCTGTGGGCGGTCGCCGCGCTGGCGGCGCTGGCCGCCGTGGTGGCCCGCTGGCGGCGGTCGACGGGTGTGGCCCGGCAGCAGCTGAAGTACCTGCTGCTCGCGGGGTTGGTCTCGCTCCTGCTCTACGCCGTCGTCGACCTCCTGCCGCCGCACGCGGCGCAGGTGGCCCTGCTCGCCGTGCCGGTGCTGCTGGTCGGCAGCGTGGCCCTGGCCGTGCTGCGGTACCGCCTCTACGACGTCGACCTGGTGATCCGGCGCGCCGCGGTCTTCACCGGCGTCACCGTGCTGGTGTTCGCCGCCTACCTCGGCGTCGCCGCGGCCTTCGGGGCCGACCCCTCCGAGCGCGCGGCCCTCGTGGCGGCGGTCGTGGTCGCGGCCGTGGCCGAGCCGGTCCGCCTCCGGTTGCAGCGCGCCATCACCCGCCTGCTGCTCGGCCGCCGGGACGAGCCGCTGGCCGCCCTGGCGGTGCTGCGCGAGCGGCTCCGGGCGGCCACCGACGAGGCCGAGCTGGGCGCGGCCGTCGTCGACGTCGTGCCGCGCCTGTTGCGGACCCGTTCGGTCGCCCTGACCCTGCTGACCGACGGGGACCGGAAGGAGCTGGCCCGCACGGGCGAGCCCGGCGCCGACGCGGTGGAGTTCTCCCTGGTGCACCAGTCCGAGCTGCTCGGCGCGCTCACCGTCGGCCTGCGCGACCCGGGGGTGCCGTTCGGCCGGGCCGACCTCGTGCTGCTCACCGAGCTCGGCCACCAGGTCGCCGCCGCCGCGCACGCCGTCCGGCTGCGCGCCGAGCTGCGGGCGGCGGCCGACCGCGTCAGCCGGGCGGCGGCGGCGGAGCGCGAGCGGCTGCGCCGGGAGCTCCACGACCGGCTCGGCCCGCTGCTTCTCGGCACCGGGCTGGCCGTCGACGCGCTGCGCCGCGGCGCCGACGGCGACCCGGCGGCGGCCGGCCTCGCCGAGGTCGCCGGCCAGCTCCGGGACGCCTCCGCCGAGGTGCGCCGGATCGTCGACCGCCTGCAGCCGGTCGCGCTGCTCGAGCGGGGGCTGGTCGAGGCCGTCCGCGACCACCTCGCCCGCCTGGCGCAGCTGCCCGGTGGTCCCGCCGTCGAGCTCGCCGCGTCGGACGTGGACCCGCTGCCGGTCCCGGTGCAGGAGGCGGCGTACTTCCTCGTCCTGGAGGCGGTGACCAACGTCCTGCGCCACGCCGGCGCCTCCCGGGTCGTGGTCGCCGTCGAGCGCGGGAGCCGCTCGCTCGGGGTCACCGTGACCGATGACGGCGCCGGCCTGACCGAGCCCTACGTCGCCGGGATCGGCATCGGCTCGATGCGCCGCCGCGTGCTCGAGCTCGGCGGCGTCTTCGCCCTCGGCCCGGCGCCCGGTGGGGGCACCGCCGTCGCCGCCACGTTCCCGCTGGAGGAGGCCCCGTGGAGGAACCCGCCCGTCCCGTCCGCGTCGTCGTCGCCGACGACCACTCCGTCTTCCGGCTCGGCATGCGGCGGCTCCTCGACGCCGTTCCCGGCATCGAGGTCGTCGGCGAGGCGGCCGACACCGGCGCGGCCGTCGCCGCAGCCGGCGAGCTGAGGCCGGACGTCGTCGTCATGGACCTGGACATGCCCGGCGGCGGGGGTGTGGTGGCGACGCAGCGCATCGTGCAGGAGCTGCCGCGGGTGCGGGTGCTCGTCCTCACCATGCACGCCGACTCGGCGCGGGTCCGCGAGGCGCTGCGGGCGGGGGCGCGCGGCTACATCGTCAAGGACGCGCCCCCCGACGACATCCTGCGGGCCATCGAGGCGGTGCACGCCGACCAGGCCATCCTCGACCCGGCGGTCACCGCCGCCCTGGTCGACGTCGGCCGGCCCGGTCCGGGTGCGGCGTTCCCGCAGCTGACCGAGCGCGAGGCCGACGTGCTCGAGCGGATGTCCGCCGGCGCGTCGAACGACGTCATCGCGCTGCGCCTCGGCATCAGCGTGAAGACGGTGCAGAACCACGTCTCCAACGTCCTGCTCAAGCTCGGCGTGGCCAGCCGGGCGGAGGCCGTCGCGCGCGCCCGGGACGCCGGGATCGGCGCGGCCCGCTAGGCCTGCGCCCGCCGGACCGCGTACCGGGTGAACAGCATCCCGTCCTCCTCGAGCACCTGGCGCAGGTCGAGCCGGACGACGTCGCGCAGCGCGGTGTCGCCGAGCAGCCGCACCTCGCCGCCGACGAGCGCGGGGGAGATCGAGAGGTCGAGCTCGTCGACGACGCCGGCCTCCAGCGCGGAGCGCAGCAGCTGCGGCCCGCCCTCGCAGGTGACCTGCTCCAGCCCCCGCTCCGCGAGCGCGTCCAGCGCCGCCGGCAGGTCGACGTCGTCCTCGCCGCGGACGAGCACCTGCACGCCGGCGCCGGCGAGGGCGGCCCGCCGTCCGGCGTCGGCCGCCGCGCAGGTGACCAGGATCGTCGGCGGCGCGGCGAGCCGGCTGCCCGGCTCCAGCGACGCCTGGCGGGACACCACGGCGATCGGCGCGGTCGGGGGGCGGCCGAGCCGGCCGCGCAGACGGCCGACGGCGGAGTCGTCGGTCATCGGCCCGTACCCCTCGGCCGCCGCCGTCCCGGCGCCGACCAGGACGACGTCGGCGAGCGCCCGCAGCACCCGGAACACCCGCAGGTCGCCCGGCCTCTGCAGGCCCCGGCTCCGCCCCGCCACCGTCGTCGCGCCGTCCAGCGCGGCGATGAAGTCGGCCCGGACGAACCGCCCGGCCGGGGCCCGGTAGGCCTCGGCCAGGGCGGCGTCGTCGACGGGGTCCGCGGCGGCGGGGAGGAGCCGGCGCACGTCAGTGGTGCTCGAGCGACGCCATCGCGGTCAGCGTGCCGCGGATGTAGGCGTTCGCGTGCGCGCCGAGCTCGTCGCTGTCGCTCCACAGGTTGCGCCAGATGCCCAGCATGCGGCTGAGGTCGGGCGCGACGACGGCGGAGGAGAACGACTCGAACACCACCGGGCCGTCGTACCGCACGCGGTGCAGGGCCCGGAAGAAGGAGCCGAAGTCCACGCTCCCGGTGCCCAGGTAGCCGCGGTGGCTCTCCCCGATGTGCACGTACGACAGCTGCTCGGCGGTCTCGACCACCGGGGAGAACATGTCGCTCTCCTCGATGTTCATGTGGTACGTGTCGAGGTGGACGCCGACGTTGGCGCTGTCGGTGCCCTTCACGAACTCCCGGGCCTGGCGCGCGGTGTTGAGCACGTTCGACTCGTAGCGGTTCGTGACCTCGACCGAGACCTTGATCCCGGCCTCGCGGGCCCGCTCGGCCACCCGGCCGATCACGGCCTGGCTGTTCGCCACGCCCCGCGGGGTCGCCGGCTCCATGTACTTGCGCATGGCGCTGTAGACGATCCCGCAGAGGTGCTCGGCGCCGAGTTCGGCGAGCACGTCCACCGCCCGGTTGAGCAGGTCCTCGCCGGCCCGGACCGCGGCGTCGTCCTCGCTGCTGATGTCGGTGGACTCGTTCAGCCCCAGCGAGCCGGTGGCCTCCAGCCCGGTCTCGTCGAGCGCGGCGCGGGCGGCCGCGACGTCGAACGTGAACGGGTCCATGAGCGGGAACTCGATGAGGTCGAACCCGGCGTCGCGCGTCTTGCGGACGGCGTGCCGGATCCCCTCCGGGTCGTAGACGCCGGTCCAGACGAGCCCGTGGCAGCCGATCTTCATCAGGCGGCCACCCCGGTGAACCGCACGTCGCCGCACACGTGCACCTGCAGGCCGAGCGCGTCGAACATCGCCGCCTTGGCGGTCAGCGCGCGGTCGGCGCCGTCGGCGTCCTCGGCGTAGGCGACCTGGATGTGGTTGGCCTTGTGCCGCCCCATGAACTGGTCGCGGGAGACCCCGTGCAGGACGGCGTGCATGATCGGCCACTCCGGGTTGGTGGCCTCCTTGCGGCGCTGCGTCTCCTCGGCGGGCAGCTCCACGACGGTGCCGCGGCCGATGTCGACGTGCAGCGCGCCCTCGGCGAGGTAGACCCGCGACCAGACGATCTCGCCCGGCTTGGAGACGCCGTTGATCGTGCTGCCGCCGGCCGGGAAGAAGACGTTGCCCTGCCGCCAGCCCTCGGCCCCGGCGTAGCCGCCCACGAGGTGGGACGGCGGCACCGACCCGGAGATCTCGAAGACCCAGACGAACTGCCCGTCGTAGTCCTCGCCCCAGCGGACGTCGTGCAGGGTGGTCGCCGGGTCCAGGCCCATGGCCCGCCACACCCGGTTGGTGACCAGGCCGTCGACGGCGACGCCCTCGTCCACCTCGTTGAAGTGGGGCAGCGCCTGGTCCTCGAAGAGCACCCGGCTGCCGTCGCGGCTGCGCACCGGCGGCCGCACGACGTTGTTGAGCAGGCCCTCGACCAGGTCCGACGCCGGGCTGAGGTCCTTGAGGCCCTGCTGGTACTGGATGCCGACGGAGTCCAGGCCGAAGTCGTCGGCCATCCGGACGGCGGCGATGTACATCTTGTACTGCAGCAGGAGCTGGCGCTCGGTCAGCTCGGTGGCCTCGTCGGTGCCCAGCCGGAACGTCATGCCCTGGTCGGTGAGCCAGCGGCCGATCTCGGCCGCCTCCTCGTCGCTCACCCGCTGCATCTCGGCCCACAGCGCGCTCTGGGAGAGCCGCTCCTTGTAGATGCCGATCGGCTGCAGCAGCTCGTCGTCGAAGATCGCGTTGTACATGCCCATGCAGCCCTCGTCGAAGACGCCGACGATGGCCTTCTCGGTGAGCAGCTCGGTGGCGAGCGCGCGGCCCAGCTCGGTCTCGGGGCCCGCCGGCAGCTCCGGCAGCGGGCGGACGTGCGACTCGTCCTGCGCCACGGTGCCGGTCTCCACCCACGAGCGGATCCCGTCGCGGAACCAGTCGTCGGTGCCGTCGACGGTCCACAGCGTGGAGTAGGGCTTGTCCATCTTGGTCAGCCCGGCGTTGAGGTTGAGCAGCCCGACCAGGCCCGGCCAGCGCCCGGAGAAGTTGGCCACGGTCAGGATCGGCCCGCGGTGCGTGCGCAGGCCCGGCAGGACGTGGTGGCTGTACTGCCAGTTGGCGATCGCCACGACCAGCGGGGCCTCCGGCGGGACGGACTTGAAGACCTCGATGCCGTGCCGCTGGCTGCGCACGAAACCGTGCGGGGCGTCCTCGGCGACCGGCTCGGCGCGGACGACCCGCCAGCCGTTCTTCTCCAGCTCCGCGGTGACGATCGACTCCAGCTCGACCTGGGTCGGCCAGCTGGCGGTGTTCGCCGCCTCCCGGGAGTCACCGCTGGTGACCAGGTAGGCGGTCCGCGGCGGGGCCTCGGTGGCCTCGCGCAGCCGGGGCAGGGTGTAGGTCATCGGAGCTCCTCAGGTGTCGTGCGGGTGGTGCGCTGCTCGCGGGCCGCGAGGCGTGGACGGTGGGGGCGCGAACTCCTCCCACCCCCGGCCGGGGTGCGGGCGGTCGCCGGTGTGCTCCCGGGTGGCCCTGCGCGGCACGGGCCCGTCCTCCACGGCACCGGGAGCCTGTCAGAAATCGATTTCAGACTCAAGGCCGGGGGAGGGACGGCGAGGCGTCGGCGGCCGCCGCCCGCGAGGCGGGGCGCAGCTCGCCGGGGATGACCACCCGGCGGGCGGGGCCCTCGTCGCCCTGGATGCGCTCGACCAGCAGCGCGCCGGCGGTGGTCCCCATCGCGCGGGTGGGGAGGTGCACGACGGGGACGTCCTGCGCGTGCCCGGAGAAGGGCAGGTCGCCGATCACCGCGATGCCGAAGTCGGCCACCGACAGGCCCCGCTCGTGCAGCACCTGGAGGGCGCCGACGCCGACCAGGTTGTTGCCGGCCACCACGGCGTCGGGCCGGTCGGCCCTCGCGAGCAGCTCGCTCATACGCGCCCGGCCGCCGCCGACGCGGAAGTCGGCGTGCACCAGCCGGCCGTCGGCGACCGGGGTGGGGGAGACCTCCGCGAGGGCCTCCCGCCACCCCCGGGCGCGGCCGGCGGCGGTGACCAGGCCCGCCGGCCCGGTGATGCAGGCGATGTCCCGGAACCCGGCGTCCCAGAGCGCGCGGGTGGCCAGCCGCCCGGCGCCGACGTTGTCGATGACGACCTCGTCGACCTCGGCGTCGGGGACCGGGCGGTCCACCGCCACCACCGCGCGGCCCCGCTCGAGCAGCGGGCGCACGTCGCTCGTCGTCCCGGCCGCGGCGAGCACGACGCCGGCCATGTGCTCGGACAGGGCGATGTCCAGGAAGTGGCGCTCCTTGCCCGGGTCCCCGTCGGTGTTGCAGAGGACGACGCTGAAGCCGGCCTGCTGGGCCGTGTCGGCGACGCCGCGGGCCAGCGACGTGAAGAACGGGTTCTCGATGTCGGGGATCACCAGCGCGACGACCTCGGAGAGCTGGCGGCGCAGGGTCCGGGCCACGCGGTTGGGCTTGTAGCTGAGCCGCTCGGCCGCCTCCAGGACGAGGCGCTCCTTGTCGGGCGAGACCGACCGGCCGTTGAGCACCCGCGAGACGGTGGCGGGTGAGACCCCCGCGAGCGCCGCAACGTCGTAGATCGTCGCCATGCGCCGAACCTAGCGGTCGAGGTCACGGGGGGGACCGGTACGGTGAAATCGATTCCACCACCACGGTCGTCCAGGGAGGCGTGCGCATGCGGCTGCTGCGGATCGGGGAGCCGGGCGCCGAGCGCCCGGCCGTCGAGGCGGGCGGGCGCTGGCTCGACGCCGGCTCGGTGACCGAGGACTACGACGGCGCCTTCTTCGCCGGCGGTGGCCTCGCCCGCCTGCGCGCGGCCCTCGAGGAGGGGCGGCTGCCCGAGGTCGCGCGCGACGGCGTCCGGATCGGCGCCCCCGTGGCGACGCCCGGCAAGGTGGTCTGCATCGGGCTGAACTACCGCGACCACGCGGCGGAGACCGGCGCCCCCGTCCCGGCGGAGCCGGTGGTGTTCATGAAGGACCCCAGCACGGTCATCGGGCCGTGCGACGAGGTGCTCGTGCCCCGCGGGTCGACGAAGACCGACTGGGAGGTGGAGCTCGGCGTCGTCATCGGCGCGCCGGCCCGCTACCTGGCCGACGCCGACGCCGCGCGCGAGGTGATCGCCGGCTACCTCGTCTCCCACGACGTCTCCGAGCGCGAGTTCCAGCTCGAGCGGGGCGGCCAGTGGGACAAGGGCAAGAGCTGCGAGACCTTCAACCCGGCCGGCCCGTACCTCGTGACGGCCGACGAGGTCGACGACCCGCAGCAGCTGGGCCTGCGGCTGTGGGTGAACGGCGAGCAGCGGCAGGACGGCAGCACCGCGGACATGATCTTCCCGGTGCTCGAGGTGGTCCGGTACCTGAGCCGGTTCATGGTGCTGCGGCCGGGCGACCTGGTGAACACGGGCACGCCGGCAGGCGTCGCCCTCGGCCGCCCCGGCACGCCGTTCCTGGCGGCGGGCGACGTGGTGGAGCTGGAGATCGACGGCCTCGGCCGTCAGCGGCAGACGGTGGGGCAGGCATGAGCGAGGCAGCGGGTCCGCAGGGGGAGTTCGACGGGCTGGTCGCGGTGGTGACGGGCGCGGGCTCGGGGATCGGCCTGGCGGTCGCCCAGGAGCTGGCCCGCCGGGGCGCGACGGTCGCCGCGGTCGACCGGGACACCACCGGGGTGCCGGCGCCGCTGCACGCCTACCGGTGCGACGTCACCGACGACGCCGGGGTGACCGCCACCGTGGAGCGCATCGCCGCCGACCTCGGCGGCATCGACGTCCTGGTCAACAACGCCGGCATCGGCGCGCAGGGCACGGTGGCCGACACCGCCGCCGAGGAGTGGCTGCGGGTGCTCGACGTCAACGTCGTCGGCATCGCGCGCATGTCGGCCGCCGCGCTGCCGCACCTGCGCCGGTCCCGCGCCGCCGCCGTCGTCAACACCGCCTCCATCGCCGCGCTGATCGGCCTGCCGAAGCGCGCGGCGTACTGCGCCAGCAAGTCGGCGGTGCTCGGGCTGACCCGCGCCATGGCCGCCGACCACGTCCGCGAGGGCATCCGGGTCAACTGCGTCAGCCCCGGGACGGCCGACACCCCGTGGGTGCAGCGGCTGCTCGCCGCGACCGACGACCCGCAGGGCGAGCTGGCCCGGCTCGAGGCGCGCCAGCCGCACGGGCGGCTGGTGAGCGCCGACGAGGTGGCCCAGGCCATCGTCTACCTGGCCTCCCCGCGCACCGGCTCGGTCACCGGCACCTCCCTGTCGGTCGACGGCGGCATGGCCGGCTTCCAGCTGCCGCACTGACCGGCCCGACCCCGACCGGAGGACGCCCCGTGAGCTCCCTGCAGGACATCGACACCTTCGACATCCGCTTCCCGACGTCGACGATGCTCGACGGCTCCGACGCGATGAACCCCGACCCCGACTACTCGGCCGCCTACCTGCGGCTGGGCACCGACGGCGGGGACGCCGGGCACGGCTTCGTGTTCACCATCGGCCGCGGCAACGACGTCCAGCTCGCCGCGGTGCGCGCCGTGGCCGAGCAGCTGCGCGGCGAGGAGGTCGAGCCCCTCCTCGCCGACATGGGCGGCACCTGGCGGCGGCTGGTGCACGACTCGCAGCTGCGCTGGCTGGGCCCGGAGAAGGGCGTCATGCACATGGCGATCGGCGCGGTCGTCAACGCCCTGTGGGACCTGCGGGCCAAGCGGGCGGACAAGCCGCTGTGGCTGCTGCTCAGCGAGCTGCCCCCGGCCGAGATCGTCGACCTGGTCGACTTCCGCTACCTGACCGACGCGCTGACCCCGCAGCAGGCCCTCGAGATCCTCCAGGCCGCCGAGCCGGGCCGGGCGGAGCGCCGGGCCTGGCTCGAGGCGCACGGCTACCCGGCCTACACCACGACGCCGGGCTGGCTGGGCTACGACGACGAGAAGCTCGTGCGGCTGGCCCGCGAGGCGGTGGCCGACGGCTTCGAGCAGATCAAGCTCAAGGTCGGCAGCGACCTCGAGGAGGACGTGCGGCGGCTGCGGCTGGCCCGCGAGGCCGTCGGCCCGGACGTCAAGATCGCCGTCGACGCCAACCAGCGGTGGGACGTGGAGCAGGCGGTCGCCTGGACCAAGGAGCTGGCGCCGTTCGACCTGGCCTGGCTGGAGGAGCCCACCAGCCCCGACGACGTGCTCGGCCACGCGCGGATCGCGCGCGAGGTCGCCCCGGTCCCGGTGGCCACCGGCGAGCACATGGCCAACCGGGTGATCGCCAAGCAGCTGCTCCAGGCGGAGGCGATCGACGTGCTGCAGATCGACGCCACCCGCGTGGCCGGGGTCAACGAGAACATCGCCAACCTGCTGCTGGCCGCGCGCTTCGGCGTCCGGGTCTGCCCGCACGCCGGCGGCGTCGGCCTCTGCGAGGCGGTGCAGCACCTGTCGATGTTCGACTTCGTCGCCGTCTCCGGTTCGGTGGAGGGGCGCTACCTCGAGTACGTCGACCACCTGCACGAGCACTTCGTCGTCCCCACCGACGTGCGGCAGGGGCGGTACTGGGCCCCGTCGGCGCCGGGGGCCGGCACCGAGATGCACGCCGCCTCCGTCGAGCGGCACCTCTTCGCCGGCCGATGAGCTCACCGGGGCGGATCCGGCTCGGCCGTCTCGGGTACGGGGCGGCCGCCGTCGGCAACCTGTACCGCGCCGTCGACGACGAGGCGGCGCAGCGCATACTCGACGCGGCCTGGGACGCGGGCATCCGCTACTACGACACCGCCCCGCACTACGGGCTGGGGCTCTCGGAGCGCCGGCTGGGCGCGATGCTGCGCCGCCGGCCCCGGGACGAGTTCGTCCTCTCCACCAAGGTGGGCCGGATCCTGGAGCCGGACCCGGACGGCGCCGGCCGCCGGGACGACGACCTGTTCGAGGTGCCCGCCGACCACCGCCGCCGCTGGGACTTCTCCGAGGCCGGCATCCGCCGCAGCCTCGAGGACTCCCTCACCCGGCTGGGCCTGGACCGCGTCGACGTGCTGTACCTGCACGACGTCGAGCGCAGCGGGCGCGACGTGGCCGAGGTCGTCGACGGCGGCGTCGCCGCGCTGGCGCGCCTGCGCGACGAGGGTCTGGTGCGCGCCGTCGGCGTCGGGACCGCCGACCTGGGCGCCGTCGAGCGCGCCGTGCGCAGCGGCGCCGTCGACCTGGTCATGCTCCCGGGCCGCTACACGCTGCTGGAGACGCCGGGGGCCGACGTCGTCCGGCTGTGCGAGGAGCGCGGGGTCGGCATCGTCAACGTCGCCGTCTTCAACTCCGGGCTGCTCGCCACCTCGGAGCCGGGGGAGGACTCGCCCTACGAGTACCGCAGGGCCCCGGCCGACAAGCTGGCGCGGGCCCGGGAGCTCGCCCGGGTGTGCCGGGAGCTGGGCGTGGAGCTGCCCGCCGCGGCCCTGCAGTTCGGCCTGCGCTCCCCGGCCGTCGTCTCCGTGGTGGTCGGCGCCGACACCCCCGAGCAGGTCCGCGAGAACGCCGCGCGGATGGCCGCCCCGGTGCCCGAGGAGCTGTGGCGCGCGCTCGGGGAGCGGGGGCTCCTGCCGTGACCGGCGACGAGGCGTTCGCCCCCGTCGACGCGCACGTGCACGTCTGGGACCTCGCCGTCAACAGCTACCCGTGGCTCGGGCCGGAGCGCGGCGGCCTGTACGCGAGCTTCCCGCCCGAGCAGGCGCGGGAGGCGCTGGCCGGCTGCGGCTTCGGCGCCGCGGTGCTCGTGCAGGCGGAGGACTCGACCGCCGAGACCCGCTACCTGCTCGCGGTGGCCGACGCGCACCCGTGGGTCGCCGGCGTGGTCGGCTGGCTGCCGCTGGCCGACCCGGCGGCCGCGGCCGCCTCCCTGGAGGAGCTCTTCCGGCACCCGCGGTTCCGCGGCGTGCGGCACCTCGTGCACGCCGACCCCCGGGCCGACTTCCTCGACACCGCCCCGGTGCGGGAGTCCCTGCGCCTGGTGGCCGCGGCCGGCCTGCCGCTCGACGTGCCGGACGCCTACCCGCGGCACCTGACGCAGACCGCCCGCCTCGCCGAGGACCTGCCGGAGCTCGTCGTCGTCGTGGACCACCTGGCCAAGCCGCCGCTGGGCCGGCCGGAGATGGGGGAGTGGCGGGCGCAGCTGGCGCGCGCGGCGGCCGCGCCGAACACCGTCGCGAAGGTGTCGGGGCTGCGGGCGCCCGGCACGCCCTACACCGTGGCGGCGGTGCGCCCGGCGTGGGAGGCCGCGTTGGAGCTGTTCGGTCCCGCGCGCCTGATGTACGGCAGCGACTGGCCGGTGACCGTGCCCGAGGACGCCTACGGCCCGGAGGGCTACCGGCCCACGCACGAGGTGCTCGCCGCGCTGGTCGGCGAGCTGTCGGCCGACGAGCAGCGGGCGCTCACGGGCGCGACGGCGCGCCGGGTCTACCGGCTGCCCTGACTCACACCACCCGGACCAGCGGCGGCACGGCCCGCCCGGCCGGCGCCCGCTCCAGCTCCACCTCGAACCGGGATCGGTCGCCGCGGTGGTAGGCCACGAACGTCTCCACCGGCTGGTTGTCCTCGCCGTAGCTGACGTTGGTGAGCTTGAGGACGGCGCCGTGGCGGGGCAGCCCCAGGTCGCGGGCGAGGGCGGAGCTGGCACCGTGGGCCTCCACCGTGCGGCGGCTGCGGGCCAGCCGCAGGCCGTAGCGGCGCTCGAGCAGCGCGTAGAGCGACTGGTCGCGCAGGTCCTGGTCGACCAGGTCGGGCGCCATCGCCGCGGGCACGTGGCTGACCGTGTACACCCACGGCTCGTCGTCGACGAACCGGAGCCGCTCGATCTCCACCACGGCGGTGCCCGCGGCGACCTCGAGCCGCGCGGCGACCTCGGCGTCGGCGGCGACCACCCGCAGGGTGCGGACCTCGCTGCGCAGGGTGCGGCCGAGCGCGGCGACGTCGTCGAACAGGCCGGTGAGGGACTGGACCAGGCTCTGCGACGTCAGCTGCGGCAGCACGAAGGTGCCCCGGCCCTTCACCCGCTGCAGCACGCCCTCGTACTGCAGCTCCGACAGCGCCTGGCGCACCACCGGGCGGGAGACGCCGTAGCGCTCGCACAGCTCGTGGTCGCCGGGCAGCCGGTCGCCGGGGCGCAGCCCCAGCCGCTCGATGTCGGCGCGGAGGATCTCCTTGAGCTGCTGGTAGTAGGGGACCGGCGAGTTCTTGTCGAGCGGGCGGGTCCCCGGGCCGGCGGCTGCGGTCACCGGTCGGCCGCCAGGCCGGCCGCCTCGGCGGCCAGCCGCTCGATGCCCGCCCAGTCGCCGGCCCGCACCAGGGCGCGGGGGGTGAGCCAGGAGCCGCCCACGCAGCCGACGTTCGGCAGCGCCAGGTACTCCGCGGCGTTGTCCGGCGTGATCCCGCCGGTGGGGCAGAACCGCACGTCCGGCACGGGGCCGGCGACCGCGCGCAGGTAGGCGGTCCCGCCCGCGGCCTCGGCCGGGAAGAACTTGACGGCCCGCTGCCCGTGCTCGCGCAGCCGCAGGATCTCGGTGAGGGTGCTCGCCCCGGCCAGCAGGGGCAGGCCGGTGTCCAGGGCCGCGGCCAGCAGCCGGTCGGTGGCGCCCGGGGTGACGACGAAGCGGGCGCCGGCCCGCCGGGCGGCCGCCGCCTCCTCCGGCGTGGTGACCGTGCCGGCGCCGACGGTCGTCTCCGGCACCTCCGCGGCCACCCGCTCGATCGCCGCCAGGCCGGCCTCGGTGCGCAGGGTGATCTCCATGACCGGCACGCCGCCCCGGGCCAGGGCCCGGGCGAGCGGCACGGCGTCGGCCGCGTCGTCGATCACCACGACGGGGACGACGGGGCTCAGGGCCAGGAGGTCCTCGCCGGCGTCGAGCACGGCCTGCGGATCGGTGGTCATGGGCGTCCCTTCCCGTCGGGGGTCGTGCGGGGCCGGTGGCGCGGGTCGTCCAGCCCCAGCCGGCGCAGCAGGTCGAGGTGGCCGCGGACCGTCGCCACCGCCTGCGGCAACGGCGGGCTCGACGGCTCCGGCGCGAAGTGCACCACGGAGCAGCCCGCGGCGGAGGCCGCGGCCGCGCCGGTGGGGGAGTCCTCCACGACCAGCGCCGCCCCCGGCCGGACGCCGAGGCGCTCGGTCGCGCGCAGGTACACGTCGGGGGCCGGCTTGGGCGCGGCGACGTCCGTGGCGCTGACGACGGTGTCGACGAGGGCGGCGTGGCCGCTGGCGGCGAGCAGGAGCTCCAGCAGCGGCCGCTCGGAGTTGGACGCGATCGCGACCGGCACGTGCCGGCGGATGACCTCGATCGCCTCGAGGGTGCCCTCCATCGGCTCGGCCGTGCCCGGCACGTGCTCCTCGGCGAGGCGGCGCATCAGCGCCGCGGCGGACCGGGGCTCCACCCGCCCCGGCGCGCCGGCGGTGAGGACGGCGACGCTGTCCTCCAGCCCGGTGCCGTGCGTGCCCGCGGCGAGCTCGGGGGTGTAGGCCACCGAGTAGGCGGCGCAGAACGCCTCCTCGGTGCGGGCCCAGCCGGCCGCGGTGTCCAGGAGGACGCCGTCGACGTCGAAGACCACGGCCTCGATCTCCAGCCCGAAGGCGCGCAGGCTCATCGGGCCGGCTCCCAGCCCAGCCACCGGGCCGGGTTGGCCACGAGCAGCGTCTCCACGGCGGCCGCGCCGAGGGCGTCGCGCAGGCGGGGCACGAAGCGGTCGAAGAGGTAGGCCAGCCCGGGCATGCCGCCGTAGGCGACGTAGCGGGTGCGGCGGGCGACGTCGCCGCCGAGCAGGACCCGCTCGCCCCCGCCGCGCCCGACCACCGCCGCGAGGCACTGCACCAGCACCGAGTCGGGCCAGCGCTGGTGCCGGGCCGCGCCGTCGTAGCCGAGGTAGGCGCCGCGGGCGGCGAGCTCGCCGTGCAGCACCGGGTCGGGGTTGCGGTCGACGTGGGCCAGGGCCACCCGGTCGGCCGGGCAGCCCTCGGCGGCCAGCAGGTCGAGCACCTCGTGGCCGGCGCTGCCGTGCTCCAGGTGCACCATGACCGGCGCCCCGGTGCGGCCGGCGAGCCGCCCGGCCGCGGTCAGCACGCGGCGCTCGAACGCGGTCAGCGCCCAGTACCCGGCGCCGGCCTTGACCGCCCCGGCGCGCACGGCCGTGCCGTCCATGCCGTCGAACAGGTCGGCGGCGAACCGCGACTCCAGGGCCTCGGCGGTCTCCTCCAGCAGCGGGTCGCCGGGGGCGTAGTGGGCCTCGCGGTGGGCGCCGGTGACGTGCACGACGGCCAGCCCGGTCCGCGCCGAGATCCGCGCGACCGCGTCCGGCCGGCGGCCCAGCCCGGTGGGCGTCGCCTCGACCACGGCGCCCGCGCCGGCGGCGCGCAGCAGCTCCGCCTCGCGCCCGCTGGCCGCCTCGTCGTCCAGCTCGTCGCCGCGCAGCAGCGGGCTGACCTGGAAGAGGTGCTCGTGGTAGTCGGTGGGCCCGAGGGCCGCCGGCTCGACGTCCCCGAGGACCGTGCGCACCCGGGCGCTCATCGGACGCTCTCGGCCGCCTCGGCCAGCCGGGCGACCAGGGCGGGGTCCATCTCGAGCTCGAACACCTCGGCGATCACCTGCGACCAGCCGTGGATGAAGTACCGCCACCCGTCGACGACGGTCAGCTCCCGCTCCCGCTCCTGGGCCCGCGCCTGCGCCAGGAACTCCAGCGAGCCGCGGTAGTTGAGCTCCCACACCACCGACCGCCGGGGGAAGCGGGCCGCCGCGGGCAGCGGCGAGCCGGGGCGGTCCTTGCCCATGCCGGTGGCGTTGACCACGAGGCTGCCCTCGGGCAGCGCGGCGAGCTCGGCCTCGAGGTCGGCCTGCCCCACGGTCAGGGTGCGCAGCTCGACGTGCGGGGCGTGCGCCGCGAGCACCTCGCGCAGGTGCGCGAGCCGGGTGCTCTCGGGATCGACGAACGTCATGCGGACCGGCGCGTCCTTGCGCTGCCCGAGGTACCAGCCGATGGCGGTGCCGGCCCCGCCCGCGCCCAGGCACAGCACCTGCGCGCCGTCGGCGAAGTGGTCGTCGGCGAGGACCTCCTCCAGCGCGAGGCCGGCCGTCAGGGGGTCCTTCGCCGCGCCCAGCGTGCGGCCGCCGCGCACCGCGATCGAGGAGATCTCCCCGACGCTGGCGGCGAACTCGTCGACGTCGTCGAACATGTCGCGGGCGGCGTCGAAGACCGCGATCTTGTGGGTGGTGACCAGGGCGCCCGCGCACGCCGGGTCGTCCCGGATCTCCGCGACCGCCCGCCGGTACGCCTCGGCGGGCGCGCCCAGCGGGACGTCGAGGCCGACCAGCTCGGCGTCCAGGCCGAGGATGCCGGACCACAGCGGGAAGACCTTCATGATCGACGACGACGCGGTGCTCACGCCGACGAAGCGCATGCGGCGGGGGCTGGGGGTCACGAACGGGCTCCAGGGGGCGGGGTCACGGGGGGCGGGGTCACGGGATGGGCGGGCGCCCGGCCGGCGAGGACGGCGAGGACGCCGTCGACGGCGAGGCCGCCCATGGCGTCGACGGCCTCCCGGGTCTGGGCGCCGAGGTGGGGGGTGACGACCACGCGGTCGGCGAGGTCGTCGGCGAGCAGGGGGGAGGCGGCGTCGGCGCCGGCCTCGGCGGCCAGGGTGTCGGCGGCGTACCCGGCCAGCCGTCCCTCGCGCAGCGCGCGGGCGAGGGCCGGCTCGTCGACCAGGTCGGCCCGGGCGGTGTTGACCACGACCTGCTCGGCCGGGCAGCGGGACAGCCAGGCGGCGTCGACGACGGTCGCGCCCCCGGGGGCGTGCAGCGACACGACCTGCGCCGCGCGGCCCACCTCCTCGAGCGTCGCCGGCTTCGCACCGGCGGCGAGCACGTCGCCCTCGGCGACGTAGGGGTCGTGCACCAGCACGTCGCAGCCGAGCGCGACCAGCCGCCGGACGACCCCGCGGCCGATGCGGCCGAAACCGACGACGCCGGCGACCGAGCCGGCCACCTGGCGGCCGCGCAGCACGCTCCAGTCCCCGCGGCGCACGCGCCGGTCGCCGGCCGGCACCCCGCGCAGCACCGCGAACAGCAGCGCGACGGCGTGCTCGGCGACCGCCTCGCTGTTGGCCCCGGGGGTGTTGGTGACGACGACGCCGGCCCGCTCGGCCGCCGCGAGGTCGACCGCGTCCACCCCCACGCCGTAGCGCGCGACCACCCGCAGCGCGGGCGCCGCCGCCAGGTGCTCGGCGGTGACCGGCGCGGTGCCGGCGATCCAGGCGACGGCGTCGGCGAGGGCCGGGCGCAGCGCCTCGAGGTCGTGGGTGGTCGAGCCGCGCACCACCGTCAGGCCGGCGTCCTCCAGCCGCGCCACGAGGTCGACGGCGCCGCTGGAGAACGACCGCGAGGTGACGACGACGGTCCCGCTCACCGGGTCACCGTCCGCCGGTCGAACCACGGCTCGAGCCGGGAGTAGGCGTCGAGGAAGACGTCGTGCTGCGCGCGGACCAGCCCGTCCCGCGACGCGTCGGGCGTGAACTCCGCCGTCGTCGTCGACAGCCCGCGGGCGACGCCGAAGCCGTCGACGAGGCCGAGCCCCACCGCCGTCGTGACGGCGGCGCCGAGGCTGTTGGCCTCGGCCACGATCGTGCGGCGGCGCACCGGCACCTGCCAGACGTCGGCGAGGACCTGCATCCACACGTCGCTGCCGGCCCCGCCGCCGATCACGTCGACGCTGTCGACGGCGATGCCGTTCTCCGTGAAGGCCGCGATGCAGGTGCGCAGGTTGAAGGCGACGCCCTCGAGCACCGCGCGCACCAGGTGGCCGGGGCCGTGGTGGCGCTGCAGCCCGGCGAACGTGCCCGCCGCCGCGGCGTTCCAGTGCGGCGAGCGCTCGCCCAGCAGGTAGGGCAGGAAGAACAGCCCCTCGTCGGCCGCGGGGGCCGTGGCGGCCTGCGCCAGCAGCTCGTCGTAGCCGGTGCCGGAGCGGCCGAGCAGCTCCATGACCCAGCTGAGGCTGGCGCCGCCGGCCTGCATCGTCGCCGTCGGCACGAAGTGGCCGGGGACGACGTGGTTGAAGGTCATCGACCGCATCGCCGGGTCGTGCAGCGGCTCGGTCGTCGAGGCCGAGATCCACGAGGACGACCCGAGGCAGACGTAGGCGCCGTCGTCCGGGGTGAGCACCCCCGCCCCCACAGCGGCCATCGGCCCGTCGCCGCCGCCCAGGACGACCGGGGTGCCCGGCCGCAGGCCGGTGTGCGCGGCCGCCTCGGCGGTCAGCCCGCCCACCACGGTGGTGGAGGCGACCACCGGCGGGAGGACCTCGGCGGGGATCCCGGCGGCGTCGAGCAGCAGCGGGGACCACTCGCCGCTCGTCTGGTCGAAGGCGTCGGTGCCGGAGGCGTCGGAGGGGTCGGTGACCAGCGTGCCGGTCAGCCGGTGCACCACGAAGTCCTTGGCCACGCAGACGTGCCGGGTCCGCGCCCACGTCTCCGGCTCGGCGTCGCGCACCCACATCGTCTTCGCGAGCGTGTACGTGGGGTGGATCCGGTGGCCGAGCCGCCGGTAGGCCTCCTGCTGGCCGACCTCGGCGAGCAGCCGGTCGGCCTGCGCGGTGCTGCGGGTGTCGGCCCAGATGATCGCGGGCCGGACCGGCCGGTGGTCGGCGTCGAGGAAGACGGCGCCCATCATCTGGCCGGACATGCCGACGCCGGTGACCGCGGAGCCGGGGACGCCGGCGCGCTCGAGCAGTTGCCGGGTGGCGGCGCCGACCGCGTGCCACCAGTGCTCGGGGTCCTGCTCGGCGACGCCCCCGGTGGCGAAGGAGGTGGGGTAGTCCACGGTCAGGGTGGCCAGCGTGGTGCCCGACTCGTCGTGGAGCGAGGCCTTGTTCCCGGACGTGCCGAGGTCGTGCGCGACGATCATCAACCGTTCCTGTGGCCGGGGTCTACGGGGGATCCCGCGGCGGTACTTTACCGTCCTGTTATGACAAGTTGTCAAAGACTTGTCATAACAGGTTCGCGCCCCTACGGTGAGGCGCGGCTCACAGCAGGAGGAGGTCGCATGACGGCGACGGTGCCGGAACCGGGGCTGCTGGCCCTCGGCGCGGACGGGGCGATGGCAGGTGCCACGTCCGCCTACGAGAAGCGGCTCGGCGACATGGCCGGCGTCTACCGGGACGACGCGGCGTACCGCCGAGCGCTGGCCGAGAAGGGGCCCGACTTCCTCGTCTACCGCGTCGAGGAGCACCGCAACGCGACGGGCGAGGGTGCCCTGATCATCGGCACCAGCACCCTGCAGCCCGGGCGGTACGGCGAGGAGTTCGCCGTCACCCGCGGGCACCTGCACGCCAAGGCCGACCGGGCGGAGCTGTACTACTGCCTCGGCGGCACCGGCGTCATGCTCCTCGAGACCCTCGACGGCCGCACCGAGGCGCTGCCGCTGACGCCGGGCGAGGCCGTCCACGTCCCCGGCCACTGGGTGCACCGCAGCGTGAACGTCGGCGACGAGCCGTTCGTGACGCTGTTCTGCTACGGGGCCGACGCCGGTCAGGACTACGAGCTCATCCGCCGGGCCGGCGGCATGGCCTCCCTGGTCGTAGCCGACGGCGCCGGCGGCTGGACCACCCGCCCCAACCCCGACCACGTCGGCTACCCCGAGGAGAGCGCCCCGTGCTGAAGAACGTCCACCCGCTGCTGACCGGTCCGCTGCTCTCGCTGCTCGACCGGATGGGCCACGGCGACGTGCTGGGCGTGGTGGACCGCAACTTCCCGGCCTACCGCTATGGTGCCCCTGTAATCGATTTCAGAGGGGTGGACACCCAGGCCGCGGCCGAGGCGCTGCTCAGCGTCTTCCCCCTGGACGGCTTCGTGGACGAGGCGGTGCACCGGATGGAGATCGACGGGGCCCCGGAGGAGGTCACGGCCGCGACGGCGAGCCTCCAGCAGGCCGCGGACGCGGCCGAGGGGCGCCCCGTGCGGATCGCGTCGGTGGAGCGCTTCGCCTTCTACGACCTGGCGAAGGGGGCGTACGCCTTCGTGCAGACGGGGGAGACCGTCCCCTACAGCTGCTACCTGCTCAAGAAGGGCGTCGTGTGAGCGGCGCGGCCGGCCACGAGCTCCGGGCGACCGACGAGCTCCGAGAGACAACGCGTCAGGCGGTGAATGCATGAGTCAGCTCCTCAAGGTCGAGGGCATCCGCAAGGGGTTCCCCGGCGTCCAGGCCCTGGACGGCGTCGACTTCGAGCTGGACCGGGGTGAGGTGCTCGCCCTGGTCGGCGAGAACGGGGCCGGCAAGTCGACCCTGATGAAGATCCTCTCCGGGATCTACACCATGGACGCCGGCCGGATCGTCATCGACGGCGACGAGGTCGACGTCCACGACCCGAAGGTCGCCCAGAAGCTGGGCATCAGCATCATCCACCAGGAGATGAACCTGATGCCCCACCTGACGGTGGCCCAGAACATCTACATCGGCCGCGAGCCCCGCACCGGACCCCTGGTCCGCGAGTCGGAGCTGAACCGGCGGACCCAGCGGCTGCTCGACGACCTCGGCATCCACCTGCGGCCCACCCAGGTCGTCGGCGACCTCACGGTCGCCTCGCAGCAGATGGTCGAGATCGCCAAGGCGCTGTCCTTCGACCACACCAAGATCCTGATCATGGACGAGCCGACGTCCGCGATCAGCATCCAGGAGACCCAGGTGCTGTTCCGGCTCATCACGTCGCTGCGCGACCGGGGCGTGGGCATCGTCTACATCTCCCACCGGATGGAGGAGCTCCGCCAGATCGCCGACCGGGTGACGGTCCTGCGCGACGGCCGCTACGTCGGCACGCGGCGGATGGACGAGGTCACCGACGACGAGATCATCGCGATGATGGTCGGCCGCGACATCTCGGCGGTGTACCTCAGCCGGCAGGAGGTGCCCACCCACACCGGCGAGGTGGCGCTGTCGGTGCGCGGCCTGTCGACCCGCAACCTGCTGCGCGACGTCTCCTTCGAGGTCCACCGCGGGGAGATCCTCGGCTTCGCCGGCCTGGTCGGCGCCGGCCGCACCGAGACCGCCCGGGCGGTGATCGGGGCCGACCCGACCACCGCGGGGACCGTCGAGGTCAAGGGCCGGCCGGTGCGGATCTCCAGCCCCCAGGTCGCCGTCCGGCACGGGATCGGCTACCTCCCCGAGGACCGCAAGCGGCACGGCCTCATGCTCGAGCAGGACGTCGCGTTCAACGTGGCCATGGCCTCGCTGCGCGACAACCGCAGCCCGCTGGGGTTCCTGCGCCAGGGCCGGGCCCGCCAGATGACCGACCGCTTCATCAAGACGCTGCGGATCAAGACGCCGTCGAGCCGGACCACCGTGAAGACCCTCTCCGGTGGCAACCAGCAGAAGGTCGTCATCGCCAAGTGGCTGGCGCGCAACTGCGACGTGCTCATCTTCGACGAGCCGACGCGGGGCATCGACGTGGGCGCCAAGGAGGAGATCTACAAGCTCCTCAACGAGCTGGCCGCCGAGGGCAAGGCCATCGTGGTGATCTCCTCCGAGCTCCCCGAGGTCCTCCGGCTCTCGCACCGGATCGCCGTCATGTCCCAGGGCCGCATCACCGGCGTGCTCACGCCGGACCGGGCCGATCAGGAAACGATCATGAAACTGGCCACCCAGAACATCGAGGAAGTTGCGGCATGACCACTCCACGCGCAGAAGACCTGGCCGACGCCCGCACGCAGTCGCCGCCCGCGGAGGCCGTCGCCCCGGCACCGGCCGGCCGCACCGGCCGGTTCGCCGCCCTCGGTCAGGGGCTCCAGCAGCTGCTGGCCTTCGGGACCCTCATCGCGCTGATGATCATCTTCTTCATCGCGAGCCCGAAGTTCCTGACGATCACGAACATCAGCTCCATCCTGCTGTCCACCGCCGTCATCGGCATCCTGGCGGTCGGCACCACGTTCGTGATCATCACCGGCGGCATCGACCTGTCGCTGGGCACCGCGATGACGCTCTGCTCGGTGGTCACCGGACTGCTGCTCACCGACGCCGGCCTGCCGCTGCCGCTCGGCGTGCTCGGCGGCGTCGTGATGGGCGCGCTGATCGGCTTCATCAACGGCTTCAACGTGGCCGTGCTCGGCCTGCCGCCCTTCATCGCGACGCTGTCGATGATGCTGGTCGCGCAGGGCCTGGCGCTGGTGCTCTCCGGCGTCGCGCCGATCTACTTCACCGACGTCCCCGGGTTCTCCTCGATCGCCCTCGGCGAGATCATCCCCAAGATCCCGAACGCGGTGCTGATCCTCTTCGGGCTCGCCCTCGTCGGCGGCGTCATCCTGCGCAAGACGATCCTCGGCCGGATGACCTACGCGATCGGCAGCAACGAGGAGGCGACCCGCCTCTCCGGCATCAACACCCGCCGCTGGATCCTGGCCATCTACACCCTGGCCGGCGTGGCCACCGGGATCGCCGGCGTCGTCCTCGCGGCCCGGCTGAACTCCGCGCAGCCGCAGCTCGGGGTCGGGTACGAGCTCCAGGCCATCGCCGCGGTGATCATCGGCGGGACGTCGCTGCTCGGCGGCCGCGGGTCGATCCTCGGCACCATCATCGGCGCCCTGATCATGAGCGTGCTCATCAACGGGCTGCGCATCCTCGCGATCCAGACCGAGTGGCAGACCGTCGTCGTCGGCCTCGTCGTCCTGATCGCGGTCTTCGCCGACAACCTGCGCAAGCGGCGCGCCGAGGGCGGCGCCCATAGGTAGCCCGACCCGTCCGCGCGGATCCGGCCGCGCCCGAAGCCGACGTTCGTCCGGAACCGACCGGCCCCCGACGCAGGGTGCCGGGGCCATGTCACTCGAAGGAGCAACGAAGCTGTGAAGAACCACATGAAGGCGGTCGGGGCGGTTGGTGCCGCCCTCGTGCTGACCCTGAGCGCGTGCGGTCGCGGTGAGGACGCGGGCGGCGAGGGCGGCGGGTCCGGCCTCGACATCGCGCTGGTCTCCAAGGGGTTCCAGCACCAGTTCTGGCAGGCGGTCAAGGCCGGCGCCGAGGAGCAGGCCGAGGAGCTCGGCGTCTCCATGACGTTCGACGGCCCGGCGAGCGAGACCGAGGTCGACAACCAGCTGCAGATGCTGCAGTCGGCCATCGAGCGCCAGCCGGACGCGATCGGCTACGCCGCGCTCGACCCCGAGGCCTGCGTCCCGCTGCTGGACCAGGCGCAGCAGGCCGACATCCCGGTCGTCGAGTTCGACGCCGGCTGCAACTCCGACGTCCCGGTGACCATCTGCCAGACCGACAGCATGGCCGCCGGCGCGCTCGCCGCCGAGCACATGGCCGAGCTGATCGGCGGTGCGGGCAAGGTCGCCATCGTCGGCCACAGCCAGATCAACAGCACCGGCGTCGAGCGGCGGGACGGCTTCGTCGAGAAGATCGAGGCCGACTACCCGGACATCGAGATCGTCGACATCCAGTACGGCGACGGCGACCACCTCAAGTCCGCCGACATCGCCAAGGCCATGCTGGCCGCCAACCCCGACCTCGCCGGTCTCTACGGCACGAACGAGGGCTCGGCGATCGGCATCGTCAACGCGGTCAAGGAGCTGGGCCTGCAGCCGGGCGAGCTGACCGTCGTCGGCTTCGACTCCGGCCAGGCGCAGATCGACGCCATCAAGAGCGGCCTCATGGCCGGCGCCATCACGCAGGACCCGATGGGCATCGGCCGGTGCACCGTCGAGTCGGCGGTGGCCGCGGTGAACGGGGACTCCCTCGAGGAGGTCCAGGACACCGGCTCGTACTGGTACGACGCGAACAACGTCGACTCCGAGGAGATCCAGGCGATGCTGTACGAGTGAGCCCCGGCTCACCCGTAGCGCAGGGCAGGGGCGGCTGGGCGCCGGGGTGCTGCACGCAGCGCGCGGCGGCCTCGGAGGCGGCCCGCATGGCGTCGGCGGGGGAGTCGCCCCGGCTCAGCCGCGCGGCCAGCGTGCCGCAGTAGGCGTCCCCGGCCCCTGTGGTGTCGACCGGCGTGACCGGGACGGCGGGCACCTGCACCTCGCCCCACCGGGAGCCCCGGACCCCGAGGGTCTGCAGCACCGAGGGGACGGCGATCCCCGCCCGCTCGAGCAGGCCGGCCTCGTGCTCGTTCACCACCACCGGGTCGCACTGCGCCAGCACCGCCTCCGGCAGGGCGGCGAACGGCGCCAGGTTGAGGATCACCCGGGCGCCCCGCGACGCCCCCAGCGCCACGGCGGCGGACACGACGTCGTGGGGCAGCTCGAGCGGCATGAGCAGCACGTCCCCGGGGCCGAGGTCGTCGAGCTTGTCGAGGTCCGCGGTGCCCATCCGGTGGTTGGCGCCCGGCGCGACGACGATCATGTTCTCGCCCTCGCGGTCGTTGTAGATGATCGCCGTCCCGGTCGGCGCGTCGGGCACGACCTCCATGCGGGAGGTGTCGACCCCGAAGGCGGCCAGCCGCTCGAGGTACTGGTGGCCCTGCGGGTCGTCGCCGACCTTGCCGACGAAGACCGAGTCCGCGCCGGCACGCGCCGCGGCCACGGCCTGGTTGGCGCCCTTGCCGCCGAACCGGTACTCGATGTCGCCCGACATCACGGTCTCGCCGGTCAGCGGGTGGCGGTCCATGTGCAGGTGCAGGTCCTGGCTCAGCGAACCGAAGACGATCACTCTGCCCAATTCCACGTCCTCTCGATCGGTGGCCGGGAACGTCCGGCCCGCGGCCGGCGGGAGGCGCGGCCAGGAGCAGGCTAGGTGACCACGACGACAGCAGGAGGAGCAGAGGTGGAGAGCGTCCGCTGGGGAGTCCTCGGCGCGGCCCGCATCGCGCGGGAGCAGGTCGTCCCCGCCATCCGGCGCTCGGGGTGCGGCGAGGTCGTCGCCGTCAGCAGCGCGAGCGGGCGGGCCCGCCCCTACGCCGACGAGCTGGGCATCCCGCGCGCCTACGGCACGCACGAGGAGCTGCTGGCCGACCCCGGCGTGGACGCCGTCTACCTGGCGCTGCCCAACGCGCTGCACGCGCCGTGGATCGTGCGGGCCGCGCAGGCCGGCAAGCACGTCCTGTGCGAGAAGCCGCTGGTGCTCGGCGCCGGCGAGCTCGAGGAGGTGGAGCGCGCCGTCGCCGCGGCGGGGGTGCAGCTCACCGAGGCCTTCATGTACCGCCACCACCCGCAGCAGGCCCGCGTCCGGGACCTCCTGCGCTCGGGCGCGGTCGGGGCGCCGGTCGCCGTCTCGGCGCGCCTGCACTTCCCGCTGGACCGCACCGGCGAGCCCGACATCCGCCTGCGGCCCGACCTGGGCGGGGGGAGCCTGCTGGACCTCGGCTGCTACCCGGTCGACCTGTTCGGCTCCCTCCTCGGCGGCGAGCCCGAGGAGGTGGCCGCCGTCGCCTCCCGGGAGAGCGGGGTCGACACCCGCCTGGCCGCCGTCCTGCGCTACGGGGACGTCGTGGCCTCGCTGGACTGCAGCTTCGACGCGCCCTTCCTCAACACCGCCACCGTCGTCGGCACCGAGGGCGTGCTCACCCTCACCGACGCCTTCCGCCCCGACCTCACCGGCGGGATCGGCACGGTGCTCGTGCACCGCGGCGGCGGCACCGAGCGGATCGAGGTCGAGGGCGACCAGTACGCCGCCCAGGTCCGCGCCTTCACCGCCGCCCTGGCCGACCGGCCGGCCGCCGAGGCCGACGCCGAGCTGAGCCGGCGCACCGTGCGCACCGTCGAGCGGATCGCGCGGGCCGCGAGCCCGGCCTGAGCGACCCGCCGCAGAGCACGCCACCGCAGACAGCACCACCGAGAGGACGAGACACCGTGGCCCTGTACATCGACTCCGCCGACCGGGAGCTCATCGCCGAGCTGTGGAGCTCCGGGGTGTTCGCCGGCGTGACCACCAACCCGACCATCCTCGACCGGTCCGGCCTCGGGCAGCGCGACGTGCCGGAGCTCCACGCCTGGCTCACCGGGCTGGGCGTGAAGCAGGTGTACGTCCAGGTGCTCGGCCGGACGCGCGACGAGATGCTGCGCGCCGCGGAGGAGATCCGCGCGCTGGGCTCCGTCGCGGTCAAGGTGCCGGCCACCGCGGAGGGCTTCGCGGCGGCCCGGGCGCTGGTGGAGGACGGCGCCCAGGTGCTGCTCACGGCGGTCTACCACCCGGTCCAGGCCCTCATGGCCCGCGACTGCGGGATCCAGGGCGTGGCGCCCTACGTGGGCCGCATGACCGACGCGGGCCGCGACGGGGTCGGGTCGGTCATCGCCATGCAGCAGGCCATCGGCAGCGAGCCCACGCGCATCCTGGCGGCCTCGCTGCGCAGCGCCGACGACGTCGCCCGCCTGGCCGCCGCGGGCGTGCCCGACTTCACCGTGGGCGGGCCCCTGGCCCGCGCCCTGCTCGACGACGAGCTGACCCGGGCGGCGGTGGAGGAGTTCGAGGCGGCCGCCGCCCGGCACCGCTGACGATCAGGCGGTCGTCAGCACCACGGCGGTCTCCGCCGGCAGGGTGACGGTCTCGCGGTCCAGGCGCGGGGCCTCGCCGGTGCTGAACAGCACGCCCGTCGCCGGCCGGTCGAGGTCGACCTCGCGCGGCTCGCCGGCCAGGTTGGCCACCACCCGCAGCGAGCCGCGGTGCACGACCAGCCAGCGGTCGTCGTCGTCCCACCCGACCGCCACGGCCGTGAGGTCGGGGTCGACCAGATCGGGGTGCGTGCGGCGCAGCTCCAGCAGGGTGCGGTGGAGCTCCAGCAGCCGCGCGTGCGGCTCCTTGCCCGGCTCCGACCAGTCCAGCTTGGAGCGGGTGAACGTCTCCGGGTCCTGCGGGTCGGGGACGACGTCGGCGTCCCACCCGTGCTCGGCGAACTCGCCGATCCGCCCCTCCGCGGTGGCCTTGCCGAGCTCCGGCTCGGGGTGGCTGGTGAAGAACTGCCACGGCGTCGCGGCGCCCCACTCCTCGCCCATGAACAGCATCGGCGTGAACGGGCTGGTGAGCACGATCGTCGCGCCGACGGCGAGCAGGTCGGGGGAGAGCGAGGCCGAGATCCGGTCGCCGACCGCCCGGTTGCCGATCTGGTCGTGGTCCTGCAGGTAGCCGAGGAACTTCCAGCCCGGCAGCAGGGCGGTGTCGACCGGCCGGCCGTGGTGCCGCCTGCGGAAGCTCGACCACGCGCCGTCGTGGAAGTACGCCCCGGTCAGCGTCTTGGCCAGGCCGGACAGGCCGGCCTCGGCGAAGTCGGCGTAGTAGCCCTGCCCCTCGCCGGTCAGCGACGAGTGCAGCGCGTGGTGGAAGTCGTCGCTCCACTGCGCGGTCAGCCCCAGCCCGCCGGCCACCCGGGGGGTGACCATGCGGGGGTCGTTGAGGTCGCTCTCGGCGATGAGCGTCAGCGGTCGCCCGACGGCGACCGCGAGCCGGTCGACCTCCTGCGCCATCTCCTCGAGCACGTGCGTGGCCCGCTCGTCGACCAGCGCGTGGACGGCGTCGAGCCGCAGCCCGTCGACGTGCATGTCGCGCAGCCACATCAGCGCGTTGTCGATGATGTAGCGGCGCACCTCGTCGGAGTCGGGCCCGGAGAGGTTGATCGAGCTGCCCCAGGTGTTCGCGCCGCCCTCGGCGAAGATCGGCATGAACAGCGGCAGGTAGTTCCCGGACGGGCCGAGGTGGTTGTAGACGACGTCCTGGACCACCCCGAGCCCCCGCTGGTGGCAGGCGTCGACGAAGCGCTGGTAGGCGGCCGGGCCGCCGTACGTCTCCTGCACGGCGTACCAGAGGACGCCGTCGTAGCCCCAGTTGTGCGTGCCGTTGAACGCGTTGACCGGCAGCAGCTCCACGAAGTCGACGCCGAGGTCGACGAGGTGGCCGAGCTTGTCGACAGCGGCGTCGAGGGTGCCCTCCGGGGTGAAGGTGCCGACGTGCATCTCGTAGACGACGCCGCCGGCCAGCGGCCGGCCGGTCCACGCGCCGTCGCCCCACGAGTACGCGGCCGGGTCGAACCGGCGGGAGAGCCCGTGCACGCCCTCGGGCTGGCGCCGCGACCGGGGGTCGGGCCGGGGGGTGTCGTCGTCGTCCAGCAGGAACCCGTAGTCCGCCTCCGGGCCCGCCTCGACCTCGGCCCGCCACCAGCCGTCGTCGTCCCGGGTCATGTCGTGGACGGCGCCGTCGACCTGCAGGCGCACGCGCTGGGGGAGCGGCGCCCAGACGGAGAACTCGACGGGTGCGGACATCGCGGAGGGCCTCCGAGGGGGCGGTGGGACGGGATCGGGCCGATCATGCCCGCGCCGGGGCGGCCCAACCGCGGCGCCCGGGAGAGTTCTGACCGCGCGACCTCGCCTCCGGCGTCCCCGTGCCGGGACGCCGGGTGCCCGGCCGGCGGGAACCGGCCGGGCACCCGGACGCGGCCGCCTCAGACGTGGAGGCGCTGCCCGACGTAGATCCGGTGCGGGTCGGGGACGGAGGCCTTGTTCTGGGCCCAGAGCTGGCGCCAGCTCATGCCGTGCCTGGCCGCGATCTTCCCGAGCGTGTCACCCGCACGCACCACGTACGAGCCGCCGGACGACGACCCCTGCGACGAGCCCGAGGACGCCGACGACCCCGCCGCCGCCGCGCTGGACGCCGCCGGGGTCGAGCCGCTGCGCAGGTACTTGCCGCAGGTGGGCCAGGCGCCGATCCCCTGGCCGACGAGCACCTTCTCGGCCACCGCGATCTGCTCCGCGGGTGTGGCCAGGTCGGCCCGGGGGGCGTACTGCCCGCCCCCGTACCCCTCCCAGGTGGCCTGGGCGAACTGCAGGCCGCCGTAGTAGCCGTTGCCGGTGTTGATGTGCCAGTTCCCCCCGGACTCGCACTGCGCGACGCCGCTCCAGTCGTGCGTCGCGGCCGACGCCGGCGCGGCGAGGGCGATGCTCCCCACCGCGGTGCCCAGGGCCAGCGCACCACCGCACAGCAGGCGGCGGACACGGCGGTGCCGGGGCAGGACGTGCTGGGACATGTTTCCTCCGATCCCCGCCGACGAGGTGAGCTGTCGGGTTCGGGCGATCGGTGTGCCCGGCCGCGCGCGGCGGCTTCACCCCCAGACGTCGCTGCGGACGTCGAACGTGGTTCCCCCGCCCCCGTCCGTGGGCTGTTCCGAGGGACAGGCGACCGGTGGACGGGGTTGGGCGGGCCGGCGCCTGGAGCCCGGCCGAGGGAGGCCCGGGCACGCGGCGAACCGTAGGGAGCCCGCCGGGGTGGCGGCCTCCCGGACCCGCCGGTTCCCGGGAGTGTCGTCGGCGTGTCGGCGACGCGCCAGGCGCGGAGCAGCGATCCGCACCGGGCACGTCACCCTGGGTCGCGGGTGAGCAGGGCCACGGGAAGACGGGTGAGGGCCTCGCGGACCGGCGCCCCGGCGGCGTCGGAGACCACCCGGGTACCGGTGAGCAGGTCGCGCCAGGCGCCGGTGGGCAGCCGCAGCGCGGTGTCGCCCCAGCCGCCGGCCGCCTCCAGCCCCACCGGCAGGCGGGTCGCCACCGTCACCGCGCCGCCGCGGTCGAAGGCGACCACGTGGTCGGCCGCCGCCCCGGTCGCCGCGACCGGCTCGTAACCGGCGAACCACCCGGGGGAGTCCCGACGGGCGCGGAGGGTGCGGGAGACCACCAGCAGCTTGGCCGCGCCGGCGTCGTCCACGGCCGGCACCTCGCCGCCGTCCAGCGCGGCCAGCAGCTGCCGGCGCCGGTCGTAGTCGACCGGGCGACGGTTGTCGGGGTCGACCAGCGAGAGGTCCCACAGCTCGGTGCCCTGGTAGACGTCGGGGACGCCGGGCATGGTCAGCTGCAGCAGCTTCTGCGCCAGGGAGTTCGACCGGCCGTAGGGGGTGATCCGGGCGACGAAGGCCTCGATCTCGCGGTGCGTGCCCTCGTCGTCGAAGGCCGCGTCGACCAGCGCGTGCAGCTGCTCCTCGAACGCCTGCACCGGGTTGGTCCACGTCGTCGACGTGCCGGCCTCGCGGGCCGCCTTCTCGACGTAGGCGTGCGCCCGGTCCCGCGACAGCGGCCAGGCGCCCACCAGGTTCTGCCACACCAGGTGCGCCAGCGCCCGGTCGGCGAGCGGGTGCCGGGCCAGCAGGCCCCGCACCAGCTGCGCCCACTCGGTCGGGATCTCGGCGAGCACGGCCAGCCGCGCGCGGACGTCCTCGCTGCGCTTGGTGTCGTGCGTCGACAGCGTGGTCATCGACGCCGGCCGGCGCGCCAGCCGCCGCTGCTGCGCCTCGTGGAACTCCGCCACGGTGCTGCCGAACCGCGCGGGGTCGCCGCCGACCTCGTTGAGCGCCACGAACCGCGCCCACCGGTAGTAGGCGGAGTCCTCCACGCCCTTGGCCATGACCGGTCCGCTGGTCTGCTCGAACCGGGTGGCAGCCTCGGTGCCGGCCTGGGACAGCACCGGGTGCAGCGCATCGACGGCGGCCACCAGGTCGGGCCGCCGGTCGCGCACCGCGGCCACGGTGGTGTCGAGGTGCTCCCGGCCGTCGGGCAGGTAGCTGCGGTAGACCGGGAACGACGCCAGCAGCTCGGCGAGCGCCTCGCGGACCTGGGCGCCGTCCACGCCCGCCAGGTCGCCGACCACCCGCTGGAGGCGGGCGACCTCCGAGCCGAGCATGCCGTCGGTGACCTCGCGCTTGCAGTCGTGCACCAGCCGCGCGTAGTCGACCGGGTGCCCGGCCAGCTCGGTGTCCAGGGCGGTCAGCGCGGCCTCGCCGGCCGGGTCGACCAGGACGTCGTCCACCTCGGCGAGCGCGTCGTAGCCGGTCGTGCCGGCCGTCGCCCAGCTCTCCGGGAGGTCCTCGCCGGGCTCGAGGATCTTCTCGACGACGGTCCAGCGCCCGTCCGACGCCGCGGCGAGGCGGTCGAGGTAGCCCTTGGGGTCGGCCAGGCCGTCGGGGTGGTCGATGCGCAGCCCGTCGACCTTGCCCTCCCGGACGAAGCGCAGCACGAGCTCGTGCGTCGCGTCGAAGATCTCCGGGTCCTCCACCCGGAGGCCGGCGAGGGTGTTGATCGCGAAGAACCGGCGGTAGTTGAGGTCGTCGTCGGCGCGGCGCCAGTCGACCAGCTCGTAGTGCTGGCGGGCGTGCACCTCCTGCGGCGTGCCGCTGCCGGTGCCCGGGGCGATCGGGAACCGGTTGTCGTAGTACCGCAGCTCCGGGCCGTCGGGGGTGTCGACCACCTCCAGCTTCTCCACGTCGTCCGCCGACCCCAGGACGGGGATGCGGACCCTGCCGCCGCCGAAGTCCCAGTCGATGTCGAACGCGGCGGCGTGCGCGCTGTCGCGGCCGTGCCGCAGCACGTCCCACCACCACGGCGCGGCGGCCGGGTCGGCGACCCCCATGTGGTTGGGCACCAGGTCCAGCACCAGGCCCAGCCCGTGCTCGTGCAGCGCCGCGACGAACCGGTCGAACCCCTCCTGCCCGCCGCGGGACTCGTCGACGTGCGCGTGGTCGACGGTGTCGTAGCCGTGGTTGCTGCCCTCGGCCGAGCGCAGCAGCGGCGAGGCGTAGGCGTGCGTCACCCCGAGGTCGGCGAGGTAGCCGGCCACGGCGGCGGCGTCGTCGAGGGTGAACCCGGCGTGGACCTGCAGGCGGTAGGTGGCGGTGGGGACGTCGCGGCGGCGCTCGTCGGGAGCCGTCACGGCGCGGCCCGCAGGACCACGGTGGCGCGGGCGCCGACGGTCACCGTCTCACCGGGCTTGACGTCGTCGGGCTCGAGCTGGCCGCGCTCGGCCGTGTCGAGGACGACGGTCCAGGCGGCGGCGTACTCGCTGGAGGGCAGGGTGAACTCCATCGGCTCGTGGTGGGCGTTGAACGCCAGGTAGAAGCAGTCGTCGACGATCCGCTCGCCGCGCTCGTCGGTCTCCCGGATGCCGTGCCCGTTGAGGTACATGGCCAGCGACTTGGCGAAGCCGACGTCCCAGTCCTCGTCGCCCATCGGGTCGCCGTCGGGGGTGAGCCAGGCGACCTCGGGCAGCGGCGCGCCCTCCTCCCGGCGCACCGGACGCCCCGACAGGAACCGGCGGCGGCGGAACACCGGGTGCTCGGTGCGCAGCCGGATGACCGTCCGGGTGAACTCGAGCAGGTCCTCGTCGACGGCGTCCCAGTCCATCCAGGTCAGCTCGGAGTCCTGGCAGTAGCCGTTGTTGTTGCCGTCCTGGCTGCGGCCGAGCTCGTCGCCGTGCAGCAGCATCGGCACGCCCTGGCTGAGCATGAGCGAGGCGATGAAGTTGCGCTGCTGGCGGGCGCGCAGGGAGAGCACCTTGGGGTCGTCGGTGGGGCCCTCGACGCCGCAGTTCCAGCTGCGGTTGTGGCTCTCGCCGTCGTTGTTGCCCTCGCCGTTGGCCTCGTTGTGCTTCTCGTTGTAGGAGACCAGGTCGCGCAGGGTGAACCCGTCGTGCGCGGTGACGAAGTTGATGCTCGCCACCGGGCGCCGGCCGGAGTGCTGGTACAGGTCCGACGAGCCGGTGATCCGGCTGGCGAACTCGCCGATCGTCGCGCCCTCGCCGCGCCAGAAGTCGCGGACGGTGTCGCGGTACTTGCCGTTCCACTCGGTCCACAGCGAGGGGAAGTTGCCCACCTGGTAGCCGCCGTCGCCGACGTCCCACGGCTCGGCGATCAGCTTGACCTGGCTGACCACCGGGTCCTGGTGCACCAGGTCGAAGAACGCCGACAGCCGGTCGACCTCGTGGAACTGGCGGGCCAGGGTCGAGGCGAGGTCGAAGCGGAAGCCGTCGACGTGCATCTCCGTGACCCAGTAGCGCAGCGAGTCCATGATCAGCTGCAGCGACTGCGGCGTGCGGACGTTGAGCGAGTTCCCGGTGCCCGTGGTGTCCATGTAGTACTGCGGGTCGTCCTCGACCAGCCGGTAGTAGGCCCGGTTGTCGATGCCCTTGAACGACAGCGTCGGGCCCATGTGGTTGCCCTCGGCCGTGTGGTTGTAGACGACGTCGAGGATGACCTCGATGCCGGCCTCGTGCAGGGCGCGGACCATGCCCTTGAACTCCTGCACCTGCTGGCCGTCGGTCGCCGTCGCGTACTCGTTGTGCGGGGCGAAGAAGCCGATCGTGTTGTAGCCCCAGTAGTTGCGCAGGCCCTTCTGCAGGAGGGTGTCGTCCTGCACGAACTGGTGCACCGGCATCAGCTCGATGGCGGTGACGCCCAGCTCCTGGAGGTGCTCGACGATCGCCGGGTGGGCCACCGCCGAGTAGGTGCCGCGGATCTCCTCGGGGATGCGCGGGTGGGTCATCGTCAGGCCCTTGACGTGGGCCTCGTAGATGACGCTCTTGTGGTACGGGATCCGCGGCGGGCGGTCCACGCCCCAGTCGAAGTACGGGTTGACCACGACGGACTTCGGCATGTGCGGCGCCGAGTCGTCGTCGTTGCGCTCGCCGGTGCCGAACCGGTAGCCGAAGCACGCCTCGTCCCAGTCGACCTGGCCGTCGATCGCCTTGGCGTACGGGTCGAGCAGCAGCTTGTTCGGGTTGCAGCGCAGCCCCTGTTCCGGGTCGTACGGGCCGTGGACCCGGAAGCCGTAGCGCTGCCCCGGCTGGACGCCGGGCAGGAAGGCGTGCCAGACGAAGCCGTCCATCTCCTCGAGGGGGATGCGCTCCTCGGCGCCCTCCTCGTCGAAGAGGCACAGCTCCACCCTCTCGGCCACCTCGCTGAAGATCGCGAAGTTGGTGCCGGTGCCGTCGTACGTGGCACCCAGCGGGTAGGCGGTGCCGGGCCACACCTGTGTCATGCGGGTCGATCCTCCTGCGGCGGCCCTCCGTGGGGAGGGCAGTGGCCTCCCTCCCCGGGGATGGGGGAGGAGGTCAGTACGGGCTCGCCGGGCGCTGTGCCCGGCGCGAGCCTGCCGCACACCTGGATCGGGGAGAGGAGAGCGGGGTCACCCGCGGGAGGGGGAGAGCGGCGCCCGCCGGGGTCCGACCTCGCCCGGCATCCGGGTGGCGCTGGTCCTCGACGGGCACCGCTGCTGCGACACGCAACCTAGGCGGAGGCCGCGGGCAGGACAAGTAGCCGGGCGCGGCCGACCGGTCCCGCGGGCACCAGGGCGCTCAGCGACCCGTTCTGTCACACCGGCGACGTACCGTCGTGCTCGTGCGCGCGAAGACCGACATCCGGCCCACCCAGGGGCGTTTCCGCGTCGTCAGCGAGTTCGAGCCCTCGGGCGACCAGCCGACGGCCATCAAGGAGCTCGCCGAGCGCGTCAACGCCGGCGAGAAGGACGTCGTCCTGCTCGGCGCCACCGGCACCGGCAAGTCGGCGACCACCGCCTGGCTGGTCGAGCAGGTCCAGCGGCCGACGCTGGTCATGGCGCCGAACAAGACCCTCGCCGCCCAGCTGGCCAACGAGTTCCGGGAGCTGTTCCCCGACAACGCCGTCGAGTACTTCGTCTCGTACTACGACTACTACCAGCCCGAGGCCTACGTCCCGCAGACCGACACCTACATCGAGAAGGACTCCTCGATCAACGAGGAGGTCGAGCGGCTGCGGCACTCGGCGACGATGAGCCTGCTCACCCGCCGCGACGTGATCGTGGTCGCCACCGTCTCCTGCATCTACGGCCTGGGCACGCCGCAGGAGTACGTCGACCGGGCGCTGCGGCTGCGCGTGGGGGAGGAGCGCGACCGCGACGACCTGCTGCGCACCCTGGTCACCGAGCAGTACACGCGCAACGACCTGTCGTTCACCCGCGGCACCTTCCGGGTCCGCGGCGACACGATCGAGATCTTCCCGGTCTACGAGGAGCTCGCCGTCCGGGTCGAGATGTTCGGCGACGAGGTGGAGCGGCTGTACTACCTGCACCCGCTCACCGGCGAGGTGGTCCGTGAGGTCGACGAGATCTTCGTCTTCCCGGCCACCCACTACGTCGCCGGCCCCGACCGCATGGAGCGGGCCATCCGCGGCATCGAGGCCGAGCTCGAGCAGCGGCTGGCCGAGCTCGAGCGGCAGGGCAAGCTGCTGGAGGCGCAGCGGCTGCGCATGCGCACCACCTACGACATCGAGATGATGCGCCAGGTCGGGTTCTGCTCCGGCATCGAGAACTACTCGCGGCACATCGACGGCCGCGCCGCCGGCAGCGCGGGCTCCTGCCTGCTCGACTACTTCCCCGACGACTTCCTCCTGGTCATCGACGAGTCGCACGTGACCGTGCCGCAGATCGGCGGCATGTACGAGGGCGACATGAGCCGCAAGCGCACGCTCGTCGAGCACGGCTTCCGGCTGCCCTCGGCCATGGACAACCGCCCGCTGCGCTGGGAGGAGTTCCAGGAGCGGATCGGGCAGACGGTCTACCTCTCCGCCACCCCCGGCCCCTACGAGCTGGGCCGCACCGGCGGCGAGTTCGTCGAGCAGGTCATCCGCCCGACCGGCCTGGTCGACCCCGAGGTCGTGGTCAAGCCGACCAAGGGCCAGATCGACGACCTGGTGCACGAGATCCGGGTGCGCACCGAGAAGGACGAGCGGGTGCTGGTCACCACGCTGACCAAGAAGATGGCCGAGGACCTCACCGACTACCTGCTCGAGCTCGGCATCAAGGTGCGCTACCTGCACTCGGAGGTCGACACCCTGCGCCGGGTGGAGCTGCTGCGCGAGCTGCGGCAGGGCGAGTACGACGTGCTCGTCGGCATCAACCTGCTGCGCGAGGGCCTCGACCTGCCCGAGGTGTCGCTGGTCGCCATCCTCGACGCCGACAAGGAGGGCTTCCTCCGGTCGGGCACCTCGCTGATCCAGACGATCGGCCGCGCGGCCCGCAACGTCTCCGGACAGGTGCACATGTACGCCGACACGGTCACCCCGTCGATGGCCACCGCCATCGAGGAGACCAACCGCCGGCGCGAGAAGCAGATCGCCTACAACCGCGAGCACGGCATCGACCCGCAGCCGCTGCGCAAGAAGATCGTCGACATCCTCGACGGCATCTACCGCGAGGCGGAGGACGGCGGGGCGGAGCTGGTCGGCGGGTCCGGCCGGCAGCAGTCCCGCGGCAAGGCCCCGGTGCCGGGGCTGTCGAGCAAGGCGGCCAAGGGCAAGGCGGGCGCCATCGACGTGCAGGGGCTGCCGCGCAACGAGCTGGCCGACCTCATCACGCAGATGAACGACCAGATGCTCGCCGCGGCGCGGGAGCTGCAGTTCGAGGTCGCCGCCCGGCTGCGCGACGAGCTGGCCGAGCTCAAGAAGGAGCTCCGCCAGCTCGACGCCGCCCACGCCTGATGACCCGCGACGAGCTGGTCGCCTACTGCCTGGCCAAGCCCGGCGCCGAGGAGACCTACCCGTGGGGTGAGGCGGAGCTGGTGGCCAAGGTCGGCGGCAAGGCGTTCGCCTTCATCGGCCTCGACGGCGGCACCGTCGGGCTCAAGTGCGGCCGCGACGCCGAGGAGGCCGCGGAGTGGCGCGAGCGCTACCCCGGCGCGATCACCACGAGCTCCTACGTCGGCCGCTACGGCTGGAACGCCGTCGAGTGGACCGGCGGCGTCCCCGACGACGAGGTGCGCGAGCTGGTCGACTCCTCCTACGAGGCGATCGTCGCCGCGCTGCCCAGGAGCAGGCGCCCGCCGGCGTAGCCACCGCCGGGAACTCCTCCCCGGGGCGGCGCGTTGCAGGCGGTGGACCCACGGGAACGCGCGGGCGATGACGCCTGCCCGGCGCCGCGGGTCCGCACGTGGAGGGGAGTATCCCCACGCGGCGGCGTCGTCAGTACGGGACCAGCAGGTCCCCGGCCCGTCGGCCGCCCGACGAGGGGCGGTGGGAGAGACCTCCGGTCACTGACGCACGCCAGTCACCGGAGGTAGTTGCCGCATGGATGTCCCGTTCTGGGTCTGGGCCGTCACGGTCGGGGCGGTCGTGGCGATGGTCGTCTTCGACCTGCTCGGCCACCGCCGACCGCACGAGCCGACCCTCCGCGAGTCGGCGATCTGGTCGATCGCCTACGTCGCGATCGCCATCGTCTTCGGCCTGCTCGTCCTCGCCTTCTACGGCGCCCAGTACGGCGGGGAGTACTTCGCCGGGTACCTGACCGAGAAGAGCCTGTCGGTCGACAACCTGTTCGTGTTCGTGCTGATCATGTCCAGCTTCGCGGTGCCCCGGGCGCTGCAGCAGAAGGTGCTGCTCTACGGCATCGTCTTCGCCCTCGCGCTGCGGACGCTGTTCATCTTCGTCGGCGCGGCCGCGATCGAGCAGTTCAGCTGGGTCTTCTACCTGTTCGGCGCCTTCCTCATCTGGACCGCGGTGGCGCAGGCCCGCGGCGGGCACCAGGGCGAGGAGGAGTACCACGAGAACGGCGTCCTGCGGTTCACCCGCCGGTTCCTGCCCACGACCGACGAGTACCACGGCGACAAGCTGACGACGCGGATCGACGGCAAGCGCTTCATCACCCCGCTCGCCGTCGCCCTGGTCGCCATCGGCAGCGCCGACATCCTGTTCGCCGTCGACTCGATCCCGGCGATCTTCGGGCTGACCCAGGAGACGTTCCTGGTCTTCGCCGCCAACGCGTTCTCGCTGCTGGGTCTGCGGCAGCTGTTCTTCCTCATCGACGGCCTGCTCGACCGGTTGGTGTACCTGCACTACGGGCTGGCCGTGATCCTCGGCTTCATCGGGATCAAGCTGCTCATCCACGCGCTGCACACCAACGAGCTGCCGTTCCTCAACGGCGGGGAGCACGTGACGGTGATCCCCGAGGTGCCCACCTGGCTCTCGCTGACGGTCATCCTGGTGACCCTGCTGGTCACCACCGTGGCCAGCCTGGCCAAGGACCGCCGCGACCGGGCGCGGGCCGTGACCGCGAGCCGGACCGCGCCGGCCCCGGCCACGTCGGCCCCGGCGCCGTCCGCCCCCGTGGCCGCCGGCGAGGAGGGCGGGGCCGAGGACCTGCCGCTGCCGACGGGCGGCACGCGCACCTGATCGAACGGCCGGCGTCGGGGGTACCCGACCCCCGACGCCGGCCGACCCGACCGACCACCGCCTGCGGGTGCGCCCGGCACGCGCAGCGCCCGGCACCTAAGGTGAGGACCCGTGGATCAGCTCCCCGTGTGGTTCGAGATCTCGACGTTCGTGGGGCTCACGGTCCTGCTGCTCGCCGACCTCGCCATCGTCGCCCGCCGCCCGCACGAGCCCTCCATCAAGGAGGCGAGCCTGTGGGTGAGCTTCTACGTCGCCCTGGCCCTGCTCTGGGGCGTGCTGTTCCTGCTGGTCACCGACGCGACGCGGGCCACGGAGTTCTACGCCGGCTGGCTCACCGAGTACTCGCTCTCGGTGGACAACCTCTTCGTCTTCGTGATCATCATGGCCCGCTTCCGGGTGCCGCGGCACCTGCAGCAGGAAGCGCTGATGGTCGGCATCATCATCGCGCTCGTCCTGCGCGGCATCTTCATCCTGCTGGGCGCGGCGATCATCGCCCGCTTCAGCTGGGTGTTCTACATCTTCGGCGTCTTCCTCGTGTACACGGCGATCAACCTCGTCCGGCACCGCGGCGAGGAGGACGACTACGAGGAGAACGCGCTCATCCGGCGGATGCGCAAGATCCTGCCGATCACCCAGGACTTCGAGGGCGCGAAGATCCGCGTCACCCGCGACGGCAAGAAGTACTGGACGCCGATGATCGTCGTCTTCCTCGCCCTGGGGACGACGGACCTGATCTTCGCCCTCGACTCGATCCCGGCGATCTTCGGGCTCACCCGCGAGGCGTTCATCGTCTTCACCGCGAACGTGTTCGCGCTCATGGGCCTGCGGCAGCTGTACTTCCTGCTCGGCGGCCTGCTCAAGCGGCTGGTCTACCTGTCGCTGGGCCTGGCGGTGATCCTCGCCTTCATCGGCGTCAAGCTGGTGATGGAGGCCCTGCACGAGAACACGCTGCCGTTCATCAACGGCGGCGAGCACATCGAGGCGGTGCCCACGATCCCGATCTGGCTGTCGCTGTCGGTGATCATCGGCGTGCTGCTGATCGCCACCGTCGCCAGCCTGCTGAAGACCCGCGGCCAGTTCGTGGCGCGGGAGGAGCCGGTCGTCGAGCCCGAGGAGGCCGAGCGCATCCCCTCCCGCGGGCCCGAGGCGCTGGCCGAGGCCGAGCCGCGGATCGCCGCCACCGACGACGACCCGGCCCGGGAACGGCGGGGCTAGAGCCGGTCGCGCGGCGGGGCGACGCCGGTCTCCACCGTCGCCCCGCCCGCGGCGACCAGCTGCCCGTCGCGGTAGACCTCGCGCACCCGGTCGGCCAGCCCCTTCAGGTCGCCCGGGTCGCCGTCGAGCACCACCAGGTCGGCCACCTTGCCCGGCTCGAGGCTGCCGTAGCCGTTGTCCACCCGCAGCAGCCGGGCGGCCTCCAGCGTGGTGGCCCGCCACACCTCCTCGGGGCTCATCCCGACGGCGGCCATCAGCGCCAGCTCGCCCAGGTTGGTGCCGTGCGGGCCGACGCCGGTGTCGGTGCCCATCGCGATGCGCACGCCGGCCTCCGCCGCCCGCGCCACCGAGGCGTCGTGCACCTTCTGCACGGCCACGGCCTTGGCCAGCATCGCCTCGGGCAGCGCGGCGCCGGCCGCGACGGCGTCGAGCACCGCCCGCGGCGCCGCCAGCGTCGGCACCAGCCACGTGCCGCGCTCGAGCATGAGGTCGATCGCCTCCTCGTCGAGGAAGATGCCGTGCTCGATCGACCGGATCCCGGCGCGGACGGCGGCCTTGATCCCCGCGGTGCTCTGCGCGTGCGCCATCACCGCGATCCCGGCCGCCTCGGCCTCCTCCACCAGGACGTCGAGCTCGGCCCGGCGGAAGTGCGGGTGCTGCGGGTCGTCGCGGGCCGAGAGGACGCCGCCGCTCGTGGCGACCTTCAGCACGTCGGCGCCCGCGCGCACCAGCTCGCGGACCTTCCGCCGCATCTCGTCCGGGCCGTCGACGATCGTGCGCGGCCGGCCCGGGTGCGGCTGCAGGTGGGGGACGTCGGCGCCGCAGACGTGCCAGCCGTCGCCGTGGCCGCCGGTCTGGCTGATCATGCTGATCGAGATCTGCATCCGCGGGCCGGTGACCAGCCCGGTGCGCACCGCCTCGGCGACGCCCAGGTCGGCCCCGCCGGCGTCGCGGACGTGGGTGATCCCCTGCGCCAGGGTGCGCCGGAGGTTGTGCACCGCCTCGAAGAACGGGTAGCTGAACGGCGTCTGCAGCTGACGCAGCACGTCGACGCCGCTCATCATCACGTGCACGTGGCAGTCGAAGAACCCGGGGAACAGCGTCGCGCCGGAGCAGTCGACCGCCTCGTCGCCGTCCAGGCCGAGGCCGACCTCGAGCACGCGGCCGTCCTCCACCACGACGTCCGCGCGGGCGGCGGGGCTCCCCGTGCCGTCGAAGACCTGCCCACCGGAGAACACTCGCCGAGTCACGGGGGAGAGGCTACGGCTCACCCGTTAGCGGTGCTCAGGATCCACCGGCGCCGGCCGCTGGGTTAGCGTCGCCGTCGTGCGGCCGAACGACCTCTCGCTGTTGCGGATCCCCGGCGTCCCCACCGTCTCGCCGGACGGCCGGATCGCCGTGGTGGCCGTCACCCGGCTCGACCTCGACGCCGACGAGTACCGCGGCCAGCTGTGGGCGGTGCCCACCGACGGCTCCGCCCCGGCGCGGCCGCTGACCTCCGGGGGGCGCGACAGCGCGCCGGCGTTCTCGCCGGACGGCCGCTGGCTGGCCTACCTCTCCGCGCCGCCCGGCGGCCGGCCCCAGGTGCACGTGCTGCCGACGGCGGGCGGCACGGCCCGCCGGCTCACCGACTGCCCGCTGGGCGCCGGCGCCCCGGTCTGGTCGCCCGACTCGCGCCGGCTGGCCTACGTCGCCCGCGTGCCCGAGGAGGGCCGCTACGGCACCGTCGACGGGGTCGGGCCGGAGGCGGAGCCGCCGCGGCTGATCACCACGTTCCAGTTCCGCCGCGACGCCGTCGGCTTCGTGGCCGACCGGCGCAGCCAGGTCTTCGTCGTCGCCCTGCCCGACGACGGCGGTGACGACGCGGCGGCGCCCGCCCCGCCGGTGCAGGTCACCACCGGCGACGCCGACTGCACCGACGTCGCCTGGAGCCCGGACGGCACCGAGCTGGCGTTCGTCTCCGCGCGGCACGAGCGCGCCGACCGCGACCTGGTCACCGACGTGTACGCCGTGCGCCCCGACGGCTCGCAGCTGCGCCGGATCACGCGGTCCCGGGGCGACTGCTCCCGCCCCGCGTGGGACCGGACCGGCCGGACGGTCTACCTGACCGCCGTGCCCGACCTCGGCCCCGACGGCCTCGGCTTCGTCGGCAGCCAGGCGACGCTCTGCCGGGTCGACGCCGCCGGCGGGCCGCTGGAGCCGCTGCTGGACCCCGAGGAGCACCAGCGCGGCGACGAGACGCCGACGACGGTGCTCGCCGACGGCGCCGCGCTGTTCGGCGTGGAGCGCCGCGGCGCGGTGGAGCTGCTGCAGGTGCCGCTCGACGGCGGCGACCCGGTGGCCCTGGTCGACGGGCCGTTCACCGTCCGCGGGTTCGCCGCCGGGGGCGGCGTCGTGGTGGCGACGGTCGCGCACGACCGGTCGGCCGGCGAGCTCGTCGCGATCACCCCCGGACGGCGGCGGCTGCTCACCTCCTTCGGCCGCGAGCTCGGCGCCACCGGCCGCGTGCACCGCATGACCGAGCGCACGGCGACCGCGCCCGACGGCTACCCCGTCCACGGCTGGGTCACCGTGCCCGACGGCCCGGGCCCGCACCCCGTGCTGCTGACCATCCACGGCGGGCCCTTCGCGCAGTACGGCTGGACGCTGTTCGACGAGACCCAGACCTACGTCTCCGCCGGCTACGCGGTCGTGCAGTGCAACCCGCGCGGCTCGTCGGGCTACGGGCAGGCGCACGGCCGGGCGATCCAGGGCCGGTGGGGCACCCTCGACGCCGACGACGTCCTCGCCTTCCTCGACGCCGCCCTGGAGGACCCGCGGCTCGACGCCGACCGCGTCGGGATCATGGGCGGCTCGTACGGCGGCTACATGACGACGCTGCTGCTCGGCCGCACGACGCGGTTCGTCGCCGGCATCAGCGAGCGGGCGTTCGTCGACCCCGTGAGCTTCGTCGGCTCCTCCGACATCGGGTGGTTCTTCCCCGACCAGTACCTCGGCACCGACCCGGAGCGGATCGCGACGCAGAGCGCGATGACCACGGTCGAGAAGATCAGGACGCCCACGCTGGTCATCCACTCCGAGGAGGACTGGCGCTGCCCCGTGGAGCAGGGGCTGCGGCTCTACGTCGCGCTCAAGCGCCGCGACGTCCCCACCGAGCTGCTGCTGTTCCCGGGCGAGGGGCACGAGCTGTCGCGGTCGGGCCGGCCCAAGCACCGGCTCGCCCGGCTCGAGCACGTGCTGCGGTGGTGGGCGCGCTGGCTGCCGACGCCGCAGAACCGCGGCGCGGTGGAGCTGCCGCCGGCGGTCGCGACCCCCGAGCTCGACACCGGTGAGCCGGTGGACCCGGCGCCGCTGTCGGTCCGCTCCACCCGCGTGCCGTGACCGGGCTGCGCGCCGCGGCCGCCGAGCTCGCCGCCACGGCGCTGCGCACCGTCCGGACCGAGTTCCCGTACGACCTGCGCGTGCTCTACCGGGCGCCCGGCGCGGCTCCGGAGCGGCCGCGGGACCGCCACCCCGCCTTCTACGGCAGCTACGACTGGCACTCCGCCGTGGAGATGCACTGGGTGCTCCTCCGCCTGCTGCGCCGCGTCCCCGACGAGGTCGACGGCGCGGCGGTCCGGGCCGTGCTCGACGAGCACCTCACGCCGGACGCCGTCGCGGCCGAGGTCGCCCACCACGCCGCGCACCCCGGCGCCCAGCGGCCGTACGGCTGGGGCTGGGCGCTGACCCTGCACGAGGAGGCGGCGGCCTGGCCGGAGGCCGCGCCCTGGGCGGCGGCGCTGCAGCCGCTGGCCGACCACTTCCTCGACGCGCTGGAGGTCTGGCTGCCCCGGGCGCCGTACCCGGTGCGGCACGGCGTCCACCCGAACAGCGCCTTCGGGCTGGTCCGCTCGCTGCCCTCCGCCCGGCGGCGGGCCGCCGCCGGCGACGACGGCGCGCTGCGGGCGATCGAGGACGCCGCCCGGCGCTGGTTCCTCGCCGACACCGACGCCCCGGTCCGGTGGGAGCCGTCCGGCGCCGACTTCCTCTCCCCGGTGCTCACCGAGGCCGTGCTGATGGCCGAGGTGCTGCCGGCCGGGGAGTTCCGGGCCTGGCTGCGCGGATTCCTGCCCGGTCTGGCGGAGCGGCCGCTGTTCGAGCCCGCCGTCGTCGCCGACTCCGGCGACGGCCAGACCGCCCACCTGCACGGGCTCAACCTCAGCCGGGCGTGGGCGCTGCGCCGGCTCGCCGCGCACGTCCCCGAGGCCGCGGGGCTCCTGCTGGAGACCGCCCGCGCGCACGCCGAGCCCGAGCTGGCCCACGTGAGCGGCAGCGACTACGCGGTGGAGCACTGGCTGGCCGCCTACGCCCTGCTCCACCTGGACGAGGAGTGCTGACCGGCGGCAGGGTGGGGCCGTGGTCGAGCGCCGGGTGCCGAGGTGGTCGGAGTTCCGCGAGCTCGTCCGGCCGCGGCGGCTGACGGGCGACGCCACCGACCGGCGGCTGGCGAGGGCGGCGACGATCGGCGACCTGCGGGAGATCGCCCGCCGCCGCGTGCCGCGCGCGGTGTTCGACTACGCCGACGGCGCGGCCGGTGCCGAGGTCTCCCTGCGCCGGTCCCGCGAGGCGTTCGAGCGCGTCGAGTTCTGCCCCCGGGTGCTGCGCGACGTCAGCGTGGTCGACCCGTCGACGACGGTCCTGGGCGCGCCGGCGGCGCTGCCGCTGGTGCTCGCGCCCACCGGCTTCACCCGGCTGATGCACACCGAGGGCGAGGCCGCCGTGGGCCGCGTCGCCGAGCGGACCGGCATCCCCTACGCCCTGTCCACCATGGGGACGACGTCGGTCGAGGCGCTGGCGGCGGCGGCCCCGGGTGCCCGCCGGTGGTTCCAGCTCTACCTCTGGCGCGACCGCGAGGCCAGCCGGGCCCTGGTCGAGCGGGCCCGGGCCTCGGGCTACGAGGCGCTGGTGCTCACCGTCGACACCCCGGTCGCCGGACCGCGGCTGCGCGACGTCCGCAACGGCTTCTCGATCCCGCCGGCGCTCACCCTGCGCACGGTCGCCAACGCCGCCGTCCACCCGCGCTGGTGGGTCGACCTGCTCACCACCCCGCCGCTGGAGTTCGCCTCCCTGCGCTCGTGGGGCGGCACCGTCGCCGAGCTGGTCGACCGGGTCTTCGAGCCCGCGGCCACGCTCGCCGACGTCGCCGCGCTCAAGGAGTCCTGGGGCGGCCCGCTGGTGGTCAAGGGGGTCATGGGCGCCGACGACGCCCGGGCCGTGGTGGACGCCGGGGCCGACGCCGTCGTCGTCAGCAACCACGGCGGGCGCCAGCTCGACCGCGCGCCCACCCCGCTGGAGCAGCTGCCGGGCGTCGTGCGGGCGGTCGGCGACCGCGCCGAGGTGTACGTGGACGGCGGCGTCCTCGACGGCGCCGACGTCGTCGCCGCGGTGGCCCTGGGGGCCCGCGCCTGCCTGGTCGGGCGGGCCTACCTCTACGGGCTCATGGCCGGCGGCGAGCGCGGCGTGCAGCGGGCCGTCGACGTCCTCGCGCGGGAGGTCGCGCGCACGATGCAGCTGCTCGGCGTCGTCGGCGTGGCGGAGCTGACCCCGGAGCGGGCCCGTCTGCGTCCCTGAGGCACTGCCGGAACGGCCCTCGCAGGGGCCCGGCGCGAGGAACGAGCGGCGGGGGGCGAGGGGGTCCTTCTAAGGTGCGCCATGGACGTCGTCGAGATCGTGCCCTCGTTCGAGCAGTACGCCTTCACCTTCGGCGGCGTCGCCCCGCTGCGGAAGGTCACCCCCGGGTCGGTGCTGCGCCTGTGGTCCGACGACGCGTTCTGCGGCGCGCTGCGCTCGGTCACCGACCTGTCGAGCGAGAAGGTCGACCTGCGCTTCGTCAACCCGCAGACCGGCCCCTTCTACGTGGAGGGCGCCGAGCCCGGCGACACCCTCGCGCTGCACTTCGTCGCCATGGAGCCGGCCCGCGACTGGGGGGCCTCGGCGGCCATCCCGTTCTTCGGCGGCCTGACCAGCACCGACCGGACGGCGACCCTGCAGGACGCGCTGCCCGACACCACCTGGATCTACGAGCTCGACCGCGCGCGGGGCACCGTCACCTTCGCCGCGCGGCACAGCGAGCTCTCCGTCGAGCTGCCGGTGGCGCCCATGCTGGGCACGGTCGGCGTCGCGCCGCCCGGGGGAGAGGTGCGCAGCTCGCTGGTCCCCGAGCGGTTCGGCGGCAACATGGACACCCCGCAGATGCGCCCCGGCACCACCTGCTTCCTCGGCGTCAACGTCGAGGGCGCGCTGTTCTCCGTGGGCGACGGCCACTACCGGCAGGGTGAGGGCGAGGCCTGCGGCACCGCCGTCGAGGGCGCCATGACGACGACGCTGGTCGTCGAGCTGGTCAAGGGCGGGGCGCCCGCCTGGCCGCGGCTGGAGGACGACACCCACTGGATGACCGTCGGCTCCAGCCGGCCGCTCGAGGACGCCTGGCGGATCGGCCAGGTCGAGCTGGTGCGCTGGTTCGAGGAGCTCTACGGCCTGCACCCGATGGACGCCTACCAGCTGCTCTCCCAGATCACCGAGGTGCCGATCGCCAACGTCGTCGACGCCAACTACAGCGCCGTGGTCAAGGCGGCCAAGGCGCTGCTCCCGCCCGCCGCCGCCTACGGCGGCCTGCACGCCGAGCTCCGCTCCCGCGCCACATCCCTGCTCTGAGAGGACACCCATGGACCTGCAGCTGACCGGCTCCCGCGTGCTCGTCACCGGGGGCACCCGCGGCATCGGCCGGGCGATCGTCGAGACGTTCGCCGACGAGGGCGCCACCGTCGAGTTCTGCGCCCGCGACGCGGCCGAGATCGAGGCGACCGAGAAGGCCGTGCCCGGCGCCCGCGGGGTGCAGCTCGACGTCCGGGACGGCGCGGCGCTCACCGCCTGGGTGGAGGAGGCCGCCGGGCGCCTGGGCGGGCTCGACGCCGTCGTCGCCAACGTCAGCGCGATCGCCGTCCCCGACACCGAGGAGAACTGGTACACGGGGTTCGAGACGGACCTGATGCACACGGTGCGCCTCAGCAGGGCCGCCCTGCCGCACCTCGAGGCGAGCGGCCGCGGGTCGATCGTGGCCATCTCCAGCGTCTCCGGGCGCGAGGCGGACTTCGCCGCGGGCCCCTACGCGACGATGAAGACGGCGATCGTCGGCTACATCGCCGGCCTGGCGCTGCAGCTCGCCGGCCGGGGGGTGCGGGCCAACGTGGTCTCCCCGGGCAACACCTACTTCGAGGGCGGGTTCTGGCACGGCGCCGAGCAGAACCTGCCCGACCTGTACGCGCAGGTGCTGGCCGCGAACCCGACCGGGCGGATGGGCACGCCGCACGAGGTCGCCAAGGCGGTGGTGTTCCTCTCCAGCCCCGTCTCCAGCTTCACCACGGGCACCCACCTGGTGGTGGACGGCGCGGTCACCCGGGGCATCCAGCTCTGAGCGACGTCCTCGGCCGGCGGGCCCTCGGCCGCGCGACCCTCGCCCGGCAGCTGCTGCTGGAGCGGGTCGGGCGGCCGGTGGCGCGCGTGCTCGAGGACCTGGTCGGGCTGCAGGCGCAGGTGCCCCGGGTGCCGCACCTGGCGCTGTGGGACCGGCTGGCCGGTTACGACCCCGCGGAGCTCGACGAGCTGCTGGTGTCCCGCCGGGCGGTGCGCACGCAGCTCATGCGCACGACGATCCACCTGGTCACCGCCGCCGACGCGCTCGCCCTGCGGCCGCTGCTGCAGCCGGTCCTGGAGCGCACGGTGGCGAGCACCGTGTGGGGGCAGCGGCTGCGCGGGCAGGACGTCTCCGCGCTGCTGGACGAGGCCGCCGGCCTGCTCACCGAGCGGCCGATGGGCCGCGCCGAGCTGACCCGCGCGCTCGCGGCCCGGCACCCCGACGTCGACGCCGAGGCGGTCGCCTTCGTCGCCAGCTACCGGGTGCCGTGGGTGCAGCCGCCGCCGCGCGGCACGTGGACCGGCACCGGCGCGGCGGTGATGGCGCCGACCGCGGCCTGGCTGGGGGAGGGGCCCGGTCCGGCGTCGGTCGACGACGTCGTGCTGCGCTACCTGGCCGCGTTCGGCCCGGCCACGGTGCGCGACGTGCAGGCCTGGTGCGGGCTGACCCGGCTGCGCGAGGTCGTCGACCGCCTGGGCCCGCGGCTGCGCCGGTTCCGCACCGAGGACGGCGCCGAGCTCGTCGACGTGCCCGGCGCCCCGCTGCCTCCCCCCGACATCCCCGCGCCGGTCCGCTTCCTCGCCGAGTACGACAACGTGACGCTGTCCCACGCCGACCGCGCGCGGGTGGTGGCCGACGCCGACCACGTCCGGCTGGACGGCGGCCCCGGCGGCTGGACCGGCACCGTGCTCGTCGACGGACTGGTCTCGGCCACCTGGTCGGCCCGGCGCGACGGCGACGCCACCGTGCTGCACGTGCGGCCGTCGCTGCCGCTGACCGGGCCGCAGCGCGAGGAGCTGGCCGGGGAGGGGGCCCGGCTGCTCGCCTTCCTCGCGCCCGGCCGGCAGCACGAGCTGCGCGCCGGCTGATCCACACGCCGCGGGGACGGAGCCCCGGCGCGCCCGCACGAAGCGATACGGTTCCGCCGTTCCCCACCGACGACCGCAGGAGACCCCCGCTCGATGACCGAGGTGCTGCTCGTCGTCCTGGTGCTGGCCGTGGTGGTCGGCGTGGTCGTGGTGGTCCTGCGGGCCCGCCGCGCGCGCACGGCGCCGCCGCCGCGCCGGGTCGACCCGCTGGCCGACCAGCCCGAGCTCTACGACCCGCACAAGATCGGCCCCGGCGACGTGATCACCTACGCGGGGATCGACCACGTCGTGCGGGGCACGATCACGCTGGAGGAGGGCGGGGTCGTCTGGCGCGAGCACCTGCTCGACGGGTCGACCGGGCGCCGCTGGCTCACCGTCGAGGACGACGAGGGCGACCTCGAGATGACCCTGTGGATGCGCCGCGAGGGCACGAACCTCGTCCCGGGCGGCGACGTCGTGCTCGACGACCGGGTGCACCGCCAGGTCGAGCGCGGCCGGGCGCGCTACACCGCCGAGGGCACCACGGGCACCGCCCCCAGCGGCGTCATGGACTACGCCGACTACAAGACCGCCGACGGCACCGGCCTGATCGCCTTCGAGCGCTGGGCGGAGACCCAGTCGTGGGAGGTCTCGACCGGCCGCGCCGTCTCCCTCGGCGAGCTGATCGTCTACCACCGGACCCCCGAGGCATGACCGTGCACCTCCTGGACGTCGTCCCCCGCGACGTCCGCGCCGACGCGCTCGGGCTCGTCCTCGACGTCCCCGCCCCGGCCGCGCTGGCGGAGCTCACCCTGTCCGACGGCCGCGGCGGCTCGCTCACCCTCGGCGTCCTCGGCGCCTCGCACGTGGTGACGGCGTCGGTGCCCGGCGCCGTGCTGACCGAGCAGGTGTCCTGCGACGCGGTCGCCGCCGGCGGCACCCGGCTGCCGCGCTCGGCCCGCTCCGGCGCCCACCGGCTGATGTCGGAGACCCGCGAGGTGCCGCGCGCCGAGCTCGAGGCGCAGGCGCGGCGGCTGCACGAGCTCGCGGAGACCGACCCCGCCTGGCTGTGCGGCGCCTTCCCCGGCGGGGACGGCGCGGTCACCGCCCTCACCGCCGCCGCCCTGCCCGGGGGCGGCTGGCGGTGGGAGAGCTGGCACCTGTACCCGGGGGAGGAGCACGGCGTGGTCGTGACGACGAGCAGCCGGTGGACGCCGTGAGGGCGCGCCGCTGGGCAGGGGCGCTGCTGGTCGCCCTCGTGGTGCTGGCCGGCTGCGGGGGCAGCGACACCCAGGTGCGCGGCTACCTCGACGACACGTTCGGCAACGGCACCGGGTCGGGGGACACCCGCACGTACTCCTCGCCGGACCCGGTCGGCACCGTCACCGCCCGGATCGCCGACGCGGTGCGGCCGGCGGCCCGCGCCGCCGACGGCGGCAACGAGTACCTGCGCTACGACGACGACATCGTGACCGTGAGCCCCGCGACGAACGGCAGCAGCATCCGGGTCGAGGACCTGGACCGGCGCTACCGCAGCGGCTTCTTCGCCTACCTGGGCCCGGGCTTCACCCCGGGCTCACCCGCCGGCGGCGCCTCCGACGGCGGCCCCGGCGACGCCAAGTGACCAGCTCTCCTAGGAGGAATGCGTGACCGCGACCGTGCAGGCCCTCGACTTCGGGTCGGTGGACGGGGGGCTCCTGGCCGACGGCGTCGTGGCCACGCTGCTGTACTTCGTCGTCGGGTTCCTGATCCTGGCGCTCGGCTTCGCGGTGCTGGACCTGCTGACGCCGGGCAACCTGCGCACGCAGGTCTACACCGACCGCAACCCCAACGCGGCGGTGCTGCTGGGCGCCAACCACCTGGCGCTGGCGATCATCGTGGTCACCTCGATCATGACCAGCGACGACGAGCTGGGGCTGTCGCAGGGGCTGGTCGACACGCTGGTCTACGGCCTGGTCGGGATCGCCCTGCAGGCGGTCGCGCTGCGGCTGCTCGACGCGTTCGTGCCCGGCCACCTGCGCAACCTGGTCAACGAGCCGAGGCTGTGCGGCGCGAGCTGGGCGGTCGCCGCGAGCCTGGTCGCCATCGGCGCGGTGAACGCCGCCGCGCTCTCCTGAGGCCGTCCCCGAGCTCGTGGCCGCCACCGTCGCCCGCCCGCCGGCCCGCGTCCGGCTGCTGCGGCCGCTGCTGCTGGCCGCGGTGGCCGTCTGCGCCGCCTGCGGGCTGGTCTACGAGCTGGTACTGCTCACGCTGTCGACCAGCCTGGCCGGCGGCGGCATCACCCAGACGTCGCTGATCGTCGCCGGCTACGTCGCCGCGCTGGGCCTCGGGGCGCTGCTGGTCAAGCCGCTCCTCGGGCGGGCCGCCGCGACCTTCGTGGCCGTGGAGATCCTGCTCGGCGTCCTCGGCGGGCTCAGCGCCGTCACGCTGTACGTCGCGTTCTCGTTCTACGGCACCAGCGGCGCGGTGCTGGTTGCGGCGACCGCCGTCCTGGGCGTGCTGGTCGGGGCCGAGGTGCCGCTGCTGATGACGCTGCTGCAGTCGGGCCGCAGCGGCCTGGACGCCCGGACCTCCGGCTCGCTGCTGGCCGACCTCAACGCCGCCGACTACGCCGGTGCGCTGCTGGGCGGGCTGGCCTGGCCCTTCCTGCTGCTGCCGCTGACCGGGCAGGTGCGCGGCGCCGCCGTCACCGGCATGGTCAACCTGGCGGCCGCGGCGGTGGTGGCCGTCTTCCTGCTCCGCCCGCAGCTGGGGCGGTGGGCCCGCCGGGGCGCGGCGACGGCGCTGGTCGCCGCGGCCGCGGCGCTCGGCGTGCTGCTCGTGCAGGCCGAGGACATCGAGGTCACCGCGCGGCAGCGGCTCTACAGCGACCCGATCGTCGCCGCCGAGCGCTCGCGGTACCAGGAGGTCGTGCTCACCGAGCGCGGCGCCGACCTGCGCCTCTACCTCGACGGCGACCTGCAGTTCTCCAGCGTCGACGAGCACCGCTACACCGAGGCGCTGGTGCACCCGGTGATGGCCCGCGACCCCCGGCGGGTGCTGGTGCTGGGCGGGGGCGACGGGCTGGCCGCGCGGGAGGTGCTGCGGTACCCGTCGGTGGAGGAGGTCGTGCAGGTCGAGCTCGACCCGGCGGTGCTGGAGCTGGCCCGCACGCGTCTGGCCGGGCTGAACGCGCACGCGCTGGACGACCCGCGGGTGCGGGTGGTCGTCGCGGACGCCTTCCGCTGGCTGCGCGACTCGCCGGCGGGCCCGTTCGACGCCGTCGTCGTCGACATGCCCGACCCCGACACCCCGGCGCTCGGGCGGCTGTACTCCACGGAGTTCTACGGCCTGGTGTCCACCGTGCTGGCGCCGGACGGGCTGGTGGTGGTGCAGTCCGGCAGCCCGTACTCCACACCGACGGCGTACTGGCGCACGGTGAGCACGGTGGAGTCGGCCGGGCTGGCGGCCACGCCCTACCACGTGCACGTGCCGAGCTTCGGCGACTGGGGCTTCACCCTGGCCGCGGCCGGGCCGGCGCCCGGGCTGGCGCTGTCGCCGGCGGCACCGCCCCTGCGCTCGCTCGACGACGCCACCCTGCAGGCGGCCGGCGTCTTCCCGCCCGACCGGCCGCGGACGTCGCTGCCGCCGTCCACCCTCGACCGCCCGCGCATCGTCGACGACGTGCGGCAGGGGTACGTCGGCTGAGCGGCGCCGTACCGCCTGAGTAGCGTTCCGCGGATGGCGCTCATCTACCCCGTGCCGGCGGATGCCCCCGACCCCGAGGACGGCACCGAGCCGGACTTCGCCGAGCTGGCCACCGACCTCTCCGACACCTGGCTGGTCGAGATCGCGGTCGGTGACGACGGGGACGACGCCTGCTTCGGCCCGCTGACCGCCCGCGCGGCGTGGGACCTGGCCGTCGCCCTCGACGACCGCCGGCCGGCCTGGACCGTGTCCGTCGTCCCCCTGCACGTCGCCGGGACGGCGGACGAGCTGGTCGCCCTCTTCGAGGGGGAGTAGGCCCGGGACGGTCCCCGGCGGGTTGCGCCCCGTCCGCGGCGGGGTAACCCTTCGTCCCGGGGCTCGTTGGGGAGGGTGGACCGCCCGACGACGTCCCCGGGGTGGGGAGAGCCCACCGACCACGGCTGCCGTCACCTGCTGTGCTGCCGCAGTCTTCCCCCGGGTGACCGTTCCTCGGGTGCGCCGTGCCCCGAGGACGAGCCCCGAGGAGGTCGCGCGGTGATCAAGGTGCTGGTCGTCGATGACCACGCGTTCGTGCGGGAGGCCCTCGGGAGCCTGTTCGCCGAGACCGACGACATCGACGTCGTGGGGGAGTGCGCCGACGGCTCGGAGGTGGTCGACGCCGCGCTGCGCGCCGATCCCGACGTGGTCCTGATGGACGTGGCCATGCCCCGCCGGAACGGGCTGGAGGCCACCCGCGACCTGCTGGCGGCCCGCCCGGGCTCCCGCGTGGTCATGCTGACGGGCACCGTCACCGCCGACGCGGTCAGCGAGGCCGAGGAGCTCGGGGTCGCCGGCTACCTGGTCAAGGGCGAGGACTCGGGGGACCTGCCCACGCTGGTCCGGGCGATCGCGGCCGGCGGCACGGTCTGGTGCCCGCTGGCGAGGCGCTTCCTGCGCGGTCGCGGCTGACGGCGCCGGCTCAGCCGGCGGGCGCCCGCTTGCGCGCCCCGTCGTCCGCGGGCTTCCCGTCCCGGGCCCCCGCGGGCGTGCCGTTGCGCCGCGGCACGTCCGGCACCCAGCCGCCGGCGGTCAGGCGGTAGGCCTCCGCCAGGTCCCGCAGCAGCTGGGCCTTCTCCGGCGCCCGCAGCGCGGCCCGCATGTTGTTCTCGGCCTGGTCCTGGATCGCGGCGAACAGCGCGTCCTGCGCCGCCCGCTTCGCCTCGCTCTGCACCGTGCGCCTCCCGGGTGTGTCCGTCGACGTCCCCGTGCCCGCACCTCCGTACCCGGCGATCCCCCCGGCGATTCGTCCGCGTTCCCGGCGCAGCGACTACCAGCCGCGCTCGCGCCACTCCCCGAGGTGGGGCCGCTCGGCGCCGAGCGTCGTGTCCTTGCCGTGGCCGGGGTAGACCCACGTCCCGTCGGGCAGCGTGCCGAACAGCCGCTCCTCGACGTCGTCGATCAGGCTGGCGAAGCGCGCCGGGTCCTTCTGGGTGTTGCCGACGCCGCCGGGGAAGAGGCTGTCGCCGGTGAACACGTGGGTGCCCGCGCCCTCCGGTCCGCGCCAGACCAGGGCGATGCTGCCCGGCGTGTGCCCGCGCAGGTGCACGACCTCGAGCGCCTGCTCGCCCACGGTCACGGTGTCGCCGTGCTCCACCGGCCGCCGCACCGGCACCGGCAGGTCGCCGGCGTCGGCCGGGTGGGCGACCGTGACGGCGCCGGTCGCCTCGACCACCTCGGGCAGCGCGCGGTGGTGGTCCCAGTGCCCGTGCGTGGTGACGACGGTGCGCAGGTCGACGCCCTCGACGAGCCCGAGCAGCTTCTCCGGCTCGGCCGCCGCGTCGACCAGCAGCGCCTCGCCGGTCGCCGCGTCGCGCAGCAGGTAGACGTTGTTGGCCATCTCGGACACGGCGAGCTTGGTGATCGTCAGCCCGGGCAGTTCCCGGACGTCGGCCGGCCCGCCCACCTCGACGTCGCCGGTGTAGGTCATCTGGACTCCGATCGGAAAGTGTCAGCGGCCGCGGTTAGGTTCCTGGGTCATGGACGCTAGCGGAGCTGCGGGCGCTGCTCAGGTCGTCGGCCTGCCGGCCACCGAGATCGCGGCGCGCGTGCGCTCCGGAGCCCTGTCGGCCGTCGACGTCGTCCGGGCGCACCTCGACCACATCGCCGCCGTCGACGCCCGGGTGGGGGCGTTCCGCGTGGTCCGCGCCGAGGCCGCGCTCGCCGAGGCGTCCGCCGTCGACGCCGCGCCCGAGCGCGCCACGCTGCCCCTGGCGGGGGTCCCGGTGGCGGTCAAGGACAACGTCGAGGTGGCCGGCGAGGTGTGCACCGACGGGTCGCTCGCCTGCCCGACCGACCCGGCGACCGCCGACCACGAGGTGGTCGCCCGGTTGCGCGCGGCCGGCGCCGTGGTCGTCGGCATCACGCGGGTGCCCGAGCTCTGCCTCTACGCGGCCACCGACGGGCCGGGCACGGTCACCCGCAACCCCTGGGACACCGCCCTCTCGGCGGCCGGCAGCTCCGGTGGCAGCGCCGCCGCGGTGGCCTCCGGCTGCGTCCCGGTCGCCCACGGCAACGACGGCATGGGATCGCTGCGGCTGCCCGCGGCCGCGTGCGGCCTGGTGACCCTGAAGCCCGGCAGCGACGTGGTGCCGGCCGGGGTGGGGCTCGACGACTGGTCGGGCATGGCCGAGAACGGCGCGCTGGCCACCACGGTCGCCGACCTCGCGCTCGCCACCGCCGTCCTGGCCGGGGCCGACCTCGCGCCGGCCGACCCGGGGCGCCCGCTGCGCGTCGCGGTCTCGGCCCGCTCCCCGCTGCCCGGCGTCCGCGCCGACGCCGTCACGCGGGCCGTGCTCGACGCCACGGCCGCGGCGCTCCGCGACGCCGGGCACACCGTCGTCCCCGCGGACCCGGTCGTCCCGCCCGGTGCGGCCGCCGGGGCGGTGGCCCGCTGGCTGGCCGGCGCCGACGCCGACGTCGAGCACCACCGGCTCGACCGCGCGCGGCTGCAGCCGCGCAGCCGCACCCACGCCCGCCTCGGCCGCCTGGTGCGCCGGGCCCACCTGGTCCGCCCGGCGACCGCCGAGCGGTTCCGGCAGCGGGCGGTCCGCTTCTTCGACGACGTCGACGTGCTGCTCACGCCGATCACCGCCGGCCCGCCGCTGCCCGCCCGGCCGTGGCACGAGCGCGGGTTCGTGGCCAACATCACCGCCAACGCGCGGTGGGCTCCCTGGGGCTCGCCGTGGAACCTCGCGGGCCTGCCGGCGCTGGTCCTCCCGGCCGGGGCGCGGCCGGAGGGGCTGCCGGTGCCGGTCCAGTTCGTCGGCCCCCCGGGCGCCGAAGGGCGACTACTCTGGCTAGCCGCAGAGCTGGAACGCCGGCGGCCGTGGCGCCGTCACGCGCCGGTCTTCGACCCCGCCGCGCCACCGGTCGCGGCGTCCGTCTGAGCAGCACCCGCGACAGCGGCCCCGCCGCCCGTCGGGGTGCGCTGCGCCCAGCACCGCCACAGCTCCACACCGACCGCCAGCCCCCCTTGACCGACAGGGAACACATGGACCGCCTCGTCGTCCGCGGCGCCCGCGAGCACAACCTCAAGGACGTCCACCTCGACCTGCCCCGCGACGCCCTGATCGTGTTCACGGGCCTGTCCGGCTCCGGCAAGTCCAGCCTGGCCTTCGACACGATCTTCGCCGAGGGGCAGCGCCGCTACGTCGAGTCCCTGTCGGCCTACGCCCGCCAGTTCCTCGGGCAGATGGACAAGCCCGACGTCGACTTCATCGAGGGCCTCTCGCCGGCCGTCTCGATCGACCAGAAGTCGACCAACCGCAACCCGCGGTCGACGGTCGGCACGATCACCGAGGTCTACGACTACCTGCGGCTGCTCTACGCCCGCGCCGGCCAGCCGCACTGCCCCAACTGCGGCAAGCCGATCTCCCGGCAGACCCCGCAGCAGATCGTCGACCAGGTGCTGTCCATGGAGGAGGGCACCCGCTTCCAAGTGCTCGCCCCGGTCGTGCGGGCGCGCAAGGGCGAGTACGTCGACCTGTTCAGCTCGCTGCAGACCCAGGGCTTCTCCCGCGTGCGCGTCGACGGCGTGGTGCACCCGCTCACCGAGCCGCCGAAGCTGAAGAAGCAGGAGAAGCACTCCATCGAGGTCATCGTCGACCGCCTCACCGTCAAGGAGAGCGCCAAGCGCCGGCTGACCGACTCGGTCGAGACCGCGCTGGGGCTGGCCGGCGGCCTCGTCGTCCTCGACTTCGTCGACCTCCCGGACGACGACCCGTACCGCGAGCGGACCTTCTCCGAGCACCTGGCCTGCGTCGACGACGGGTTGTCGTTCGAGGCGCTCGAGCCGCGCTCGTTCTCGTTCAACTCGCCGTTCGGCGCCTGCCCCGAGTGCACCGGTATCGGCACGCGCAAGGAGGTCGACCCCGACCTCGTCGTCCCCGACCCGGAGAAGAGCCTCGCCGCCGGCGCGGTCGCCCCGTGGGCCGGCTCGATGAGCAACGAGTACTTCCAGCGGCTGCTGTCGGGCCTGGCCGACCAGATGGGGTTCTCCATGGACACCCCGTGGGAGCAGCTGCCGGCCAAGGTCCAGAAGGCGGTCCTGCACGGCTCGCCCGACCAGGTGCACGTCCGCTACAAGAACCGCTACGGCCGCCAGCGCAGCTACTACGCGGCGTTCGAGGGCGTGCTGCCGTTCCTGGAGCGGCGGCACGAGGACACCGACAGCGACTACATGCGGGACAAGTACGAGGGCTACATGCGCGACGTGCCCTGCCCCGTGTGCCACGGCACCCGGCTCAAGCCGGAGATCCTCGCCGTCAAGCTCAGCGGGCGCTCGATCGCCGAGGTGACCAACCTGTCGATCGGCGAGGCCGCGCAGTGGCTCGGCGCGCTGGAGCTCGGCGACCGCGAGCGGGCGATCGCCGACCGCGTGCTCAAGGAGATCCAGGCGCGGCTGTCCTTCCTCGTCGACGTCGGCCTCGACTACCTGTCGCTGGACCGGCCGGCGGCGACCCTGGCCGGCGGCGAGGCGCAGCGCATCCGCCTCGCCACCCAGATCGGCTCGGGCCTGGTCGGCGTCCTCTACGTGTTGGACGAGCCGTCGATCGGGCTGCACCAGCGCGACAACACGCGGCTGATCGAGACGCTGGTCCGGCTGCGCGACATGGGCAACACGCTCATCGTGGTCGAGCACGACGAGGACACGATCAAGACCGCCGACTGGGTGGTCGACATCGGCCCGGGCGCCGGCGAGCACGGCGGCGAGGTCGTCGTCAGCGGGACCGTCGAGGAGCTGCTGGGCAGCGAGAAGTCGCTGACCGGCGCATACCTGTCGGGTCGCAAGGAGATCGCCGTCCCCGAGAAGCGGCGGCAGCCGACCCCCGGCCGCGAGCTCGTGGTCAAGGGCGCGCGCGAGCACAACCTCAAGGGCGTCGACGTGACGTTCCCGCTGGGCCTGTTCGTCGCGGTGACCGGCGTCTCCGGGTCGGGCAAGTCGTCGCTGGTCAACGACATCCTCTACACGACCCTGGCCAACGAGCTGAACCGCGCGCGGATGGTGCCCGGCCGGCACCGTACGATCACCGGCCTGGAGCACCTCGACAAGGTGGTGCACGTCGACCAGTCGCCGATCGGCCGCACCCCGCGGTCCAACCCCGCCACCTACACCGGGGTGTGGGACCACGTCCGCAAGCTGTTCGCCCAGACGTCCGAGGCCAAGATCCGCGGCTACCAGCCGGGGCGGTTCTCGTTCAACGTCAAGGGCGGCCGCTGCGAGGCGTGCTCCGGCGACGGCACGCTCAAGATCGAGATGAACTTCCTGCCCGACGTCTACGTCCCCTGCGAGGTCTGCAAGGGCGCCCGGTTCAACCGGGAGACGCTCGAGGTGCACTACAAGGGCAGGACGGTCGCCGAGGTCCTGGACATGCCGATCGAGGAGGCGGCCGACTTCTTCGCCGCCATCCCGGCGATCGCCCGGTACCTGCGCACGCTCACCGACGTCGGGCTGGGCTACGTCCGGCTCGGCCAGCCGGCCACCACGCTCTCCGGCGGCGAGGCGCAGCGGGTCAAGCTGGCCAGCGAGCTGCAGAAGCGCTCCAACGGGCGGTCCATCTACGTGCTCGACGAGCCGACCACCGGCCTGCACTTCGAGGACATCCGCAAGCTGCTGCTCGTGCTGCAGGGCCTGGTCGACAAGGGCAACTCGGTCGTGGTGATCGAGCACAACCTGGACGTCATCAAGAGCGCCGACTGGCTCATCGACATGGGCCCCGAGGGCGGCTTCCGCGGCGGCACGGTCGTCGCCGAGGGCCCGCCGGAGTTCGTCGCCACCGTGCCGGAGAGCCACACCGGCCGGTACCTGGCCCGCATCCTCGACCCCGAGGCGGTCAACGCCGCCGCGGCGCCCAAGCGCCGGCCCCGCAAGAAGGCGAGCTGAGCCCCGCGCCGGGGTGGGCGCGAGCCGGCCCCGGCGCGACTCAGCGGGACCGGCGGACCCGCCGGATCGGGGGCGCCCGGCGGACCGGTGCTGCCCGGCGGATCGCGCCGATGCCCTCCGGGAGGCTCCAGAAGTCCACTGCGGGAGGCTGGCACGGTCCGCTTCCCGAGCGCGGGGGGTTGTCCACAGGCTGCTGACCTGCATCGACGTTGTCCACAGCCGTTGCGGGACACCCGACTCGAATGTATGTTCGAACGCATGAGCGGCGCGGTGACCTGGGCGGACATGAGGGCCGCCAGCGCGCGCCGTGCACGAGCGCGCAACCGCCGCATCGAGGCCGGGCGGGCGTCGGCGGCGTGGCCGGAGTTCAGCCCGCAGGTCCACCTCGGCAGCGGACCCCTGGGTGAGGCGCAGGCGGCGGACCGCGAGATCGCCCGCATGTACGCCCTGCGTGCCCGCAAGCTGGCGGAGTTCGCCGACTCGCGGCCGGCGGCAGCCGACCGGGCGCAGGGAGAGCCGGGGGCGATGAGCGCCGAGCGGTGGTCGGCCCGGCCGGAAGTGCTGAGGGACGTGTCCGAGTGGGCGACACCGGAGGTCTCGATCGGGCTGACCCGCACCCAGGTCCGCGCGGAGGGGCTGCTCGAGGAGTCGCTCGCGCTGGTGCACACCCTGCCCGGCGCGCTGGCGGCGCTCGAGGGCGGCCTGCTGACCCCCGAGCACCTCCGGCCGCTGCTGGAGCACGTGGCGGTGATCGCCGACCCGCAGCTGCGCGCCAAGATCGAGGCCGAGGTGCTGCGCTGGGTGGCCGAGCGGGCGGCCGACCGGACGATCACGACGCCGCCGCAGCTGGCCGACAGGGTGCTGCGGGTCGTCAAGCGCCGCGACGCCCGCGACGCGGCGCAGCGGGCGCTGAAGGCGCTGCGGGACAGGGGCGTGTACCGCCGGGCCGGGCGGGGGGAGGGCCTGGCCGAGCTGGTCGTGGTCGGCACCGTGCCGGAGATCGAGGCGCTGCACACCGCCCTGGCCGCCTGCGTCGACGCGCTGCCGGCCGACCCGTCGGACGCCCGCACGCGGGACCAGAAGATGCTCGACGTGCTGCTGGACCTCGTGCTGCGGCCCGGGCAGAACGACGTGCCGCCGGTGCAGGTGGTGCTCACGCTCGTCCTGGCCGTGCAGACGGCGCTGGGCGGGGATGCCCCGGCGGAGCTGAACGGCCGCGTGGTGTCGGCCGAGACCGCGCGGCAGCTGCTCGATGCGCTCGCCGGCGCCGGTCTGGGGGCCGGCGCGCTCGCCGAGCTGCAGCGCCTCGCCGGCGCCGCTGATCCCGACGCCGAGTCCTCCGCCGCCCAGGTCCTCGACGCCGAGCCCCCGGATGCCGAGCCCCCGGATGCCGAGCCCCCGGATGCCGAGGTCCGGGATGCTGGGCCCCCGGATGCCCGCGCCGCCGCGGGGGACCGGTTCGTCGACGACCCGGGCTGGGAGCCGTGGGAGCCGGAGATGCAGGGGCCCCTGGCGGAGTGGGAGGCCGACTGGCAGCGACGGCTGGATGCCGGGCTGGTCGACGATCCCGACCCGATGCCGGACGACGTCGCGGTGGCCCTCGCCGGGCAGCGGGCAGCAGACGGGGAGATCGACCTGGAGCTGGACCGGCTGCTGAGCGAGGCGCAGGAGCGCTGGTGGGTCGAGTTCGAGGCGGGCCGGATCCCCGATCCCGATCCTCCGGAGGTCCGGACCGAGTCTCCGCCGGGAGACCCGACCGATCCTCCGCCGGACGACGCGCTGCCCACCTCGCAGTGGTGGGCCGCGGCCGACCGGGCGGTGCGCGCTGCCTCGGCCGCGCAGCTCGCGGCCGAGCAGGCGCTGGCCCACGCGGGTCGGCTGGTGCGCGTCGCCGCCCGGGCCGACGCGGCTGACGAGCAGGCGTGGCGGCGCTCGGGCGCCGGCCGGGTGGCGGCCGCGGAGGACGCCGTGGCCGCGGTGCGAGCGGCAACCGCCGCCGACCGTGCAGCGCTGGTCGACCTGCTGACCCGCACCGCCGGCGGTGGGCTGGCGGACCGGCCGCGCCTGGCGTTGGTGGACGCCCTCTCCGGCGCGCTGGTGTCGTTGACGGACCTGTCCGGGCTGCGTCGGGCCGCGCACTGCGGCCGCCCGGCATGCCGGCGGCGTCCCGACCGGTGCGACCACGACCTCAGCGGCCGCCCCGGTCTGGGCGCGCCGCCGCCGAGCGACGGCTACCGGCCGGGGGCCGGGCTCGAGCGGTTCGTGCGCGCCCGCGACCGGCGCTGCCGCTTCCCCGGGTGCCGCCGACGGGTCCGCGCCGGCGAGCTGGACCACCACCTGCCGTACCCGCTCGGGGCCACGTCGGCGGCCAACCTGGTCGGCCTCTGCGCGAGCGACCACCGCGGCAAGCACCAGGCCCCCGGCTGCACCCACCACCTCGACGCCGGCGGCACCCTCACCGTCACCACCCCCTCCGGCCTCGTCGCCACCACCGGGCCACCGCCGTTCTGAGCAGCCGTCGAGTTCCTCGCGGAACGGATCCGTCGGTTCGCGCCGCCCGCCCGGCTGTGGTGCGCTGAGGTGTCCGAGCCGGAGGTGCCGAGCCGTGCACGTGTCGCGCCGTTCGTTCCTCGCGGGGGTGGTGGCCGCCCCGGCGCTGGGGGCGCTCGCCGGGTGCGCCGGGACGGTCGTGCAACCCGGCGACCTCAGCCGGCTGCGGATCATGGCCCCGGCCAGCCCCGGCGGCGGCTGGGACACCACGGCCCGCGTCCTGCAGCGCGTCCTGCAGAGCAGCGGCCTGGCGCGCAACGTCCAGGTCTTCAACGTCGAGGGCGCCGGCGGGGTGATTGGCCTCGGCCAGCTCGGCCGGGAGAACGACGACGCGCTGCTGATGATGATGGGCCTGGTCATGCTCGGCGCGGTCGAGACCAACGACGCCGACACCCGCCTCGAGGACGTCACACCCATCGCGCGGCTGATCGGCGAGACCGAGCTCATCGTCGCCCCGGCCGACGCCCCGTACGACGACATCGCCGGGTTCGTCGAGGTCTGGGCGGCCGATCCGCAGAACACCCCGATCGCGGGTGGCTCCGCGGGCGGCACCGACCAGATCCTCGCCGGCCTGCTCGCGCAGGCCGCCGGCATCGACCCGGCGCAGATCAACTACGTCGCCTACTCCGGCGGCGGGGAGTCGCTCGCCGCCCTGCTCGGCAACCAGGTCGCCGCCGGCATCTCGGGCACCGCCGACTACGGGCCCCAGGTCCAGAACGGCGACCTCAAGGGCCTGGCCGTCTCCACCCCCGAGCGCAGCGACCAGGTCCCCGACGTCCCGACGCTGGTCGAGTCCGGCTTCGACGTCGAGGTGTCGAACTGGCGCGGGGTGATGGCCCGACCCGGCATGTCCGCCGAGGCCCGGGAGGACCTCACCCAGCTCGTCGTCGACGCCCACGACACCGACGAGTGGCAGGAGGCGCTCCGGAACAACGGCTGGGACGACCTGCTGCTCACCGGCGACGACTACGGCGAGTTCCTCACCGAGGAGGTGCAGCGCGTGCGTCCCATCCTCGAGCAGATCGGGCTGGTCGAGTGACCGCCCCGCCCACCGGCCGCGACAACGGCGAGCTCGCCATGACGGCGCTGCTCGGCGCCCTGGGCGTCTACCTCGTCCTGGACGCGTCGAGCATCGCCGTCCCCGGCTCGGCGAACACCGTCGGGCCCCGGTTCTTCCCCTACCTGGTGGGCGGGCTGGTCATCGCCACCGCGCTGGGGCTGGGCTACCGCATCTGGCGCGGCGACCGCGGCCCCGCCGACGAGAGCGAGGACGTCGACCCCACCGCCGGCACGTCGTGGCGGGCCGTGGGCGTCATCGCCGTCGCCTTCCTCGCCCACGCCCTGCTGATCAACGTCGTCGGCTGGCCGCTGGCGGTCACCCTGATGTTCGCCACCGTCGCCTGGGCCCTGGGGGCGCGCGGCGTCGTCCGCCCGCTGCTGACCGGCGGCGTCATCTCGGTCGTCGTCTGGATCGTCTTCGTCAAGGCCCTCGGCGTCGCGCTGCCCGGCGGCATCCTCCTCGAGCTCGCCACGGAGTGGTTGTGATGGGCGGGCTCGCCGACCTGGCCGGCGGCTTCGCCGACGCCCTCACCCCGCTCAACCTGCTCTTCGCGCTGATCGGCGTCGTCCTGGGCACCGCCGTCGGCGTGCTCCCCGGCATCGGCCCGGCCATGACCGTCGCCCTGCTGCTGCCGATCACCTACGTCCTCGAGCCGATCAGCGCGTTCATCATGTTCGCCGGCATCTACTACGGCGGCATGTACGGCGGGTCGACGACGTCGATCCTGCTCAACACCCCGGGCGAGTCGAGCTCGATCATGACCGCCCTCGAGGGCAACCGGATGGCCAAGGCCGGCCGCGGCGCGGCGGCGCTCGCCACGGCGGCCCTCGGGTCGTTCGTCGCCGGCACCATCGCCACCCTGCTGCTCGCCCTGGTCGCACCCACCGTGGTCGACCTGGCCATCGGCATCACCGCCGCCGACTACTTCGCCCTCAGCGTGCTGGCCTTCGTCGCCGTCGCCACGGTGCTGGGCTCCTCGCCGCTGCGCGGGCTGGCCTCCCTCGGCGTCGGGCTCTACCTCGGCCTGGTCGGCACCGACGTGCTCACCGGCCAGGAGCGCTTCACCCTCGGCATCCCGCAGCTCTCCGACGGCATCGACGTCGTCGTCGTGGCGGTGGCGCTGTTCGCCGTCGGCGAGGCGCTCTACGTCGCGTCCCGCCTGCGCCGCGGACCGGTGCAGGTGCTGAGCGCGTCCGGCCGCTGGTTCACCGGGCAGGACCTGCGCCGCTCGTGGAAACCCTGGCTGCGCGGCACGGCCTACGGCTTCCCGCTGGGCGCGCTCCCGGCCGGTGGCGCCGAGATCCCCACCTTCCTCTCCTACGCCACCGAACGGAAGCTCTCCAAGCACAAGGAGGAGTTCGGCAAGGGCGCCATCGAGGGGGTGGCCGGGCCGGAGGCGGCGAACAACGCGGCCGCGGCCGGCGTGCTCGTCCCGCTGCTCACGCTCGGCCTGCCCACATCGGCGACCGCGGCGATCCTGCTCGCCGCCTTCCAGAGCTACGGCATCCAGCCCGGTCCCACGCTGCTGAGCACCGAGTCCACGCTCGTCTGGACGCTGATCGCCGCCCTGCTGATCGGCAACCTGATGCTCCTCGTGCTCAACCTGCCGCTGGCCCCGCTGTGGGTGAAGGTGCTGCGCATCCCGCGCCCGTACCTGTACGCGGGCATCCTGATGTTCGCCTCGCTCGGCTCCTACGCCGTCAACGCCGACCCGCTGGACCTCGTGCTGCTGCTGGTCCTCGGCGCGCTGGGCTTCTTCATGCGCCGCTACGGCTGGCCGGTGGCCCCGGCGATCATCGGCCTCATCCTCGGGCCGATCGCCGAGACCAACCTGCGCCGCGCGCTGGCGATCAGCAGCGGGGACCTCGGCGTCCTCCTCGACACCTGGTTCAGCCGGATCGTCCTGGCGCTGGCCGTGCTCGCCCTGGTCGGCCCGATCGTCCTGCGCGCCGTCCGCGGTCCCCGCGCGACGCCCGAGGAGGTCCAGCAGGAGGGCGTGCTGCGCCACCACGAACCGCGGGTGCGCACCGGCGCCGGCGAGGAGGAGCCGTGAACGGGACCGTCGTCGTCGGCTACGTCCCCAACCCGCGGGGGCGGGCGGCGCTGGAGCACGGGCTGGCCGAGAGCCGGCGGCGCGGTGCCCGGCTCGTCGTCGTCAACACCTCCCGCGGTGACGCGCTGGTCGACGAGGACTACCTCCAGGGCGACGCGGTCCGCGCGCTGGAGGAGGAGCTCGGGGCGTCCGGGGTGCCGCACGAGGTCCGCCGCCCCGTGCGCGGCAGGGACGTCGCCGAGGAGCTGTCGGAGGTCGTCGCCGAGACCGCCGCCGAGCTCCTCGTCATCGGCGTGCGCCGGCGCACGCCCGTCGGCAAGCTGCTCATGGGCAGCGCGGCCCAGCGGATCCTCCTCGAGGTCGACTGCCCGATCCTGGCGGTGAAGAGCCCGCCGGACGGCGCCGGGAGATGACCGGGGAAGGGGAGCGTCGATGAGGACGTCCGCGGACGTGAAGCTGCTGCAGGCGGTCGACTCCGTGCGGATCTGCTACCGCCGCTGGCAGCCGGACGGCGACGTCCGGGGCACGGTGCAGATCGTGCACGGGGCCTCCGAGCACTCCGCCCGCTACGGGAGGCTGGCCGACGCCCTCGTCGCGCGCGGCCTCGCCGTCTACGCCATGGACCTGCGCGGCCACGGGCGCACCGCGGAGGGCACCGGCGTCGGCCGGTTCGGCGGCCTCGGCGTCGAGCGCGTCCTCGACGACGTCGCCGGGCTGCACCGGGTGATGACCCACGAGCACCCCGGCGTCCACCGCGTCCTAGTCGGCCACTCGATGGGCTCGATCATCGCCCTCGCCGCCGCCGAGCGGGACGGCGACGACCTCACCGGGCTCGTCCTGTCCGGGCCGATCGGGGTCGCCCCCCACCTCACCGACGCCGTGACCGCGCTCGACGCGGCCGTCGCCTCCGGCATGGGCGACCGGGTCCTGGACGCGCTCGGCGCCTTCAACCAGCCGTTCGAGCCGGCCCGCACCCCGTTCGACTGGCTCTCCCGCGACCCCGCCGAGGTCGACGCCTACGTCTCCGACCCGCTGTGCGGCGAGCGGATGCCGCTCACCCACGCCTACGCCGCCGGCGTCTTCGGCATGGCCGTCCGCGCCGCGAGCCCCGAGGCCGTCGCCGACCTCCCCGACGGCCTGCCCGTGCTGCTCCTGTCCGGTTCGCGCGACCCGGTCGGCGGCATCGACGGCAGCCAGGTCACGGCGCTGGCCGACGTCCTGCGCGCCCGCGGCCTCCCGGTCGAGCAGCACCTCTACCCGGACGCCCGGCACGAGGTCTTCAACGAGACCAACCGCGAGGAGGTGACCGCCGACCTGCTCGCCTGGCTCGACCAGCGCCTCGACGGGCGGTGACGCGCGCTGGACCCTGCCCCGCGGCAAGGTCCTAGCGTCCCCGCCGTGGACGACGGACCGGCCCGGCTGAGCGTCGGGCAGCTGGCCGCCGCGACCGGCCTCACCGCCAAGGCGCTGCGGCACTACGACCGCACCGGGCTGTTCCGGCCCGACGACGTCGACGAGGCGACCGGTTACCGCTGGTACCGCGCGGACCGGCTGCCGCAGGCCCGGCTCCTGGCCCGGCTGCGCTCGGTCGGCGTCCCCCTCGACGCCGTCGCCGACTGCCTAGCCGCCGGTGACAGGGCCGCCGGTGGCGACCCCGACGTCGTCGACCGGGTCCTCGCCGCGCACCGGCGCCGCCTGGAGAGCCGCCTGGCCCGCGTCCAGGGCGACCTGCACCGCCTCGCCCACCTGGCGCAGGACGACGCCCCGCTGCCCCCGGCGGCCGGGCTGCCGGCCCCGCCGCCGGACGAGCCGCCACCGGCCGTGCCCGACGAGCGGCGGCTCGCCGCCGACCTGTTCAACGGCGTCTGGCGGCTCATGGAGACCGAGGACCGGACACCGGCCCAGGACGACCGCATGCTGCACATGGCGCACGCCTCCCGCTTCCACTGGGAGCAGGCGGGCACGGCCGTCCACCGGGCCCGCGGCGAGTGGCAGTGCTCCCGCGTCTACGCCGTCCTCGGCCGCGCCGAGCCGGCCGCGCACCACGCCCGCCGCTGCCTGGAGCTGTGCCAGGAGCACGGCATCGGTGACTTCGACCTCGCGTTCGCCCACGAGGCGCTCGCCCGCGCCGCCGCCGTCGCCGGTGACACGGCGGCCCGCGACCGCCACCTCGCCGCCGCCCGGGCCGCCGCCGAGGGCATCAGCGACCCCGACGACCGCGTCCTCCTGGAGGGCGACCTGGCGGCGATCGTCCCGCCGGCGGCCAGCTGACGGTCCACCGCTCGCCCGGCGCGAGCGCCGCCCACTCCGCCTCCGCCGCGGCCAGCGCGGCCGCGGCCCGGTCGAGCTGCGCGCGGCCGACCCCTGCCGCGGCCAGCTGCGCGGGCAGCACCTCCTCGCCCCGCGCGAGGCGGGCGACGACGTCGGCCAGCCCCTCCGCGGCCGCGATGCGGGCGGACCGCTCCTTCTTCAGCCGCGCCGACCGGTCGGCGGCGTGCGGCGGCTGCCGCCCTGACACGTGCCGCATGCTGCCCCACACGACGCCGTCGGCGACGCAGCCCCAGATGCCGTCGGGCACACCCAGCTCCCGCTCGACCAGCGCGTGCACCAGGTCGTGCGGCAGCGCCGCGCCGCCGCCGGCGCCGCGCATCGCGAAGGTCACGCCGTCGTCCCGCTCGACGAGCGTCTCGACCGGGCGCCGGTCGGCCATCCGCTCGAACGTGATCCGCACCCCGCCAGGATCGCGGCGGCGTCCACCGAATTACCGGCGTGTCACACGACCGACCTACTGTGGACCCGTGCCCGACCCGTCCACGTACCGACCGGCGGTCGGCTCCATCCCCGAGTCGCCCGGGGTGTACAAGTTCCGCGACCCGAACGGCCGGGTCATCTACGTCGGCAAGGCCAAGAGCCTGCGCCAGCGGCTGAACAGCTACTTCGCCGACGTCGCCGGCCTGCACCCGCGCACCCGGCAGATGGTCACCACCGCCGCGAGCGTCGAGTGGACCGTCGTCGGCACCGAGGTCGAGGCCCTCCAGCTCGAGTACAACTGGATCAAGGAGTTCGACCCGCGCTTCAACGTCCGCTACCGCGACGACAAGAGCTACCCGTCGCTGGCCGTGACGCTGAACGAGGAGTACCCGCGGCTGCAGGTCATGCGCGGCCCCAAGCGCAAGGGCGTCCGCTACTTCGGCCCGTACGCCCACGCCTGGGCCATCCGCGAGACCCTCGACACGCTCACCCGCGTCTTCCCGGCGCGCACCTGCTCCAACGGCGTCTTCAAGCGCGCCGGCCAGATCGGCCGCCCGTGCCTGCTGGGCTACATCGGCAAGTGCGCGGCCCCCTGCGTCGGCCGGGTCAGCGCCGAGGAGCACCGGGCGATCGTCGACGACTTCGTCGACTTCATGGCCGGCCGCACCGACCTGATGGTCAAGCGGCTCGAGCGGGAGATGGCCGCGGCCGCCGAGGCCATGGAGTACGAGAAGGCCGCCCGGCTGCGCGACGACCTGGGCGCCCTCAAGCGGGCGATGGAGAAGCAGGCCGTCGTCCTCGGCGACGGCACCGACGCCGACGTCGTCGCCTTCGCCCAGGACGAGCTGGAGGCGGCGGTCCAGGTCTTCCACGTCCGCGGCGGGCGGGTCCGCGGGCAGCGCGGCTGGATCATCGACAAGGTCGAGGACGTCACCACCGGGCAGCTGGTCGAGCAGTTCCTGCTGCAGGTCTACGGCGGCGTCGACGAGGAGACCGGCGAGTCCGGCACCGCGGGGGAGGCGGTCCCGCGCGAGGTCCTCGTCCCCGAGCTGCCCGACGACGCCGACGTCTACGAGGAGCTGCTGTCCGAGCTCCGGGGCAGCCGGGTGAGCCTGCGCGTGCCGCAGCGGGGGGACAAGCGGGCCCTGCTCGAGACGGTCGAGCGCAACGCCAAGGAGTCGTTCGCCCGGCACCGGGTCAAGCGGGCCAGCGACCTGACCGCGCGCAGCCTGGCGCTGCAGGAGCTGCAGGAGGCGCTCGACCTGCCCGACGCCCCGCTGCGGATCGAGTGCATCGACATCTCGCACGTCCAGCAGACCGACGTCGTGGCCAGCATGGTGGTCTTCGAGGACGGCCTGCCGAAGAAGTCCGACTACCGCCGCTTCGCCGTCCGGCAGGGCACCGACGACACCGCCGCCATGGCCGAGGTCGTCCGCCGCCGCTTCGCCCGGCACCTGAAGGAGGAGCAGGACCGCCGCGACGAGCAGGGGATCGCCGCGGAGGAGGGCCGGCCGCGGAAGTTCGCCTACCCGCCGAACCTGCTCGTCGTCGACGGCGCCGCCCCCCAGGTGGCCGCGGCGAGCCGCTCGCTCGACGAGCTCGGCGTCGTCGACATCGCCGTCTGCGGGCTGGCCAAGCGCATGGAGGAGGTCTGGCTGCCAGGCGAGACCGACCCGGTGATCCTGCCGCGCACGTCCGAGGCGCTGTACCTGCTGCAGCGGGTCCGCGACGAGGCGCACCGCTTCGCCATCACCTACCACCGGCAGAAGCGCTCGACCTCCATGCTGGTGTCCCTGTTGGATGACGTCCCGGGACTGGGGGACACGCGGCGGAAGGCGCTGATGAAGAAGTTCGGGTCGCTCAAGCGGCTGCGCGCGGCGAGCCTCGAGGAGCTCATGACCGTGCCCGGCATCGGGCGGCGGACGGCGGAGGCGGTGCAGGCCGCCATCGCCGAACCGGCGGACCCCGCGGTGGACGGCACGCCGGCCCCCGACGGGCCGGCCGAGCGCGGCGAGCCCACGCCGGGCACCGGGGACACCGCCGAGATCGGCCGCGTCGGGGCCGCCCGGTGACGACGGACGGGCAGCAGGGCCCGCAGAGCGACGTCCGGCCGCCGCTCGACCCCGCCTCCACCGAGACCCCGCCGCTCGAGGTCGTCGTCGTGACGGGGCTCTCCGGCGCCGGCAAGAACACCGCCGGCCGCGTGCTGGAAGACCTCGGCTGGTACGTCGTCGACAACCTGCCGCCGGCGCTGCTGCTGCCCATGGTGGAGCTCGGCGCCCGCGGCGACGTGCGCCGGTTCGCGGCGGTCGTCGACGTGCGCAGCCGGGCGTTCTCCAGCGACCTGCAGGAGGCCATCCGGGTGCTCGCCGAGGCCGGTCACCGGCCGCGGGTGGTCTACGTCCACGCCCGCGACGAGGTGCTCGTCCGGCGCTACGAGTCCAACCGCCGGGAGCACCCGCTGCAGGGCGCGGGCCGGCTCATCGACGGCATCTCCGCCGAGCGCACCCTGCTCACCGGCATCGCCGGCGACGCCGACCTGTGGGTCGACACCAGCGACCTCAACGTGCACCAGCTGCGCGCCACGCTGGAGAACGCCTTCGCCCGCGACGGGCAGACCCCGCCGCTCACGGCCACCGTGCTGTCCTTCGGCTTCAAGTACGGCCTGCCGCTGGACGCCGACCTCGTCGTCGACGCCCGCTTCCTGCCCAACCCGCACTGGGTCCCGGAGCTGCGGCCGCGCACCGGCCGAGACCCCGACGTCCGCGACTACGTGCTGGGCCAGGAGGGCGCCGGGGAGTTCCTCGACCGCTACACCGACGTGCTGCGGGTGCTGGTCCCCGGCTACCGGCGGGAGGGCAAGCGCTACCTGACCCTCGCCGTCGGCTGCACCGGCGGCAAGCACCGCAGCGTCGCGATCGCCGAGGAGTTCGCCCGCCGGCTCACCGCCGAGGGGGTCGCGGCCGTGGCCCGCCACCGCGACCTCGGCCGCGAGTAGGGGAGCGGGCGTGGGAGGAGAGGTCCGCCGGATCGAGGGCGCGCTGCCCCCGGTGCCCACGGCGCCGCCACCGCCGCGGGTCGTGGCCCTCGGCGGCGGGCACGGGCTCGCCGCCGCGCTGGCCGCCTGGCGGCGGCTCACCCGTCACCTGACCGCCGTGGTCACCGTGGCCGACGACGGCGGCTCCTCCGGCCGCATCCGCCGGGAGATGCCCTACCTGCCCCCGGGGGACCTGCGCATGGCGCTGGCCGCGCTCGCCGGGCAGGACGAACCCACCCGGTCGATGACCGCGCTGCTGCAGCACCGCTTCGGCGGCAGCGGCGTGCTGGCCGGCCACTCGGTCGGCAACCTCGTGCTCACCGGCCTCACCGAGCTCCACGGCGGCGACGCCGTGCGCGCCCTCGACGAGCTCGGGCAGCTGCTCGGCGTCCGCGGGCGGGTCCTGCCCATGGCGTCGGTGCCGCTCGACCTCGTCGCCCGCGTCGAGAGCGTCGACCCCGACGACCCGGCCCGGCACCGCACGATCCGCGGCCAGGTCGCGATCGCGGCCACCCCCGGCCGGGTGCGCGACATCCGCGTCATGCCGCCGGACCCGCCGGTGCCCGACGCCGTCCTCGACGCGATCGCCGCCGCCGACGTGATCTCCCTCGGCCCGGGCTCCTGGTACACGTCGGTGCTCCCGCACCTGCTGGTGCCGCGGCTGCGCAAGGCGCTGGCCACCTGCCGGGCGCACGTCGTCGTCGTCCTGAACCTGGAGCCGCAGCCGGGCGAGACCGACGGTTTCAGCCCCGAGGAGCACCTGCGGGTGCTGCAGGCACACCTCGGCGGAGTGGCGTTGCACACGGTGATCGCCGACGAGGAATCGGTGGTTGACCGGCGTGGTCTCCTAACTGCGGTGCGCGCGTGCGGCGCCGAGCTCGTGCTGGCCCCGGTGGCCGAGCCCGACGGGGCACCCCGGCACGATCCGGGCAGGCTGTCCGAAGCACTGGCCACGGTGGTCGATGCGCGCTAGGAGTAGGGCTGCTCGACCGGGTATCGGAACCTCGGTTCCCGGCAGCAGCGCGAGGGGGAAGGAACTCCGCAGATGGCGATGACCGCGATGGTCAAGGACGAGCTCTCGCGGGTGGAGTGCAGCAAGACCTCCGAGCGCAAGGCGGAGGTGACGGCGCTCCTGCGGTTCTCGGGCGGGCTGCACATCGTCGGCGGCCGGGTGGTCATCGAGGCCGAGCTCGACACCGGCTCGGTGGCCCGCCGGCTGCGCCGCGACATCAGCGAGGTGTACGGCTACACCAGCGGCGTCAGCGTGCTCGCCGGCGGCAACATCCGCCGCGGCGTGCGCTACCTGGTGCGCATCGCCAAGCACGGCGAGGGCCTGGCCCGCCAGACCGGCCTGGTCGACCAGCGCGGCCGGCCGGTCCGGGGCCTGCCGCCGGCGGTCGTGTCGGGCAGCATCGGCGACGCCGAGGCCGCGTGGCGCGGCGCGTTCCTCGCGCACGGCTCGCTGACCGAGCCCGGCCGGTCCTCCTCCCTCGAGGTCACCTGCCCCGGCCCGGAGGCGGCGATGGCGCTCGTGGGCGCCGCCCGACGGCTGGGCATCGCGGCCAAGGCCCGCGAGGTCCGCGGCGCCGACCGGGTCGTCGTCCGCGACGGCGACGCGATCAGCGCCCTGCTCACCCGCATGGGCGCGCACGACGCCGTCCTGGCCTGGGAGGAGCGGCGGATGCGCCGCGAGGTCCGGGCCACGGCCAACCGGCTGGCCAACTTCGACGACGCCAACCTGCGCCGCTCCGCCCGCGCGGCCGTGGCGGCCAGCGCCAGGGTCGAGCGGGCGCTGGAGATCCTCAACGGCGACGCGCCGGAGCACCTGCTGATGGCCGGCCGGCTGCGCCTCGAGCACGGCCAGGCCTCGCTGGAGGAGCTCGGCCAGCGCGCCGACCCGCCGATGACCAAGGACGCCGTCGCCGGGCGGATCCGCCGCCTGCTGGCGATGGCCGACAAGCGCGCCAAGGACCTCGGCATCCCCGACACGGAGTCCGCCGTGACGGAGGACATGCTGGCTCAGTAGCCCGAGCGCCCGCCAGATAGGGTCGTCGACGACAGAAGCGGCCGCGCGTGCTCGCGGCCACGTCGACGTGGAGGAGCAAGTCGTGACCGTGCGGGTGGGCATCAACGGGTTCGGGCGCATCGGCCGCAACTTCTGGCGGGCCGCCGCGGCCAGCGGCAAGGACGTCGAGATCGTGGCGGTGAACGACCTCACCAGCCCCGAGACCCTGGCCCACCTGCTCAAGTACGACAGCATCCTCGGGGTCCTGCCCGAGGACGTCGGCGCCGACGGCGAGGGCATCAAGGTCGGCGGCAGCACGGTCAAGGTGCTCTCCGAGCGCGACCCGGCCGCCCTGCCGTGGGGCGACCTCGGCGTCGACGTCGTCGTGGAGTCGACCGGCTTCTTCACCAAGGCCGCCGACGCCCGCAAGCACGTCGACGCGGGCGGCGCCAAGAAGGTGATCATCTCGGCGCCGGCCACCGGCGACGACCTCACGATCGTCATGGGCGTCAACCACGAGAAGTACGACGGCTCGCAGACGATCATCAGCAACGCGTCCTGCACCACGAACTGCCTGGCGCCGCTGGCCAAGGTGCTCAACGACGCGTTCGGCATCGAGCGCGGCCTGATGACGACGATCCACGCCTACACGGCCGACCAGAACCTGCAGGACGGCCCGCACAAGGACCTCCGCCGGGCCCGCGCCGCGGCGCTGAACATGGTCCCGACCTCCACCGGCGCCGCCAAGGCGATCGGCCTGGTCCTCCCCGAGCTCAACGGCAAGCTCGACGGCTACGCCGTCCGCGTCCCGGTGCCCACCGGTTCGGCCACCGACCTGACCGTGCAGCTGTCCCGCGAGGCCTCGGCCGACGAGATCGACGCCGCCTACCGCGAGGCCGCGGCCGGCCCGCTCGCCGGGTACCTGAAGTACACCGACGCGCCGATCGTCTCCTCCGACATCGTCACCGACCCGTCGTCGTGCATCTACGACGCGAAGCTGACCAAGGTGTTCGGCCCGATGGCCAAGGTGCTCGGCTGGTACGACAACGAGTGGGGCTACTCCAACCGCCTCGTCGACTCCGTCGAGCTGGTGGGCAACTCGCTCTGATGAAGTCCCTCGACGACCTCCTCGCCGAGGGCGTCTCGGGTCGGCGCGTGTTCCTGCGCGCCGACCTGAACGTCCCGCTGGACAAGACCACGCGGGCCATCACCGACGACGGCCGCATCCGCGCCAGCCTGCCCACGCTGCAGGCGCTGCGCGACGGCGGCGCGCGGGTCGTCGTCGCCGCGCACCTCGGCCGGCCCAAGGGCGCGCCCGACCCGCAGTACTCGCTGGCCCCGGTCGCCGCCCGGCTCGGCGAGCTGCTCGGCACCGAGGTGCCGCTGGCCGGGGACGTCGCCGGCGACGACGCGCGCCGGCGGGCCGAGGGCCTGGCCGACGGCCAGGTGCTGCTGCTGGAGAACGTCCGCTTCGAGGCGGCCGAGACCAGCAAGGACGACGCCGAGCGCGGTGCGCTGGCCGACCGGATGGCCGCGCTCGCCGACGTCTACGTCGACGACGCGTTCGGCGCCGTGCACCGCAAGCACGCCAGCGTGTACGACGTCGCGCAGCGGCTGCCGCGCCACACCGGTCGGCTGGTCGCCCGCGAGGTCGAGGTGCTGCAGCGGCTCACCACCGACCCCGACCGGCCCTACGTGGTCGTGCTCGGCGGCTCGAAGGTCAGCGACAAGCTCGCCGTCATCGAGGCGCTGCTGCCCAAGGTCGACCGGCTGCTCGTCGGCGGCGGCATGTGCTTCACCTTCCTCGCGGCGCAGGGCCACGGGGTCGGCCGGTCGCTGCTCGAGGAGGACCAGGTCGAGACCTGCCGGAAGCTGCTCTCCGACGCCGGCGACCGGATCGTGCTGCCCGTCGACGTGGTCTGCGCGCCGGAGTTCAGCGCCGACGCCCCCACCACGACGGTCGCGGCCGACGCCATCCCCGGCGACCAGATGGGCCTCGACATCGGCCCGCGGTCGGTGGAGCTATTCGGCCGCGAGCTGGGCGGGGCGCGCACCGTGTTCTGGAACGGTCCCATGGGCGTCTTCGAGCTTGCGCCCTTCGCCGCCGGCACCGCGGGCGTCGCCCGCGCCGTCGCCGCCGTCGACGGGCTGTCGGTGGTCGGCGGGGGCGACTCCGCCGCGGCGGTGCGCCAGCTGGGCCTCGACGAGTCCTCCTTCGGTCACATCAGCACCGGCGGCGGCGCGTCGCTGGAGTTCCTGGAGGGCCGCGAGCTCCCGGGCATCGCGGTGCTGGCCGGCTGATGGCGCGCGCGAAGGAGACGCCGAAGCGGGAGGGCCGCCGCCCGCTCATCGCCGGCAACTGGAAGATGCACCTGACCCACCTCGAGGCCATCGGCCTGGTGCAGAAGCTGGTGTTCACCCTGCCCGAGCAGGTCCTCGACACCACCGAGGCGGTCGTGCTGCCGCCGTTCACCGCGCTGCGCAGCGTGCAGACCCTGGTGGCCGGCGACAAGCTGCCGGTCGGCTACGGCGCCCAGGACCTCTCCGCGCAGGACTCCGGCGCCTACACCGGCGAGGTCAGCGGCGCCATGCTCGCCGCCCTGGCCTGCAGCTACGTCGTGGTCGGCCACTCCGAGCGGCGTGCGCTGCACGGCGAGGACGACGCGCTCGTCGCGCGCAAGGTGCAGGCCGCGCTCCGCCACGGCCTCACCCCGATCCTGTGCGTGGGGGAGGGGCTGGAGGTCCGCCGGGCCGACGGCCACGTCGCCCACTGCACCGGCCAGCTCGACGCCGCCCTCGACGGCCTGTCCGCCGAGCAGGTGCGCGGGGTGGTCGTCGCCTACGAGCCGGTCTGGGCGATCGGCACCGGCGAGGTGGCCACGCCGGAGGACGCGCAGGAGGTCTGCGGGGCGCTCCGGGCGCGGCTCGCCGAGCGGTTCGGCCCGGAGACGGCCGCCGTCGTCCGTATCCTCTACGGCGGGTCGGTCAAGGCCGGGAACACGGCCGGGATCCTGGCCGGGCCGGACATCGACGGAGCCCTCGTCGGCGGCGCCAGCCTGGACGCCGACGAGTTCGCATCGATCTGTCGGATCGCGGCCGACGGCAGCTGACCGCCGCCGGCTGCCCCGGCGCAGGGGGAGTGGCAGCGGGTCGTGAGGAGGATCCTCGGGCGGGCGCTCGCCGGCGCCGCGGCGCTGGTGCTGGCCGCCGGCTGCAGCGGCGGGGCGGGCACCGTCGACGTCCCCGTGCAGGGCGGCGGGGCCGACGCCGGCGTGGACGGCGTCCGCGCCCCGTCGGAGGAGACCGGCGGGACGCTGCGCGTGGTCGCCGCCCAGATCGACAGCCTCGACCCGCAGCGCAGCTACCTGCCCGGCGTGTGGAACCTGATGCGGCTCTACGTCCGCACGCTGGTCACCTACTCGCCCGAGGCCGGCGCCACCGGCCAGCTCGTCCCCGACCTGGCCACCGACCTCGGCCAGACCCCCGACGGCGGCCTGACGTGGACCTTCACCCTGCGCGACGGGGTGACCTTCGAGGGCGGGCGGCCGATCACCTCGCGGGACGTCAAGTACGGCATCGAGCGGTCGTTCGCCTCCGACGTCGTCGTCGGCGGCCCCACCTACGTCGTCGACCTGCTCGACGACCCGGCCAACCCCTACGCCGGCCCCTACCAGGACGAGGCGCCCGACAAGCTGGGCCTGGCCGCCATCGAGACCCCCGACGACAAGACGCTCGTCTTCCGCCTGCGCACCCCGTCGCCCGACTTCCCGTACGTCCTCGCGCTGCCCTCGAGCAGCCCGGTGCCGATCGAGCTCGACCGCGGCGCCGACTACGGGGCCGACCCGGTGTCCTCCGGCCCGTACGCGATCACCGGCGTCGACCCGCAGACCGGCATCCGGCTCGAGCGCAACCCCGCGTGGGACCCGGCCACCGACGACGTCCGCACGGCGCTGCCCGACGTCGTCGTCGTCCGCACCGGCCTGACCGGCCTCGAGCGCGACCAGGCGATCCTCGCTGGCTCGGCCGACGTCGACATCGCCGGCGCCGGGGTGCAGCCGGCGACCACCGCCCGGATCGCCGAGGGCGCCGACACCGAGCCGCCGCTGGGCGACCGCGTCGACGACGTGACCACCGGCGCCACCCGCCTGCTCGCGCTGCCCACGAACGTGGCCCCCTTCGACAACCCCGACTGCCGGCGAGCGGTCGCGGCCGCGGTCGACCGGCGCGACCTGCAGCAGGTGCTCGGCGGCGCCGGCAACGCCGTCCGCAGCTCGGTGCTCTGGCCACGGGGGCTGTCCGGCGGGCCCGAGGACCCGGACCCCCGGGCCGACCTGGACGCGGCCCGCGCGGCGCTCGAGGCCTGCGGGCAGCCGGACGGCTTCGCCACCGTCCTGGCCGTCGCCGACGTGCCCAGCAGCGTGGACCTCGCCGAGGCCGTCGCCGGCCAGCTCGCCGAGATCGGCATCGAGGTCGAGGTGCGCCCGCTGGACCCGACGACGTTCTACGCCACCGACGTCGGCAAGCCCGACAACGTCGCCGCCAGCGGCTACGGCATCGTGCTCGCCACCTGGACCGCCGACTTCCCGACCCCGAGCTCGTTCCTCGTGCCGCTGGTCGACGGGCGCAGCGTGCGGCCGGTCGGCAACACCAACTACGCGCGGCTGACCGACGAGGCGGTCAACGGCCTGGTCGACGCCGCCCGGCAGGCGCCCGACCCCGCCGCGGCCCGGGCCGCCTGGGCCGAGGTGGCCACCGCCGCCGGCGCGACCGCGGCGTACGTGCCGCTGGCCGAGACGCGGATCCAGCTCATCGCCGGTCAGCGGTTGCGCAACGGGCTGGTGATGCAGCCGTACAGCGGCTACGACCTCGCCACCGCCGGCGTGCGCTGACAGCCCCGGGAGCATCGCAGCGAGGAACGAGCGAGGAGCGGACCGGGGCGCGGAAGCGCACTGACGGCATCGTGCGCTGACAGCCCCGGGAGCATCGCAGCGAGGAACGAGCGAGGAGCGGACCGGGGCGCGGAAGCGCACTGACGGCATCGTGCGCTGACAGCCCCGGGAGCATCGCAGCGAGGAACGAGCGAGGAGCGGACCGGGGCGCGGAAGCGCACTGACGGCATCGTGCGCTGAGCGTCCGTTACCCTCGGTGGCATGGTCGAGCTGATCCTCAACGTGCTGCTGGTGCTCACCAGCGTGCTGCTCGTGGTGCTGATCCTGCTGCACCGCGGCAAGGGCGGGGGTCTGTCCTCGATGTTCGGCGGCGCGGTCTCCTCGTCGCTCTCGGGCTCCTCGGTGGTCGAGAAGAACCTCAACCGGCTCACCGTCTTCACCGGCCTGATCTGGACCGTCTGCATCGTGGCGCTCGGCATCCTGGTGAAGGTCTGATCACCGTCGGCGAAAACAGCCCCGGAGATCGCCCCTCGCTGCCCTAGACTGCGCCCGCGGCCCGTGTCGGCCGCGCCGATCGCAGATCAGGGGAGCGCTCGTGGCTGGTGGCAACGCGATCCGGGGGACCCGGGTCGGAGCAGGTCCGATGGGTGAGGCCGAGCGCGGTGAGGCCGCCCCGCGGCGTCGCATCGCGTTCTGGTGCGCCAAGGGGCACGAGACCCGCGTCGCCTTCGCGAGCGAGGCCGAGGTCCCCGAGCTGTGGGACTGCCCGCGCTGCGGCCTCCCGGCCGGCCAGGACCGCGACGACCCGCCGCCGGCGCCGCGCACCGAGCCCTACAAGACCCACCTCGCCTACGTGCGGGAGCGGCGCAGCGACGCCGACGGCAACGCGCTGCTCGAGGAGGCGCTCAGCCGCCTGCAGGCCCGCCGCGGCGGCTGAGCCGCCCCGGCCCGCGTCCCGGCCGCTCAGCGGCCGGGACGCACCCAGCGGGCCTCGAACACGTCCCAGTACTCGTCGCGCGGCCGCTGCCGGCGCTGCCGGCGGACGGGCTCGCTCGCGCCGCGGGGCGCGGGGATGAGGGCGGGGGCCTCGAGGACGGCGGGGACGGTCATGGCGGATCTCCTTCGACGGTCGGCCAGTGTGGCCTCACCCCAGCGTCGGGTCGAGCCCTTTCCCCGCACTTGCAAGGGCCTTGCACCGCGCCGCCGACGCGGCGTCACCGCACGCGCACGAGGTGGTCCCGGGTCAGGAACGCCCGCCGCAGCTCGTCGCCGAGCCCCTCGAACGGTGACGTCTGCGACCGGTGCTCGGCGATCGCCGCCTCCCGGACGGCGAGCAGGTCGGCGACGTCGACGACGTCGGTGATCTCCTCGTCCGGGCGGCCGAGGGCGTCGGCGTCGGCCGCGTGGTAGGCGTCGTCGCCGCGAGCCTGCGCGGTCTCGACCAGCCACCGGCGCAACAGGGAGCTCGGCAGCGCCTGCTCGTACAGCGCCGGCCCCGGGACGCCGGCCAGCGCCTGCGCCGCGGCCGCCCGGACGTGCAGGTGGTCGCGGTGGCCGTCGCTGCCGTCGAGCACGACCACCACGGTCGGGCGCAGGTCGGCCACCAGGCGCCCGAGCACGCGGGCCACCTCCTCGACCGGCGCGGCGCACAGCGAACCGGCGGGCAGCCCGCCGTCGAAGCCGGAGTCGCGGTAGCCGAGCAGCTCGACCCGGTCGGCGCCGAGCAGGGCCGCGGCCCGGTGCAGCTCCGCCTCCCGGACCGCGCCGAGGTCCTCGCACGGGGGCGCCCCGGCCGGCAGCTCGCCGGCCTCGCCGCGGGTGGCGCAGGCGACGGTCACCCGTGCCCCGAGCCGGGCGGCGCGGGCGATCACCGAGCCGCAGCCGAAGGTCTCGTCGTCGGGGTGGGCGACGGCGACCAGCCAGCGGTCGCCGGGGCGCACGTCGGTCAGGGGGGCGGGGCGGGGCTCGCTCATGGGGACACCGTGGCCGCCTCGTCTGACGCCGCGCTTGCGGTCACCTGACGGGCGGCGCCGCGGATCCGTTGCAGCGACGGCACCCAGTAGCGCTCGGCCAGCGAGGCGACCGCCAGGCCGGCCTCGCAGAACGACTCCGCCGCCACCGGGTCGCCGGCGCGCAGGGCGACCTCGGCCAGCAGGCCGAGCAGCACCGAGCGCCCGCCGGCGAGCCCGTGCCGGACCAGCGCGGCGTGCGCCGCCCGCATCCCGGGCAGCCCGGCCGCCGGGTCGTCCGCGGCGTGCAGCCACGCCCGCGCGAACCCGACGACGGCCGCCGGGTAGGGCAGCCGCTCCCACGACGGCGCGCCGGGCCGCAGGCCCACCAGCCGCCGAACGCGGTCGCGGTCGCCGTCCATCAGCGCCAGCACCAGCGACCAGCGGCGGGCGAAGCCGGCCGCGCCCAGCTCGGTCTCCTCGGCGGTGGCCACGGCCGCCTCCGCCTGCGCGAACGCCTCGTCCCGCCGGCCCTGGAGCCAGAAGCAGTGCGCCCGCACGACCGCGATCCGGGCGCGCGGGGAGAAGGCCAGGGAGCGGCCCAGGTCCACGCCGCCGCCGTCGACCAGCCGCTCGGCCCGGTCGAGGTGGGCCAGCGCCTCGGCGACCCGGGCCTCGCGCCAGCGGACGACGGCCGCCATGTCCTCGTGCAGGTAGCGGGCGGTGGCGTCGTCGACCTCGGCGGCGACCTCGGCCATCCGCGCCACCGTGCCGGCCGCGTCGTCGAGCCGGCCGACCTGCCCCTCCAGCATCGCCGCCACCCAGAGCAGCTCCAGGTCGTCGGGCCGCACCGGCCGGGGCACCTGCCAGGCGCGCACCAGCCGCAGGTACTCCCGGATCGCCGGGGTGTCGTAGCCGCTCGACCAGACGTCGGCGTAGGCGATCCGGCTGCGCGCCCGCAGCTCGCGGCGCCGGTCGGCCGGGCCGACGAGGGCCACCAGCTGCTCGTTGACCTCGCGCAGGGCGTCCAGCGCCGAGACCCGCAGCGCGGCGTCCGACGCCCGCTCCAGCCAGGGCAGCGCCGCCGCGCCGCCGTCGAGCGACCGGGCCGCCAGGTGGTGGGCGGCGATCCGGGCCGCCGCCTGCGGGTCGTCGCCGGCCCGGGCCTCCAGCCGCAGGGCCACGGCCCGGTGCAGCCGGGCGAGGCGGGCGCTCGACAGCGGCGCGCGCAGCGCCTCACCGACCAGGGCGTGCGCCACGGCGAAGCCGCCGTCGCCGGTGTCGGCGAGCAGCCGGGCGGCCAGCGCGGCCTCGAGCAGGTCGAGGGCCTCGTCGACCGGGAGGCCGCGGATCGCGGCCAGGTCGTCGGCGGGCAGCGGCTCCCCGGCCACCGCGGCGGCGGTGAGCAGCTCCAGGCCCTCCGGCGGCAACCGCAGGAACCGCTGCCGGAGCACGTCGTACACCGGCGCCGGCACGCCGCCCACCGGCCGGCCGCGGACCGCGCCGGCCGACCCGGCGCCGGCGGCGGCCGCGCGGGCGAGCTCGAGGGCGAAGAACGGGTTGCCCTCCGCCCGGGCGACCAGCCCGTCGACGTCGGCGTCCGCGCCGTCGAGCGAGCCGGCGATGAGGGTGCCGACGGCGTCCGGCGGCAGCGGCGCCAGGTCGAGGCGGACCAGCCGGGGGAGGCGACCGATGGCGGCCAGCGCGTCGGCCAGCGGGCGCGGGTCGCCCTCCTCGCCGCTGCGCAGCGCGAGCGCCAGCACGGTCGGCGCGGTCGCCACCTCCGCCGCCAGCGCGGTCACCAGCCGCAGCGTCGCCGGGTCGGCCGCGTGCAGGTCGTCGAAGGCCACCAGGGCGGGGACGCCGGGCGGGCGGGCCAGCGCCGCGGCGAGGGCGTCGGCGAGGTGCACCAGCACCATGGCGGGGTCCAGGCCGCCGGTCGCGGGCAGCGCCGGGCCCCCGGGGTGGGGCACCGTCCCGGCGAGCGGGCCGAGCGCCTCGGCCAGCCGCGCGCGACCGGCCTCGTCGGCGGCCGCGGCGGCCTCCCGGACGATCTGCAGCACCGGCCAGAACGGCGGGGCGGCGACACCGTCCCGGCAGGTCGCCGACCGGACCGGGCCGCCCGCGGCGGCGACCGCGTCGGCCAGGGAGGCCAGCAGCGCCGACTTGCCCATGCCGGCGTCCCCGGTGACCAGGACGACGCAGCCCGAGCCCGCGGCGGCCTCGGCGACCACGCCGTCGAGCAGCGCGCACTCGGCGTCGCGGCCGACCAGCCGGGGGCGCCGCACGGAGGGCCCAGGCACCGGCGCCGGCGCGGCGGCGGGCGGCGCGGCCGGGGCGAGCGCCGGGTCGTGGTCGAGGATCTGCCGCTCCAGCCGCTGCAGCTCCGGCCCGGGATCGAGCCCGAGCTCCTCGCGCAGCAGCGCCCGGCCCTCGGCCAGCACGGCCAGCGCGTCGGCCTGCCGCCCGGCCAGGTAGAGCCCCCGGGCGAGCTGCGCCCGCGCCTGCTCGCGCAGCGGGTGCGCGGCCACGTGCGGCCGCAGCTCGTCGACGGCGCGGTCGGTGTCCCCGGCACCCAGCCGGGCGGCCGCGCGCAGCTCCACCGCGGTCAGCCGCAGGCTCTCCAGCCGCTGCACGAACGCCTCGGCGAACGGCTCGTCGGCGAACTCGGCCAGCGCCGGCCCGCGCCACAGTCCGAGCGCCTCGTCGAGCAGCGCCAGGGCCCGGCGGGGGTCGGCGGCGACCAGCCCGCGGGCCTCGCCGACCGACCGCTCGAAGCGGTCGGCGTCGAGGTCGACGTCCTCGCGGGCGATCCGGTAGCCGGCCGGCGAGGTGCGGATCAGCGAGTCCTCGCTGCGCGGCGCGCGGTCGGGCTGCAGCGCCCGCCGCAGGTGCGCGATCTTGGTGTGCAGCGCCGCCGTGGCCCTGGGCGGGGGCGCGCCGTCCCACAGCAGGTCGACCAGCCGGTCGGCGGCCACCACCCCGCCCCGCTCCAGCACGAGGATCACCAGCAGGGCTCGGTTCATCCGGGCGTTGAGGTGCACGGGCACGCCGTCGCGCCGGGCCTCGACCGGCCCCAGGACCCGGACCTCCATCACCCTCCCCGTCGGTCTCCCCGCCGGGTGGGATCAGGCGGGGGCGCCCAGCTTGCTGGCCGCGGCCGCGTCGAGCAACCACCTGGTGGCCCGCCGGCCCCGGACGGCGCCCGCGGGCAGCTCCGCGGGCTCGGCGCCGGCGACCCCCCGGGCGACCGCGTCGGCCTTGCCCTCGCCGGAGACGAGCAGCCAGACCTCCTCCGCCGCGTTGATCGCCGCGAACCCGAGGCTGACCCGGGTGGGCGGCGGCTTCGGGCAGTCGCGGACGGGCACCACCGTGCGCTCGTCGGTGGCGGCCGGGGAGTCGGGGAAGATCGACGCCACGTGCCCCTCGGGGCCCACGCCGAGCAGCAGGACGTCGAACCGGGGCAGCCCGTCGTCGCCGGCGGCGGCCAGCTGACCGGCGTACCACTCCGCGGCGGCCTCGGGGGTGTCGAAGCCGGCGTCGGAGGCCGGCATGGCGTGCACCCGCTCCGGCGGCACCCCGACCCGGTCGAGCAGCGCCCGGCGCGCGCCGAGCTCGTTGCGGTCGTCGCTGCCGGCGGGCACGAACCGCTCGTCGCCCCACCAGACGTCGACCGCCGTCCAGTCGACGACCTCCCGCTCCGGCTCCTCGGCCAGGCCGGCGACCCGCTCCAGCACCGCGGTGCCGATGCCGCCCCCGGTGAGCACGACCGACGCGGTGCCGTGCACCGCCTGCGCGGCGGCCAGCCGCGCCACCAGCGCGGAGGCGACCGCCCGGGCCAGCCGGTCGGCGTCGGGCTCGATGACGACGTCGGGGGCCGGGCGGCCCTCCGCGGCCAGCCGGGCGGAGACGCGGTCGCCGGGGGGCAGCGGCATCAGCGGGTCACCTCCTCCGCGGCCGGCGACTCGGCGGTGGCGGAGCCCGAGCCCTGCACCTCCGCCGCCCTGGTGCCGCGGCGGCGGGACGGGGCCGGTGTGGTGGCCGGGCGGGCGGTGCCGGGGCGCGCCTTGCCGTCGGGGTCGGCCGGGTCGAACCAGATGTGCTCGCGCACCGGGGAACGCTCCGCCAGGCCGGTGACGCCGGTGGCCGCCTCGAGCGCCTCCTGGTACGGCTCGTCGGGGTCGAGCCGGCGCAGCTCCTCGCCCAGCAGGTCGCCGAGCGGGCGGTCCGGCAGCGCGACGTTGGTGTCCGGCCGGAACGGCTGGGTGATGCTCGCCCCGCCCCGGCGGTCGGCCTGCACCCGGATCTGCTCGTCCTCGTCGAGCTCCAGCACGACGGCGTCCACCCCGCTGGGCCCCGGCGTCCGCTCGGCCTTGACGACGTCCACGCGGGTGCCGCTGCGGGAGGACAGCCAGCCGGCCAGCAGCTCGGCGGTGGCGTTGCCCGGCCGGCCCTCGACCCGGCCGCCGCGGATCCGCACCGGCTCGCCGCGGCGGCCGGCGACCGAGTCCACGGTGGAGGTCAGGGTCGCCCGCCACGGCGTGCTGCGGGTCCACGTCAGGTCGGTGTCGCCGGGGGCGTAGTCCCCGGCTCGCGTGCGCAGCGCGGCGACCGGGTCGTCGGCCAGCGAGCTGTCGGTGATCCGCCGGTCGGCGATGACGGCCAGCGGGTCGGTGGCCATGCGCTCCGGGGCCGCGGCGTGCCACCAGCTCACCACCGGCGCGTCCGCGGCCAGCAGCGGCAGCACCACCGACTCGGCGTGCAGCGCCAGCCGGCCGTACATGCGCATGACGACCGCCTCGCCCGGGCCGAGCCGCCCGCCGATGAGCACCTCGGCGTCCAGCCGCGGCTGCGGCGCCTCGATCTGCCGGCGGACGACGACCAGCAGCCGGCAGGGGTGCTGCTCGGCGGCGAGGGTGGCGGCCTCCTCGGCCTCGGCCACCCGGCCCTCGTCGGCGACGACGACCAGGGTGAGCGCGACCCCGGAGAGCACCGCGCCGCCCGTGCGCCGCTGCGCGGCGAGCTCCTTGACCACGGCGGAGCCGGTGGTGTCCCAGAGGGTGGTCATGGCCGGCGCCACCTCCTTCCCTCGGCGGCGAGCATCTCGTCGGCGGCGCGCGGACCCCACTCGCCGGCCCGGTAGGTGTACGGCGTGCTGCCCGCCCAGAAGTCCTCCAGCGGGTCGATCACCCGCCAGGACGCCTCGACCTCGGCGTTGCGGGGGAACAGCGTGGCGTCGCCGAGCAGCACGTCGAGCAGCAGCCGCTCGTAGGCCTCGGGGCTGGCCTCGGTGAACTGCTCGCCGTAGAGGAAGTCCATCGCGACGTCGCGGACCTCCATGACGCTGCCCGGCACCTTCGACCCGAACTTGAGGGTGACGCCCTCGTCCGGCTGGACGCGCACGACGAGCTGGTTGTTGCCCAGCTCCTCGGTGTCGGTGGGCGCGAACGGCAGGTGCGGCGCGCGCTTGAACATCAGCGCGATCTCGGTGACCCGGCGGGGCAGCCGCTTGCCGGTGCGCAGGTAGAACGGCACGCCGGCCCAGCGGCGGGTCTCCACCCCGAGCCGGACGGCGGCGTAGGTCTCGGTCGTCGAGGCCGGGTCGACGCCCTCCTCCTGCCGGTAGCCCTTCGCCCGCTGGCCGGCCAGCCAGCCCTGCTCGTACTGGCCGCGGATCGCGAAGGTCTCCAGGTCCTCCGGCAGCGAGACGGCCCGCAGCACCTTGAGCTTCTCGGTGCGGATCTCCTCGGCGGAGAACTCGACCGGCTCCTCCATGGCGGTGAGCGCGAGCAGCTGCAGCAGGTGGTTCTGCAGCACGTCCCGGGCGGCGCCGGTCTTCTCGTAGAAGCCGGCACGGCCGCCGATGCCGACGTCCTCGGCCATGGTGATCTGCACCGAGTCGACGTGGTGGCCGTTCCAGACGGGCTCGAACAGCTCGTTGGCGAACCGCAGCGCCATCAGGTTCTGGACGGTCTCCTTGCCCAGGTAGTGGTCGATGCGGAAGACGTCCTCGGCGGTGAACACCGAGTCGACGAGGGCGTTGAGCTCGCGGCTGGACTCCAGGTCGGTCCCGAACGGCTTCTCCACGACCACCCGCCGCCAGCGGTCGGGCGTGCTCTCGGCCATCCCGGTGCGCTGCATCTGCTTGAGGACGACGGGGAACATCGCCGGCGGGATCGACAGGTAGAAGGCGGCGTTGCCGCCGATGCCGTGGCTGCCCTCGAGGTCGTTGAGCGTGTCGGCGAGCTGGTCGAAGGCGTTGTCGTCGTCGAAGGAGCCCTGCACGAAGTGCACGCTGCTGGCCAGCTGGTCCCAGACCTCCTCGCGCCACGGGGTGCGCGCGGCGTTGCGGGCGGCGTCGCGGGCCAGCTCGGCGAAGTCGGTGTCGCCCCAGTCGCGGCGGGCGAAGCCGAGCAGCGCGAAGTTGGTGGGCAGCAGCCCCCGGTTGGCCAGGTCGTACACGGCCGGCAGCAGCTTCTTGCGGGCGAGGTCGCCGGTGATCCCGAAGACGACCAGGGCGCAGGGTTCGGGCACGCGGGGCAGCCGCCGGTCCCGCGGATCGCGCAGCGGGTTGGTGATCATCGTCCGTCCTCGGCTCGCAGGCGGGTCCGCCGCCCGGCCCGACGGCGGACCGGACGGCGGATCAGGGGTGGTCGGCCCCCCTGCCGGGCCCGCCGCGGGCGTGCGAGGGGCGGGGCAGGGGGGTCCTTCTTACTTCTTGTCCTCGAGCTCGCTCTTCACCGAGGCGGTCAGCTCGTCCCAGGAGTCGACGAACTTCTGCACGCCCTCGTCCTCGAGGACCTTGAAGACGTCGTCGAGGTCGACGCCGGCGTCGGCGACGGCCTTCATCACGGCGGCGGCGTCGTCGTAGGACTTCTGCACCGGCGTGCCGGGCTCGCCGTGGTCGGCGTAGGCCTTCATCGTCTTCTCCGGCATGGTGTTGACCGTGCCGGGCGCGATGAGCTCGGAGATGTAGAGCGTGTCCGAGTACTCGGGGTTCTTGACGCCGGTGGAGGCCCACAGCGGCCGCTGCGGCACGGCGCCCTTCGCCTCCAGCGCCCGCCACCGGTCGGAGGAGAAGACCTCCTCGTAGGCCTGGTAGGCCAGCTGCGCGTTGGCCACGCCTGCCTTGCCCTTGAGCGACGGGTCGGCGCCGGCCTCGTCCAGCCGCTTGTCGATCTCGGTGTCGACGCGGGAGACGAAGAACGACGCCACCGAGGCGATGCCCTCCACCGAGCCGCCCTTCTCCACCCGCTTCTCCAGCCCGGCGAGGTAGGCGTCCATGACCGCCCGGTACCGCTCGAGGCTGAAGATGAGGGTGACGTTGACGCTGATGCCGTTGGCGATCGTCTCGGTGATGGCCGGCAGCCCCGCCCGGGTCGCCGGGATCTTGATGAACAGGTTCGGCCGGTCGACCAGCCACCACAGGTGCGCGGCCTCCGCGGCGGTGGCGTCGGTCTCGTGGGCCAGCCCCGGGGCCACCTCGAGGGAGACCCGCCCGTCACCGGGCTGCCGCTCGGCCACCGGCGCCAGCAGGTCGCAGGCGTCGCGGACGTCGGCGGCGGTGATGGTGCGCAGCGCCTCCTCGACGCTGACCCCCCGGACGGCCAGCGCGTGCAGCTGGTCGTCGTAGGAGTCGGAGCCGCTGATCGCCGCGGCGAAGATCGTGGGGTTCGTGGTCACCCCGACGACCGAGTGCTCGTCCACCAGCGACTGCAGGTTGCCGCTGCGGATGCGGTCGCGGGAGAGGTCGTCGAGCCAGACGGCGACCCCGGCCGAGGAGAGCTCGGCCAGCCTCTCGTTCTGAGCCATGTGCTCGTGCCTTTCTGGGTGGGGTTTTTTCAGCGGTCGCCGGTGGGGTGGGGGAGACCCCCGGTGGCCGGCACCGGACCGGCCGGGACGGCGTCGCCGGAGCGCGCGGCCTCGATGCTCTCGCGGGCGGCGGCGACGACGGCCTCGTCGGTGAGGCCGAACTCCTCGTACAGCACGGCGTACGCGGCGCTGGCGCCGTAGTGGGTGAGGCCGACGATCCGGCCGGCGTCGCCCACGAACTCGCGCCAGCCCATGGGCACGCCGGCCTCGACGCTGACGCGGGCGCGCACCGACGGGGGCAGGACCTCGTCCTTGTAGGCCTGGTCCTGGTCGGCGAACCACTCGACGCAGGGGACGGAGACGACGCGGGTCGGCACCCCGTCGGCCTCCAGCCGCTCGCGGGCGGCCACCGCGATCTGCACCTCCGAGCCGGTGCCGACCAGGATCACCTCGGGCTCGCCGTTCGACGCGTCGGCCAGCACGTACGCGCCCCGGGCCACGCCCTCGGCGGAGGCGAACTCGCCGCGGTCGAACACCGGCAGGTTCTGCCGGGACAGCAGCAGGCCCGCCGGGCGGTCGTTGTGCTCCAGGATCGTCCGCCAGGCCACCGCGACCTCGTTGGCGTCGGCCGGGCGGACGACGTCGAGGCCCGGGATGGCGCGCAGCGCGGCGAAGTGCTCGATCGGCTGGTGGGTGGGGCCGTCCTCGCCGAGCCCGATCGAGTCGTGCGTCCAGACGTAGATGACCGGCAGCTGCATGAGCGCGGCGAGCCGGACGGCGCCGCGCATGTAGTCGGAGAACGTCAGGAACGTGCCGCCGTAGACGCGGGTCCCGCCGTGCAGGGCGATGCCGTTCATGATCGCGCCCATCGCGTGCTCGCGGACGCCGAAGTGCAGCGTGCGGCCGTAGGGGCCGCCCGACCACATCTTCGTCTGCCGGGTGGCCGGCAGGAACGACGGTTCGCCCTTCACCGCGGTGTTGTTGCTCTCCGCCAGGTCGGCGGAGCCGCCCCACAGCTCAGGCAGCGCCGGGTAGAGCGCGGCGAGCACCTCACCGGAGGCCTTCCGGGTGGCCACGCCCTTCGGGTCGGCGTCCCAGCTGGGCAGCTTCTCGGCGTAGCCCTCCGGCAGGGTGCGGGTGGTCATCCGCTCGAGCAGCGCCGCGCCGTCCGGGTTCTCCGCCGCCCACGCGTCGAAGCGCTGCTGCCACTCGGCGTGCTGCTCCCTGCCGCGGTCGACGACCTTCCGGGCGTGCTCGAGGACCTCCGGCGCGACCTCGAAGGTCCGCTCGGGGTCGAAGCCCAGCACCTCCTTGGTGGCCCGCACCTCGGCGTCGCCCAGCGCGGAGCCGTGCGCGGCGCCGGTGTTCTGCTTGTTCGGCGCGGGCCAGGCGATGATCGTCCGCAGCACGACGATCGACGGCCGGCTCGTCTCGGCCTTGGCCGCGGCGAAGGCGGCGTCGATCGCGGCGAGGTCCTCGCCGTCGTCCACGTGCTGCACGTGCCAGCCGTAGGCCTCGTAGCGCTTGCCGACGTCCTCGGTGAAGGCGACGTTCGTGTCGTCCTCGATCGAGATCCGGTTGTCGTCGTAGACCAGCACCAGGTTGCCCAGCTCCTGGGTGCCGGCCAGGGACGACGCCTCGCCGCTCACGCCCTCCTCCAGGTCGCCGTCGGAGGCGAAGACCCAGATGGTGTGGTCGAACAGGCTCTCGCCCTCGGGGGTGTCGGGGTCGAACAGGCCGCGCTCGCGGCGGGCGGCCATCGCCATGCCGACCGCGTTGCCCACGCCCTGGCCCAGCGGGCCGGTCGTCGTCTCCACGCCGGGGGTGTGGTTGACCTCGGGGTGGCCGGGGGTCTTCGAGCCCCAGGTGCGCAGCGCCTGCAGGTCCTCCACCTCGAGGCCGTAGCCGGAGAGGAAGAGCTGGATGTACAGGGTCAGGCTGGAGTGGCCCATCGACAGGACGAACCGGTCGCGGCCGACCCAGTTCGGGTCGGTGGGGTCGTGCCGCAGCCACTTCTGGAAGAGCAGGTAGGCGGTGGGCGCCATGCTCATGGCGGTCCCGGGGTGGCCGTTGCCGACCTTCTGGACGGCGTCCATCGCCAGTACGCGCACCGTGTCGATGGCGCGGCGGTCGAGGTCGCCGAAGCCCTCGGGCAGGGTGGGGTTCGGCTGGCGCGGTTCGCCGGTGGGGGCGTCGGTCGCGGCTTCGGCCGGGGCCTCGGACTCGGTGCTCTGCGTTCCCATGTCGGTTCGGTGCTCCCTCGGAGTCAGGCCACTCGGGTGGTGCTGCGGACGCCCGGGAACCGGGGGGCCGGCCCCGGGCGGGTGACGGTGCGCGGAGCAAAGCTGGATCGGGGCACCGTCGTCGTCGACGTCGGCCCTACCCGCTGCACGTGCAGCGTCAACGTGAGGAAACCCTAGTCATCCCAGGCCATTCCCCGACGGGGCGCGGGCTACAGTGGCTCTCGTTCCAATTCCCCGGTTCGAAGGGACCCCCGTGCTGTCTCCCCGCCCGGAGGGGCCCTGCGTCGACGCCGGCGTGGTCTCCCGGTGACGGCGGTCTCCGAGCGACCCCAGGTCGGCACGACCCGGCGGCTGTCCGGCGTGGTGCGCGCCTACGTGGCGCTGACCAAGCCGCGGATCATCGAGCTGCTGCTGGTCACGACGGTGCCGGCGATGATGATCGCCGCCCGCGGCTGGCCGTCGTGGGGGCTGCTGGCCGCCACCCTCGTCGGCGGCACGCTCGCCGCCGGCGCCGCCAACGTCTTCAACTGCTGGTACGACCGCGACATCGACCGGCTCATGCACCGCACCGAGCGGCGCCCGCTGCCGATGGGCGAGGTGAGCGCCCGCGGCGCCCTGGTCTTCGGCCTGGTGCTCACCGTGGTGTCGACCGCGCTGCTCGCCGCCGCCACGACGCTGCTCGCCGCCGCGCTGGCGCTGGGCGCGATCGTCTACTACGCCGTCCTGTACACGATGGTGTTCAAGCGGCACACCCGGCGCAGCACCGAGCTGGGCGGCGTGCCGGGCGCGGCGCCGGTGCTCATCGGCTGGGCGGCGGTCACGGGCTCGCTGGACTGGCCGGCGGTGGTGTTCTTCGCCGTCGTCTTCTGCTGGCAGATGCCGCACTTCTGGGCGCTGGCCATGCGCTTCCGCTCCGACTACGCCCGCGCCGACGTGCCGATGCTGCCGGTCGTGGCGTCGGCGCTGTCGGTGGGCCGGCAGACCGTCGCCTGGACGTGGGCCACCGTCGCCGTCTCGCTGCTGCTGTGGCCGGTGGCCGCCGGCTACGGCATCGGCTGGGTCTACACCGCCGCCGCGGCCGCGCTCGGCCTGTGGTTCGCGCTCGAGGCGCACAAGCTGCTCTCGCGCATCCGCCGCGGCGCCGAGACCAAGCCGATGCAGCTGTTCCACGTCTCGATCTCGTACATGGCCCTGCTGTCGGCCGCGATCATCATCGACACGCTGGTCTGAGGCGCCGAGGCGCGACCTGCCGGGCGCATAGGTCCCGGCGAGCGGGGCCCGGAGGCCTCCCCGAGGCGGGACGGCAGCGGCTCAGCGCAGCTCAGGGACGGCTCCTGGCCGCGGTGTCGCCCGGAGGGCGACGGTGTCGTCGACCTCGGAGGCCGGGCCGCGGACCGACCACACCAGGCGCGCGGTGCAGGCCGCGATCAGGGCCGCGCCGAGCATGTGCAGCAGCACGAGCACGACCGGCAGGTCGGTGAAGTACTGCACGTAGCCGACGACGCCCTGCGCCAGCTGCACGACCAGCAGGTCGCGGGCCGCCCGGCGGACCCGGCCGGGGGAGTCGGTGGCGTGCAGGGCCACGAGCAGCGCGACGGTCAGTCCGATCAGCAGGAAGACGACGTCGGCGTGCAGCTGGCTCATGAGCTCGGGGTCGACGCCGATCCGGTCGCCGGTGGGGACGTCGTTCTCGTCGACGTCGCCGCTGTGCGGCCCGCTGCCGGTGACGATCGTGCCGGCCACCAGGACGGCGGCGGTGACCGCGGCGACGCCCGCGACCAGCAGCGGCAGCGGGCGGCGGACGACGAGCTGGCCGACGCCGGGCTCGCGGGAGCGCAGCCACAGCACCGTGGTGACCGCGATCAGCGCCATCGAGAGGAGGAAGTGCGCGGCGACGGTCCACGGGTTGAGCCCGGTGAGCACCGTGACGCCGCCGAGCGCGGCCTGCACGGGGATGCCCAGGAAGCTGAGCACGGCCAGCCGGCGCAGGTCGGTGCGCGCCGACCGCCACACGACGACCAGCGTCGCGACCGCGGTCACGGTCAGGACGCCGGTCAGCGTCCGGTTGCCGAACTCGATGACCCCGTGGCCGCCCATCTCGGGCGTGGTGACGAAGCTCTCGCTGGTGCACCGCGGCCAGGTCGGGCACCCCAGGCCCGAGCCGGTCAGCCGCACGGCGCCACCGGTGACCACGATCAGCACGTTGGCGACGACGTTCGCGAGGGCCACGCGCGAGATCACGGTGGGGGAGAAGGCCCGAGGGAGAACCGGCACGGCCCGATGCTAGGCGGTGCGGTCACCGGGGTAGGGCGCACACGACGAGCCGCCGCCCAGCCCCGGCGCCGGCCCCCCTCTGCGAGACGAGCGACATGACGAGCGGCTTCTTCCCCGGTTCCTTCGGCAGTCCCTTCGACGAGTTCTTCGGTCGCATGGCCGGCCAGCCGCGGCAGCGGATCGACATCACCCAGTTCCTCAGCGAACGGGCCCGCGAGCTGATCAACGACGCGGCGCGCCGGGCCGCCGAGACGGGCAGCGCCGACCTCGACACCGACCACCTGGTGTGGGCGCTGGCCGCCGACGAGCCCACCCGGACGCTGCTCGCCCGCACCGGCGCCGACCCCGGCCGCCTGCAGCAGCGGGCGGAGCCCCGGCCCGGGACCGGCGAGCCGACCGGCCGGCCGCCGGTGCTCACCCCCGCGGCCAAGCGGGCGCTGCTCGACGCGCACCGCATCTCCCGGGCGCTGGGCTCCACCTACATCGGGCCGGAGCACCTGCTGTTCGCGCTGTCGGTCAACCCCGAGTCGCCCGGCGGGCGGCTGCTGCAGGAGCAGGGCGTCACCCCGGAGTCGCTGCAGCAGGCCGCCACCGGCGGGCCCGCGACCGCGCAGGGCGGCGGCGGCCGGCCGCCGTCGAGCACGCCGACGCTCGACGAGTTCGGCCGCGACCTCACCGAGATGGCCCGCGACGGCCGCATCGACCCGGTCATCGGCCGCGAGCAGGAGATCGAGCAGACCCTCGAGGTGCTGGCCCGCCGCCGCAAGAACAACCCGGTGCTCATCGGCGAGGCCGGCGTCGGCAAGACCGCCATCGTCGAGGGCATCGCCGCCCAGATCGCCGAGGACGACGTCCCCGAGACCCTGCGCGGCCGGCGCGTGGTGGAGCTGGACCTGACCGGCCTGGTCGCCGGCACCCGCTACCGCGGCGACTTCGAGGAGCGGCTGAGGAAGATCATCGACGAGATCCGCGAGCACTCCGACGAGGTGATCGTCTTCATCGACGAGCTGCACACCGTCGTCGGCGCCGGCGCGTCGGAGGGCTCGCAGGGCGCGGGCAACATGCTCAAGCCGGCGCTGGCCCGCGGCGAGCTGCACATCATCGGCGCCACCACGCTCGACGAGTACCGCCGCAACATCGAGAAGGACGCCGCCCTGGAGCGGCGGTTCCAGCCGATCCTCGTGCCCGAGCCGACCGTCGAGGACGCCGTCGAGATCCTGCGCGGCCTGCGCGACCGGTACGAGGCGCACCACCAGGTGCGCTTCACCGACGAGGCGCTGGTCGCCGCCGTCGAGCTGTCCGACCGCTACGTCCCCGACCGGCACCTGCCCGACAAGGCGATCGACCTCATCGACCAGGCCGGGGCCCGGGTGCGCCGGCGGGTGCACACGCCGACGACCGACCTGCGGGGGCTGGAGCAGGAGATCGCCCGGCTGCAGCGCGAGAAGGACCAGGCGGTCGCCGCCGAGCAGTACGAGCGCGCCTCCGAGCTGCGCGACCAGCTCGCCGAGGCCCAGCAGCGCCTGGAGCAGGCGCGCGGGGGCGGCGGCGAGGGCGGCGTCCCCTGCGTCGAGGTCGAGGACATCGCCGAGGTCGTCTCCCGCGCCACCGGCATCCCGGTCAGCCAGCTGACCGAGGAGGAGATGCAGCGGCTGCTGAACCTCGAGCAGCGGCTGCACGAGCGCGTGGTCGGCCAGGACGAGGCCGTCGCCGTGGTCGCCGAGGCGGTGCGCCGCTCCCGCGTCGGGCTGGGCGACCCCGGCCGCCCGATCGGCAGCTTCCTGTTCCTCGGTCCCACCGGCGTCGGCAAGACGGAGCTGGCGCGGGCCCTGGCCGAGGCGCTCTTCGGCGACGAGGACCGCATGGTCCGGCTGGACATGAGCGAGTTCCAGGAGCGGCACACGGTGAGCCGGCTGGTCGGCTCCCCGCCCGGCTACGTCGGCTACGAGGACGCCGGCCAGCTCACCGAGGCCGTGCGCCGCCGGCCCTACTCGGTGGTGCTGCTCGACGAGATCGAGAAGGCGCACCCCGACGTGTTCAACACGCTGCTGCAGGTCCTCGACGACGGCCGGCTCACCGACTCGCAGGGCCGGACGGTGGACTTCCGCAACACCGTCGTGATCATGACCAGCAACCTCGGGTCGGAGCTGATCGTCGGCAACCGCGAGCCGCTCGGGTTCGGCCGCGCCGACGGCGGCCGCAGTGATCTGCGCGACTCGATCATGCGGCGGCTGCGCGAGTCGTTCCGCCCCGAGTTCCTCAACCGGATCGACGAGATCGTCGTGTTCCGCCAGCTCGACGGCGACCAGCTGGCGCGGATCACCCGCCTCCTGCTGGAGGAGACCCGGCGCCGCCTGGCCGCCCAGGCCATCGAGGTGGAGTTCACCGACGAGGCGGTGAACTGGCTGGCCGAGCGCGGGTTCGAGCCGCAGTTCGGCGCCCGGCCGCTGCGCCGGGCCCTGCAGCGGGAGGTCGACAACCGGCTGTCCCGGCTGATGCTCGAGGGCGGCCTGCGCTCCGGGCAGCGGGTGGTGGTCGGCGTCCGGGACGGCGACCTCGACGTGCAGGTCGCCGAGCCGGTGGGGGCGCCGCAGGGTTAGGCGACCCTTGCTTGCGCGGACGCCGAAATAGGACACACTCGTGTTGTGGAAACCAACGCGGCAGCTCCTGCGCGTCCGTCGGCCGGCGCCGACGACGGCCGGACCCGCCAGCGGGTGACCGCCCTCCTCCTCGAGCACGGGCCGCAGACCGCCTCCGAGCTCGCCGGCCGGCTGGGCATCTCGCCGGCCGCCGTCCGCCGGCACCTCGACGCGCTGGCGGCCGCCGGCCGGGTGGAGGAGCGGATGGTGGCCGAGCCCCACCGCGGGCGCGGACGCCCGGCCCGGCACTTCCTGCTCACCGAGGCCGGCCGCCGCGAGTTCCCGCACGCCTACGACGACCTGGCGCTGACCGCGCTGCGGTACGTGGCGCAGGTCGGCGGGCCCGAGGCGGTCCGCGCCGTCGCCGAGCGGCAGCTGGCGGGGCTGGAGGCCCGCGCCTCCGGCGCGGTCGCCGCGGCCACCAGCGGGGGCGCGCCCGCCGACCGGGCGCAGGCCCTCGCCCGGGCGCTCACCGCGGAGGGCTACGCTGCCACGGCCTCGGCGATCTCCAGCGGCGGGCAGCTCTGCCAGCACCACTGCCCGGTGGCGCACGTGGCGGCCGAGTTCCCGCAGCTGTGCGAGGCGGAGACCGCGGTGATCTCCCGGCTCGTGGGCACGCACGTCCAGCGCCTGGCGACGATCGCCCACGGCGACGGGATCTGCACCACACACATCCCCGCGGCGCCGGCGGCCGGGAACAGATCGACCCCCGCAGGCCCTGTACCGAGGGAGCGGTCGGCGCACGCGCGCAGCGTTCGTGTGCCGGCCACGTCCCGCAGCACCACCCCATCGACCAGCGCCCCTGAGACGCACCGGGAGAGGACGCACGCATGACCAGCACCCAGCAGCCGGTGGGCACGCCGCTGACGCAGGACGAGCAGATCGAGCAGCTCGGCCGCTACCAGTACGGCTGGGCCGACGCCGACGTCGCCGGGGCTTCCGCGCGCCGCGGCCTGGACGAGGACGTCGTCCGGGACATCTCGCGCCGCAAGAACGAGCCCGAGTGGATGCTCGAGCGCCGCCTCAAGGCGCTCAAGCTCTTCGAGCGCAAGCCCATGCCCGACTGGGGCTCGGACCTCTCCGGCATCGACTTCCAGAACATCAAGTACTTCGTGCGCTCCACCGAGGCCCAGGCGACCTCGTGGGACGAGCTGCCCGAGGACATCAAGAACACCTACGACAAGCTGGGCATCCCGGAGGCCGAGAAGCAGCGGCTGATCGCCGGCGTCGCGGCCCAGTACGAGTCCGAGGTCGTCTACCACAAGATCCGCGAGGACCTCGAGGAGCAGGGTGTCGTCTTCCTCGACACCGACACCGCGCTCAAGGAGCACGAGGACCTGTTCCGCGAGTACTTCGGCTCGGTGATCCCGTCCGGCGACAACAAGTTCGCCGCGCTGAACACCGCCGTGTGGTCCGGCGGCTCGTTCATCTACGTGCCGAAGGGCGTGCACGTGGAGATCCCGCTGCAGGCCTACTTCCGGATCAACACCGAGAACATGGGCCAGTTCGAGCGGACGCTGATCATCGTCGACGAGGGCGCCTACGTGCACTACGTCGAGGGCTGCACCGCGCCGATCTACAAGTCGGACTCGCTGCACTCGGCGGTCGTCGAGATCATCGTCAAGAAGAACGCGCGCTGCCGGTACACGACCATCCAGAACTGGTCGAACAACGTCTACAACCTGGTCACCAAGCGGGCGATCGCCCACGAGGGCGCGACCATGGAGTGGATCGACGGCAACCTCGGCTCCAAGGTCACCATGAAGTACCCGGCGGTCTGGATGACCGGCGAGCACGCCAAGGGCGAGGTGCTCTCCATCGCCTTCGCCGGCGAGGGCCAGCACCAGGACGCCGGCGCCAAGATGGTGCACGCCGCGCCGAACACCTCCTCGACCATCGTGTCGAAGTCGGTGGCCCGCGGCGGCGGCCGCACCTCCTACCGCGGCCTGGTGCAGATCGACGAGGGCGCGCACGGCTCGAAGTCCACGGTGAAGTGCGACGCCCTGCTGGTCGACACGATCAGCCGGTCCGACACCTACCCCTACGTCGACGTCCGCGAGGACGACGTCGCGATGGGCCACGAGGCCACCGTCTCGCGGGTCAGCGAGGACCAGCTGTTCTACCTGATGAGCCGCGGCCTGTCCGAGGACGAGGCGATGGCCATGGTCGTGCGCGGGTTCGTCGAGCCGATCGCCCGCGAGCTGCCCATGGAGTACGCCCTCGAGCTGAACCGCCTGATCGAGCTGCAGATGGAAGGTGCCGTCGGCTGATGCCGAGCGACAACACGACTGGACTCACCACCGACTCGGCCACCCTCGCCGGCGAGCTGTTCGCCGACGGCGTCGGCGCCCAGGCCGGCCCGCCGACGACCCCGGCGACCGGCACGGCGGCCGCGCCCGGCGCGCACTCGCACGGCGGGCCGGCCCCGACCGGTTCGCCGGCCGAGCGGTTCACCTCGACCGACCCCGAGGCGTTCGGCCGGCCCACCGGCCGCGAGGAGGACTGGCGCTTCACGCCGATGCGCCGGATCCGCCCGCTGCTCGACGGCGCGCCGTCGGACGCCCACCTCGCCTGGGACGCCGACCTGCCCGAGGGCGTCGAGCTGACCAGCGTCGACGCCGACGACCCGCTGCTCAAGGGCCTGCCCGAGCCGGTGGACTTCCTGGCGGCGCAGACCCGGCAGCGCGCCGGCGGCGCCGCCGTCGTCCGGGTCCGCCCCGAGGCGCAGCTCGACCGCCCGGTGACCCTGGGGCTCTCCGGCAGCGGCTCCGACGACGTCGTGTGGGGCCAGCTGGTCGTCGAGGTCGGCGCCTTCGCCAAGACGACGGTCGTGCTCGACCACTCCGGGCTGGCGCGGTACTCCGGCGGGGTCGCCGTCGTCGTCGGCGACGGCGCCCAGGTGACCCTGGTGTCCGTGCAGGACTGGGCGCCGGGCGCGCTGCACGCCGGCCAGTTCGACGCCGTCGTCGGCCGCGACGCCACCTTCACGCAGGTGGTGGTCACCCTCGGCGGCGACCTGGTGCGGCTGGTCAGCAACGTGCAGTACGCCGGCCCCGGCGGGACGGCGGAGCTGTTCGGCGTCTACTTCTCCGACGAGACGCAGCACCAGGAGCACCGGCTCTGGGTCGACCACGCCGTGCCCAACTGCACCAGCAACGTGCTCTACAAGGGCGCGCTGCAGGGCGAGGGCGCCCGCACCGTGTGGATCGGCGACGTCCGCATCCGCCCCCAGGCCACCGGCACCGACACCTACGAGCTCAACCGCAACCTGGTGCTCACCGACGGCGCCCGCGCCGACTCGGTGCCGAACCTCGAGATCGAGACCGGCGAGATCGTCGGCGCCGGCCACGCCAGCGCCACCGGCCGCTTCGACGACGAGCAGCTGTTCTACCTCTGCTCGCGGGGCATCGACGCCGAGACCGCGCGCCGCCTCGTCGTCCGCGGCTTCTTCGCCGACGTCGTCCAGCGCATCGGCGTCCCCGAGCTGCAGGACCGCCTGATGGGCGCCATCGAGAAGCGGCTCGGCGCCCTGCCCGACCTCGACGAGCAGCCGGTCGAGGTGGCCTGACCGTGGCCTTCGAGCGGGTCTGCGCGCTGTCCGACGTCCCCGAGCCGGGGGCGCTGCGGGTCGAGCTCGACGACGTCGACGTCGCCGTCGTCCGCTTCGAGGGCCGGGTCTACGCCGTCGAGGACCTGTGCTCGCACGCCGAGGTGCCGCTCTCCGAGGGCGACGTCGAGGAGTTCAAGGGCGCCCCGACCATCGAGTGCTGGCTGCACGGGTCGTGCTTCGACCTGCGCACCGGTGAACCCACCAACCTCCCGGCCACCGAGCCGGTGTCCGTCTACCCGGTCCGCGTGGAAGGGGAGGACGTGTACGTCGACACCGAAGCAGACGGCACCCTCCCGATCGCGGCCAACAGCTGAGGAGCGAGCGAACAAGTGTCCGTGCTGGAGATCCGCGACCTGCACGTCAGCGTGGGCGAGGGCGACGACGCCAAGGAGATCCTCCGCGGCGTCGACCTGACCGTCCGGTCGGGTGAGACCCACGCGATCATGGGCCCCAACGGGTCGGGCAAGTCGACCCTGGCGTACTCGATCGCCGGCCACCCGAAGTACACGATCACCGGTGGCTCGGTGACCCTCGACGGCGAGGACGTCCTCGCCATGAGCGTCGACGAGCGCGCCCGCGCCGGGCTGTTCCTGGCCATGCAGTACCCGGTCGAGGTCCCCGGCGTCTCGGTGTCGAACTTCCTGCGCACCGCGGCCACCGCCGTGCAGGGCGAGGCGCCGAAGCTGCGCACCTGGGTCAAGGACGTCAAGACCGAGATGTCGGCGCTGGAGATGGACCCGGCGTTCGCCGAGCGCAACGTCAACGAGGGCTTCTCCGGTGGCGAGAAGAAGCGCCACGAGATCCTGCAGATGCGGCTGCTCAAGCCGCGCATCGCGATCCTCGACGAGACCGACTCCGGCCTCGACGTCGACGCGCTGCGGGTCGTCTCCGAGGGCGTCAACAAGAGCCGCGAGGACAGCGACGTCGGCGTCCTGCTGATCACGCACTACACGCGCATCCTGCGCTACATCAAGCCCGACTTCGTGCACGTCTTCGTCGCCGGCCGGATCGCCGAGGAGGGCGGCCCGGAGCTGGCCGAGAAGCTCGAGAACGAGGGCTACGCCGCGTACGTGGCCGGCTCGAAGGAGACCGCCAAGGCATGACCCAGACCGTCTCGCGTCCCGTTGCCGGGGCGCAGAAGCCGCCCCTGCCTCTGGACGTCGAGGCGATCCGGGCAGACTTCCCGATCCTGTCGCGCACCGTGCGGAACGGGAAGAAGCTGGTCTACCTCGACTCCGGGGCGACCGCGCAGAAGCCGCGCGCCGTCCTCGACGCCGAGCGCGACTTCTACGAGAACCACAACGCCGCCGTGCACCGCGGCGCGCACCAGCTGGCCGAGGAGGCGACCGACCTCTACGAGGAGGCCCGCCGGAAGATCGCCCGCTTCATCGGCGCCGCCGACGAGCGCGAGGTCGTGTTCACCCGCAACACGACCGAGTCGATCAACCTGGTCGCCTACGCCCTCTCCAACGCCGCCACGGCGAAGGAGGAGGGGTTCCGCACGTACGCCGTCGGCCAGGGCGACGAGATCGTGGTGACCGAGATGGAGCACCACGGCAACCTGGTGCCCTGGCAGCAGCTGTGCGAGCGGACCGGCGCCACCCTGCGCTGGCTCGGCCTCACCGACGACGGCCGGCTGGACCTCTCCGACCTGGAGACGGTGGTCAACGAGCGCACCAAGCTCGTGGCGGTCACCCACCAGTCGAACATCCTCGGCACGATCAACCCGCTGAAGCCGATCGTGGAGCGCGCCCACGCCGTCGGCGCGCTGGTGCTGGTCGACGGCGCGCAGTCGGTGCCGCACCAGCCGGTCGACGTCACCGAGCTCGGCGCCGACTTCCTCGCCTTCTCCGGCCACAAGATGCTGGGCCCGTCGGGCATCGGCGTGCTGTGGGGCCGCTTCGACGTCCTCGACAAGCTGCCGCCGTTCCTCACCGGCGGGTCGATGATCGAGGTCGTGCGGATGGAGCGCAGCACCTTCGCCGCGCCGCCGCAGCGCTTCGAGGCCGGCGTCCCGATGACCGCGCAGGTCATCGGCCTCGGCGCGGCCGTCGACTACCTGTCGGCGCTCGGCATGGACAAGGTCGAGGAGCACGAGAAGGCGCTCACCGCCTACGCGCTGGAGAAGCTGGCCGAGATCCCCGGCGTCACGGTGATCGGCCCGCCCGACACCGTCGCCCGCGGCGGCGCGGTCAGCTTCACCGTCGAGGGCATCCACCCGCACGACGTGGGCCAGGTGCTCGACGACCTGGGCGTCGCCGTCCGCGTGGGGCACCACTGCGCCTGGCCGGTGGTCCGGCGCTACGGCGTCCCCGCCACGACCCGGGCGACGTTCTACGTGCACACCGGCTACGACGACATCGACGCGCTCGCCGACGGCGTGCGGGAAGCCCAGCGCTTCTTCGGCGTTGCACCCTCCCAGGAGGGCTGAGCATTGCAGCTGGAGTCGATGTACCAGGAGATCATCCTGGACCACTACCGCAACCCGCACGGCCGCGGCCTGCGCGAGCCGTTCGACGCCGAGGTGCACCACGTCAACCCGACGTGCGGTGACGAGGTGACCCTGCGGGTGAAGCTGGACGGCGACACCATCGCCGACGTCTCCTACGAGGGGATGGGCTGCTCGATCAGCCAGGCGTCGGTGTCGGCGATGTACGACCTGGTCGTCGGCCGGACGGTGCCCGAGGCGCTGGAGACCGGTGAGCACTTCATGACCCTGATGCAGAGCAAGGGCGACGCCTCGGTGGCCGAGAAGCTCGAGGACGAGCTCGAGGACGCCGTCGCGTTCGCCGGTGTGTCCAAGTACCCGGCGCGGATCAAGTGCGCGCTGATGAGCTGGATGGCCTTGAAGGACGCCAGCGCCCGAGCGTGGGGAGGCGCGAAGTGAGCGAGACGATCGACAACGACACCCCGGCCGAGCTGCCGCCGTACAAGTCGGCGCTGCTCGAGGACGTCGAGGAGGCCATGCGCGACGTCGTCGACCCCGAGCTCGGCGTCAACGTCGTCGACCTCGGCCTGGTCTACGGCATCGACGTCGACGACGACAACGTCGCCGTCCTGGACATGACGCTGACCTCGGCGGCCTGCCCGCTGACCGACGTCATCGAGGACCAGGCCCGCCAGGCGCTGACCGGCGGCCCCGGTCCCGGGCTGGTCGACGACGTGCGGATCAACTGGGTCTGGATGCCGCCGTGGGGCCCGGACAAGATCACCGACGACGGCCGCGAGCAGCTGCGCGCGCTGGGGTTCCGGGTCTGAGCCTCGGGGACCTGCTGGGCCGCCTCGCCGCCGGTGACGACCCCGCGGCCGACGCCAGCGTGACGGTGGTGCCGGCTCCGGTCGGCGCCAAGGCGATCGTCGTCGGCGGGTCGGCCTGGCACGTGGTCGCCGCCGACGTCGACCCCGACTGGGTCGCCGCCGCCGTGGCGCACGACCCCATCGCCGCCCCGCTGGGCGCCCGCTTCCTCGCCGCGCTCGCCGACCGGGTGGGCGTGGAACCCGGGTCGCTCGACGCGGTGCTGGTGGCCCCGCCGGCGCCGGAGTCCCCGGGGATCGAGCTGGTCCCCGTGGAGGTGGACCACCCCCGCGTGCGCCGCGCGCTGGAGCACCGCTCCGACGTGCGGATCCGGGCGACGCCCGACGGCGCCGGGGTGCTGGTCCTCGGCCGCGGGGTGGCCGGACGCTGGGAGGTCAGCATGGAGGTCGACCCGGCCGCCCGCGGGCGCGGCCTCGGGACGGCGCTGGTCACCGCCGCGCCCGCCTTCGTGCCCGCCGGCGAGCCGCTGTGGGCGCAGGTCGCCACCGCCAACACCGCGTCGCTGCGGGCCTTCCTCGCCGCCGGCTACCGCGCCGTCTGCGCCGAGGTCCTCTTCGGCCCCTGAGCGGCGGCCCGGCGGATCAGCGCAGCTCCGCCAGCCGCGAGGTGAAGAACGGGGCGGGGAACAGCTCCCGGTGCGCGCCCACGGCCAGCAGGGCGACACCGACCAGCAGCGCCGCGGCGACCGGCCACACCAGCGCCGACAGCGCGAGCGCCAGCGCCGTGCCCACGGCGGTGGCCGCGCCGATCTCCAGCGGCGCGCGCACCCCCGTCGCCGCGGCGACGACCATCGTCGCGGCGCACGTGACCAGCAGCAGGACCGGCCGCGTGGTCCCCGGCAGCACCACCGCCATCACCGCCGACGGCGCCGCCGCCACCAGCAGGCCCGGTCCCCAGGACGACCAGGACGGCGCCTGGACCAGCCGCGGGCCCTGCGCCACCAGCAGGCCGATCGCCAGGGGCAGCGTGTACTCCTCCAGGACGTGCACGTCGCCGCCGGAGACGGCCACCCCCACCGCGACCGTGCCCAGCGCCGCGCCGACCCGCCAGGCGGGCGACGGCGGGTGCTCGGCGTCCACCGGCCCGGCCGTCCACACCGCCCACTCCACGGTGACCACCGCCTGCACGAGCAGGAGCACGGCCAGCGGCTCCCGGTCGGCCTGCAGGGCCACCAGCACCACCGCGGCCGCGGCGCTGGCGGCGGCGGCGCCGAGCGTGCCCGGGCGCTCGGCCGCGCTCAGGCTCCCCGCGGCGAGCAGCCCCGCGGCGTAGAGGGCGGTGAGGGCGACGGCCGCGGGCACCGGGTCCAGCCAGCCCGCCGGCACCGCCACGACCGCCGCCGCGGCCAGGCAGCCGACCGCCCACGGCAGGGCGGACCCGCGCTCGCCGGCCCGCGACCCGGAGACCAGCGCCGCGGGCAGGGCGGTGAGCAGGAACAGCACCACGAGGGCGGCCCAGTCGCCGCGCGCCGACAGCTGCACGAGCGCGGCCAGCGCCATCGTCGAGCCGGCCGCGACCGCCACCGGCCGGAACAGGCCCCGCCGCCACCCGTGCAGGTACTCCGGCAGGGTGGCGGCCGCCAGCACGCCGACGTACCCGGCGGCGGTGATCCCGGGGCTGCCCAGCGCGGCCAGCGCCCCCGCGACGGCCGCCCCGGCGACCGCCCCCGCCAGCAGCGGGACCGCGGCGGGTGGGCCGAGCAGCGCGTCGAGGTCGGCGCGCAGCCGCGCCGGGACCAGCCCGGCGGCCGCGGCGACCACCAGCACGGCGGCCAGGTGCCGCGCCGGCCCCTCGCCGGTCCACGCCGTGGTCAGCCCGCCGACGACCCCGGCGACCCACCACGGCACGGTGGTGACCAGCGCCAGGCGGGCCACCGGCCGGCGACCCCAGAGCGCGATGCCGAGCCCGACCAGCGCGACGGACAGGAACAGCGACGGGCGGAAGGCGTCGGGCGCGGCCGCCAGGACGCGCAGGACGGCGAGCTGCACGCCGGCCCACGCGGCCAGCGACCACGTCGCCGTCGTCGGCGCGAGCACGCGCAGGCACAGGAAGAGCACCACCAGCCAGGCCAGGAGGGCCGCGCCCCCCGGACCGGTGCCCCACGCCGCGGCGCCGGCGAGGCCCGCGGCGCACAGGGCGAGCGCCTCCTCGGTGCTGCGCAGCCCCCGGGCGGCGGCGCCGACCGAGAGGCCCGCGGCCGCGACGGCGAGCGCCAGGAGGGGCAGCCGCGCCGCGGCGCCGCCCTCGTCGAGGACGGCCAGGGCGGCAACCTCCACCAGCACGGCGCCCACGCCGAGCAGCACCTGCAGCGACCGCGCGCGGGAGGGCCCCACGCGTCCCACCGTAGGGGCGACCGGCCGCCCCGGCAGCCGGTCAGCGCATCTGCGCCACCCAGGCCACCGCCTCGCGCGCCTGCTGCCGCCGCCGCTCGTAGGTGGCCCCCACCAGCAGCAGCACCAGCCCGGCCGCGGTGAGGGTGACCCACCGCGGCAGCAGCGGCGCGTAGGGCCACAGCCGGCCGACCACGACGAACGCCAGCACGGCCGAGCCGACGACGAACGGCGCCTGCCGGTGGCCGAGGGCGCCGCCCACCGCCAGCGCCGCCGCCACGGAGACGACCAGCACCAGGCGCAGCGCCGTCGGCTCGGTCACCACCACGAACGCCGACGGCGCGAGCCCGACCGCGACCGCCGGGCCCTCCGCCGCCCACGACGGGCCGCGGGAGAGCAGGCGGGGCAGGCCGACCAGCAGCAGGCCGGCCGCGGCGGGCAGGGTGTACGCCTCGGGCGTCGTCACGCCGGCGCCCCCGACGGCGACCCAGGTGGCGACCACCAGGTCGGCCACGGCGACGACCGCGATCCAGCCGCGCCGCGCCACGAGCGCGTAGCAGCCGGCCGCCGCGCCGACGACGGCCAGCTGCAGCCCCACCTGCCCCCAGGCGCCGGCGGTCGTGCTGACCGCGCCGGCCAGCAGCCCCGCGGCACCGGCCGGGGCCGCGAGGGCGGCCTCCTCCGGCGCGCCCGCGCGCAGCGCGGCCAGGCCGAACGCGGCCGCCGCGACCAGCGCGAGCAGCAGGCCGCCGGTCGGCGGCGCGAGCAGCTCGCCGTGCACCGCCACGAGCACGGCCCCGGCGGGCGCGGCGACGGCGGCGCCCGCGGCCGCCACCCGCAGGCGGGGCAGCAGGACCGCGGCGACCGCGGCGGGCGCGGTGGCCGCCAGCACGACGAGCGCCAGCGGCAGCCAGCGGCCGTCGGCGGCCAGGTGCCCGGCGCCGAGGACGGCGGTGGCGGCGCCCCCGGCCGCGAGCCCCGCCGCCGCGACCGGGACGCGGGCCAGCGGGACGGCGGTGGTCAGCGCCGCGAGCCCCACCCCGGCGGCGACCACCGCGCCCGGCCGCCCCGACCCGTGCAGCGACCCGGCCAGCGCGAGGCCGGTCGCCGCCGCGCCGGTGCCCGCGACGAGGACGGGGGAGGGGAGCAGCCCGCCGGCGTCGGGGAGGCGCGGCAGCAGCACCGCGCCGAGGGCCGCCGCGGCGAGCACCGCCGTCGCCGGCCACGCCTCGGCCGGTCCCGACGACTCCGCGACGACGATCGCGCCGACGGCGCCCGCGGCCGTCGCCAGCAGGGCGAGCACCGCGGCGACCGGGACCAGCGGCCGCCGCACCCGGAGGAGCACCGCGACGTCGAGCAGGGCGACCGCGAAGGCGACCGCCACCCCGGACGGGCCGTCGAGGGCGCCCGGCGGCAGGAGCAGGAAGGGCGCCGGCTGGGCGGCGAGCAGCGCGACGAGCGGCCACGCCGCGGTGGTGCGGGTCGCCCGGCCCAGGCCGACGGCCACCGCGACGACGACGCCGCAGCCGATCGCCGCCCACAGACGCAGCGGCAGCTCGTCGACGCCGAGCAGGCCCTTGGCGTAGGCGGCACCCAGGTCGACGGCGAGCAGCGCGGTGCCGGCCGCGGCCAGCGTCTCCTCGGTGGCGCGCAGGCCGCGCCGGGCGGTCCACGCCGACGCGCCGCAGGTCGCCGCGGTGACCACCAGCATCACCGTCGCCTGGAACGCCAGGCCCAGCCGGGTCCAGGCGAGCGCGACGAAGGCGAGCGCGCCCGCGACCAGCAGCAGCGCGCCGAGCCCGAGCAGCACCTGCTGCGGGCTCAGCCGGCGGCGCGGCGGCCCGGGGGGCGGTGAGGGTGGCGGTGGTGGGAGCGGCGCGTGCACGCGCCGGGGCGGGGGAGCGACCGGGGCGGGCGCCGGTGCGGGCGCGGGCGCGGCGCCGGGCGCGGCCGCGCGCAGCGTGGCGACCAGCGCGTCGCGGTCGCGGGTCAGCTCGGCCAGCGTCGCGCCGATGCGGGCGACGACGAGCGCGGCCTGGCCCACGGCCGGCAGCCCGCAGGTGGGGCAGGGCGCGCCGGCCGGCCCGGCCGCGGGCGTGCCGCAGACCGGGCAGGGGAACGCCGGGGTCGGGTGCATGCGCGCATGGTGACTGGTCGGCGGCCTGCGCAGAAGCGTTGTCCACACCGGACGGGTGACACGCCCCACGCCTCGGGAAATCCGGTCGGGCTCCGCGCCGCGAGCGCCTACCCTGGGATCAGTGATCACGACGACCGGCCTCGAGCTGCGCGCCGGCGCCCGCATCCTCATCAGCGACGCGGACCTCCGCGTGCAGCCCGGCGACCGCATCGGGCTGGTCGGGCGCAACGGCGCGGGCAAGACGACGACGCTCACCACCCTCGCCGGCGAGCGGCTGCCGCACGCGGGCAAGGTGGAGGTCACCGGCGAGATCGGCTACCTGCCCCAGGACCCGCGCAGCGGCGACCTCGACATCACCGCCAGCGACCGGGTGCTCTCCGGCCGCGGCCTCGACGTGCTCCGCCACCAGATGGTCAAGGCGCAGATCGCCATGGCCGAGCCCGCCGACGACGCCGAGCGCGACCGCGCCGTCCGCCGCTACGGCCGCCTGGAGGACCAGTTCGCCGCGCTCGGCGGGTACGCGGCCGAGAGCGAGGCGGCCCGCATCTGCACCGCGCTCGGCCTGCCCGACCGCGTGCTGGCCCAGCCCCTGCGCACCCTCTCCGGCGGCCAGCGCCGCCGCGTGGAGCTGGCCCGCATCCTCTTCTCCGACGCCGAGACGCTCCTGCTCGACGAGCCGACCAACCACCTCGACGCCGACTCGATCACCTGGCTCAAGGGCTTCCTCGCCGCGCACAAGGGCGGGCTGATCGTGATCAGCCACGACGTCGAGCTGCTCGACGCGGTGGTCAACAAGGTGTGGCACCTCGACGCCAACCGGGCCGCGGTCGACGTCTACAACCTCGGCTGGAAGGCCTACCTCGACCAGCGCGAGACCGACGAGCGCCGCCGCAGGCAGGAGCGGGCCAACACCGAGCGCAAGATCGAGGCGCTGTCGGCGCAGGCGGACAAGATGCGCGCCAAGGCCACCAAGGCGCGCGCGGCCAAGAGCATGGACAAGCGGGTCGAGCGGCTCTCCGCCGGCCTGGCCGAGGTCCGCGTGCAGGACAAGGTGGCCAAGCTGCGGTTCCCCACCCCGGCGGCGTGCGGCCGCACGCCGCTCATGGCCGAGGGGCTGTCGAAGAACTACGGCTCCCTCGAGGTGTTCACCGACGTCGACCTGGCCGTCGACCGGGGGACGCGGGTCGTCGTCCTGGGGCTGAACGGTGCCGGGAAGACGACGCTGCTGCGCATCCTCGCCGGCACCGAGGCGCCCGACACCGGCGAGGTGAAGCCCGGGCACGGGCTGCGGATCGGCTACTACGCGCAGGAGCACGAGACCCTCGACCTCGACCGCACCCTCCTGGAGGTCATGCGCTCGGCGGCGCCGCAGAGCACCGACACCGAGCTGCGGCGCATCCTCGGCGCGTTCCTCTTCTCCGGCGACGCGGTCGACCAGCGGGCCGGCACGCTCTCCGGCGGCGAGAAGACCCGGCTGGCCATGGCCACGCTCGTCGTCTCCGGGGCCAACGTGCTGCTGCTCGACGAGCCCACCAACAACCTCGACCCGGCCAGCCGCGAGCAGGTGCTGCAGGCGCTGCGCACCTACACCGGGGCGATCGTGCTGGTCACCCACGACGAGGGCGCCGTCCGGGCGCTCGCCCCGGACAAGGTGATCCTGCTGCCCGACGGCACCGAGGACGCCTGGAGCGAGGACCTCGCCGACCTCGTCGAGCTCGCGTGACCCTTCGTCGGTCTCCGGCCGGCACCACTCCTTCCGGTCGCCGTCGGTCCGCTCCTGGGTGATCATGGCTTCGGGGACGCCGGGCAGCAGGGCTCCGGCGACCAGGGGACGAGCTGCCACCACCGGGCCGGCCGGGTGCCGGTATCGGTCGGCGCCGACACGGAGGGGAGTCATGGCCGACTCGAACACGGCAGACCTCGGCAAGGGCAAGCGGATCACGGGGGGAGACCGGACGTCGCTCGCCGACGAGCTGCGCAAGCGCTACGACGGCGGCGAGAGCATCCGTTCCCTGGCCACCTCCACGAACCGGTCGTACGGCTTCGTGCACCGGCTGCTGTCGGAGTCGGGGGCGACCCTGCGCAGCCGCGGTGGGGCGAACCGGAGTGCGAAGAAGGCCTGAACTAGAAAGGGCCCGTGACCGACACGAGTCCTGAGGGTTGGGTCCGCGCCGAGCGGGACGGCCCCGTCCTGACCGTCACCCTCGACCGCCCCGACCGGCTCAACGCCCAGACGCCGGCGACGTGGGCGGCGCTGCGCCGGGTGGCCGACGGGGTCGACGACGACGTCCGCGTGGTCGTGGTGCGCGGTGCCGGGCGGGCGTTCTCCGCGGGCCTGGACCGCAGCCTGTTCGGCCCCGGGGCGGGGGACGGCACGCTGGGCGAGCTGGCGGGCATGCCCGCCGACCTCGCCCAGGAGCGCATCCGCGGCTACCAGAGCGCCTTCCGCTGGCTGCGCTCGCCGGGCATCGTCTCCGTCGCCGCCGTGCAGGGCCACGCCATCGGCGCGGGCGCGCAGCTGGCCCTCGCCTGCGACCTGCGGATCCTCGCCGAGGACGCCCAGCTGCGGCTGCCCGAGGTGACGCTCGGGCTGGTCCCCGACCTCACCGGTACGAGCAACCTGGTCGACCTGGTCGGCTACGGGCGCGCGCTGGAGATGTGCCTGACCGGCCGCGCGGTGGGCGCCACCGAGGCGCGGGCGATCGGCGTCGCGAACCTCGTCGTGCCGAACGCCGAGCTCGACGCCGCCGTCGGCGACCTGGTCGCGGCGCTGCTCGCGCCGCCGGTGGGCGCCAGCCGGGAGACGGCGGCGCTGATCCGGTCGGCCGTGCACAACGACCACGAGACCCAGGACGCCGCCGAGCGCGCGGCGCAGGTGCGCCGGATCTCCGCTCTCGTCGGTGGGGGCTGAGAGGCTCCTCTGGAACACGCCGGTGCCGCGCGGTGTTGGCCGGGCGTCCGGGTCGGCCCGCGAGGAGGGAGCAGCGTGGACATGAGCGGTCCCATGACCTCCATGGCGGCGATGCGGTCGTTCCGGCGCGATCCGTCGGTCACCGCGCGCGAGCTGCCCAAGGGCACCGTCAAGCGCATTCTCGGGGTGGCCAGGCCCTACCGGCGCGAGCTGGCGTTCTTCCTGGCGCTGGTCGTCGGCTCGTCGGTGATCGGCGTCCTCACCCCGCTGCTGGCCGGCGACATCGTCAACCGCATCGCCCGGCTCGACGGCACCGCGGGCGACGTCGTCCGCATCGCGCTGTTCATCGCCGGCCTGGCGGTGCTCGACGCGGCGATCTCGCTGGCCACGCGGTGGTACTCCGCGCGCATCGGCGAGGGCGTCATCTACGACCTGCGCAGCCGCGTCTTCGAGCACGTCCAGCGCATGCCGGTCGCGTTCTTCACGCGCACCCAGACCGGTGCCCTGGTCAGCCGGCTGAACAACGACGTGATCGGGGCGCAGCAGGCGTTCACCTCGACGCTGTCCGGCGTCGTCTCCAACGCCATCGGCCTCGTGCTCACCGCCGGTGTCATGTTCTCGCTGTCGTGGCAGATCACCCTGCTGTCGCTGGTCATGGTGCCGCTGTTCGTGCTGCCCGCCCGGCGGATCGGCCGGCGGTTGCAGGAGATCACCCGGGAGTCCTACGGGCTCAACGCGTCGATGAACGCGACGATGACCGAGCGGTTCAACGTCGCCGGCGCGCTGCTGGTCAAGCTGTTCGGCCGGCCCGACGTCGAGGCGGAGTCCTTCCGCGGGCGGGCCGCGCGGGTGCGCGACATCGGCGTCCTGTCGGCGATGTACGGCCGCACGTTCTTCACCGCCCTCACCCTGGTGGCGGCGCTGGCCACCGCGCTGGTCTACGGCCTGGGCGGGTGGCTCGCCTTCGACGGCGCGCTCAGCCCCGGTGACGTCGTCGCCCTGGCGCTGCTGCTCTCGCGGCTCTACGGGCCGCTGACCGCGCTGTCCAACGTCCGCGTCGACGTCATGAGCGCGATGGTCAGCTTCGACCGCGTCTTCGAGGTGCTCGACCTGCCGCCGATGATCCGCGAGGCGCCGGACGCCGTCGCCGTCCCGGCCGACGACCGGTCGATCGAGTTCGACTCGGTCTCCTTCAGCTACCCCTCCGGCGCCGAGGTCTCGCTCGCCTCGCTCGAGGAGGTCTCGCTGCCCGAGCACGGCGGGCCGACGGCGGTGCTGCACGACGTCTCGTTCCGGGTGGAGCCGGGCCAGCTGGTGGCCCTGGTCGGGCACTCGGGCGCCGGCAAGTCGACGATCGCCAACCTGGTGCCGCGGCTGTACGACGTCACCGGGGGCGCGGTGCGGGTGGGCGGCCTCGACGTCCGCCGGGCCACGCTGGCCTCGCTGCGCGACGCGATCGGCGTGGTGAGCCAGGACGCGCACCTGTTCCACGACACCATCCGCGCCAACCTGCTCTACGCCCGCCCCGACGCCACCGAGGAGCAGCTGTGGGCGGCGCTCACCGGCGCCCGCATCGGCGAGCTCGTCCGCTCGCTGCCCGACGGTCTCGACACCGTCGTCGGCGACCGCGGCTACCGGCTCTCCGGTGGTGAGAAGCAGCGGCTGGCGATCGCGCGGGTGCTGCTCAAGGCGCCGGGCATCGTGATCCTCGACGAGGCGACCGCGCACCTCGACAGCGAGAGCGAGGTGGCCGTGCAGCACGCGCTCGACGCCGCGCTGGAGGGCCGCACGTCGCTGGTGATCGCGCACCGGCTGTCCACCATCCGCGAGGCCGACCGCATCCTCGTGGTCGACGACGGTCGCATCGCGGAGTCGGGCACGCACGAGGAGTTGCTGGCACTCGGCGGCCGCTACGCCGATCTGTACCGCACCCAGTTCACCGGCGGAGAGCCGCAGACGGTCGACGCCGCGTGACCACTAGCGTCACTCCTGTCCCTGCATTCCTGAGGAGCACGAGTTGACCGCTGCCCACCCGCACGACACCGCCATCCGCACGCTGTACGTCCAGTTGCTGGACGGTTGGAACCGGCGCAGCGGCGCAGCGGTCGCGGCGGTGTTCGCCGACGACGGCGACATCATCGGGTTCGACGGCAGCCACCACAGCGGCCGGCTGACCATCGCCTCCGACCTCCGGCGGATCTTCGGCACCCACCAGACCCCGGCCTACGTCGGGCTCATCCGCTCGGTGCGGCCGATGGCCGAGGGCGTCGCCGTCCTGCACGCCCACGCCGGGATGATCCCGCCGGGCGGTGGGGACCTCGACCCCGCGCTGCTCACCGTGCACACCCTCGTGGCGGTCGAGGAGGCACCCGGGCGCTGGAAGATCTCGCTGTTCCAGAGCACGCCGGCGGCGTGGCACGAGCGCCCGGAGGCCCGCGAGGCGCTGCTGGCCGAGCTGCGCGGGCTGCTGGCGCCGCAGTGAGCGGAGCGCCCCGCGGGAGCGCACCGGTGGTGCAGTGACGGTCCTGGTCACCCCCGGGCAGCTGCTGGCCCTGCCCGGTCGCGTGGTGCTGCTCGACGTCCGCTGGGCGCTGGGCGACGACCGCGGGCACGAGCGGTACCTGGCGGGCCACCTGCCCGGCGCGGTCTTCGTCGACCTCGACCGCGAGCTGGCCGACCCGCCGTCGGCGGCGGCCGGGCGGCACCCGCTGCCGTCGCTGCAGCGGCTGCAGTCGGCCGCCCGCCGGTGGGGCGTCCGCACCGGTGACCGCGTGGTCGCCTACGACGACTCCGGCGGCACCGCGGCGGCCCGCGCGTGGTGGCTGCTGCGCTGGGGCGGGGTGGCCGACGTGCGGCTGCTCGACGGCGGGCTGGCCGCGTGGCGGCGGGCCGGGGGGACGGTGGAGGAGGGCGAGGTCGTCCCCGAGCCCGGCGACGTGGTGCTCGCCGGCGGCGGGATGCCGGTGCTCGGCATCGACGAGGCCGCCGCGCTGCCGGCGGCCGGCGGGCTGCTGCTCGACGCCCGCGCCCCCGAGCGCTACCGCGGTGAGGTCGAGCCGGTCGACCCCCGCGCCGGGCACGTCCCCGGCGCGGTGAGCGCGCCCACCACCGGCAACCTCGCCGACGACGGCACCGTGCTGCCCGCCCCCGCGCTGAGGGAGCGGTTCGCCGCGCTCGGCGCCGTGCCGGGCCGGTCGGTCGGCGTCTACTGCGGCTCGGGCGTCACGGCCGCCCACGAGGTGGCCGCCCTGGCCGTGGCGGGCATCGAGGCGGCGCTCTGGCCGGGGTCGTGGTCGCAGTGGTCGGCCGACCCCGCCCGCCCCGCGGCGACCGGCCCCGACCCGGCATGAGCGGACCGACCACCGGCACCTGGGTCGTGGCCGGCCTGGCGGCCGCCGCCCACCTCGTCGTCGGCGTGTTCTACCTGTCGTCCGGGCTGGTGGCCCCGCTGTGGGCGGTCGTCGTCCTCGGCCTGTGGTGGCTCCTGCTCGCCGTCCACCTCTCCCGGCTGGCGCTGCGCGGCTCCCGGTGGACGCCGGCGGTGCCGGTGGTCGCGTTCGCCACCTGGTACGCCGTCCTCGCCGCGGGGGAGGCGCTGCTCGGCTGGACCGCCTGACGACGCGTCAGGTCGGCGGCCACGGCTGCGGAGGCGCGCCCAGCGGGTCGTTCTCCGGCGTGTCCCGGCCGACCCGGAACTGGTGCATCATGTCGTGGTCCTCGTGGCTGGTGTTGTGGCAGTGGATCATGTACCGGCCGGTGCGGTTGAGCGGGTCCCCGCCGAACCGCGCCAGGATGCGGATGTCCTCGTTCTCCTTGAGGTAGACGACGTCCTTGGGGCCGGCCTCGAACGCGCCGGGCTGTTTCCCGTTGCGGTCCAGGATCCGGAAGTCGACGAGGTGCAGGTGGATGGGGTGGAACCAGCCGCCGGAGTGGTTGGACAGCTTCCAGATCTCCCAGGAGCCGGGCGTGATGTTGCCGGTGTCCGGCTGGCCGTCCCGGTCGAAGAGCGTCCGGCGGAACTCGGTGCCCTCGACCTGCGCCCAGGTCGTCGCGTTGATCTGCCACTCCCCGTTGCCGCGCTCGAAGCGGAGGTCGCGGGTCCGGGTCGCGAGCGCCGGATCGGCGTTGAGCAGCGTGGTGTCGTAGGGCAGCGTCGTCGGCAGGGGCGGGTCGGCCACCGGGCTGGTGTTGTCGACGACGTCGAAGGCCATGACCTTGTCGGTGTGGTCGTAGTCGATCGAGTTCTCGACGCCGAGGTTGCGCAGCTCGACACGGGTGCCGCGGGGGACCCGGGAGAAGTCGACGACCACCCCGTACCGCTCCGCCATGCTGACCGGCAGCTCGGTCACCTCCACCGGGGCCCTGAGGAACCCGCCGTCGTTGGTGATCACCTGGAACGTCGCCCCGTGCGTCAGCGTGAGGCGGTAGGCCCGGGCGGTGGAGGCGCCGAGGATGTGGAAGCGGTACTTGCGGCGCATCACCTCCAGGCGCGGCCAGGCGACGCCGTTGACCAGGATGACGTCGCCCATGACCCCGGAGTGGCCCCGGTCGTCGAACAGCAGGTCGCCGTTCGACTTGAACGCCGCGTCGCTGATGACGAGGGGGACGTCGAACGGCCCGGACGGCAGCTGGGCGTCGAACTCGCCGCGGATCACGTAGAGCCCGGCGAGCCCGTGGTAGACGTTGCGGGCGGTGACGTGCACGGCGTGGTCGTGGTACCAGATCGTCCGGGCGTCCTCGGTGTTGTCGTAGAGGTAGTCCTTGAACTGCCCCGGGGAGCTCAGGTCGTTGGCGTACCCGTCGTACTGCGGCAGCGAGGGCGCCCCGTGCAGGTGGGTGGAGGTCTGCACGTCCCCGAGGAAGGTGCCGGCCAGGTTGTTGATCTGGCGGACGACGGCGGGCTGGCCGCGGGGGACGTCGATCGTGGGCCCGGGGAACGAGCCGTTGTAGCCGATCATCCGGGTGGTGACGCCGCCCTCCAGGATCCGCACGCCGAACTGGCGCTGCTGCAGGACGTAGCGGCGCCGGCCGTCGGGCAGCGCGGTGTACTGAGCCGCGGCCGGCCAGCGGAAGCGCCGGGTGTACGGCCGCGGGATGAGGTTCTCGGCGATCTCGGAGGCGCGCTTCGCGCTGACCGACCCGACGAGCGGCAGGGTCAGGGCCGCGGCGCCGAAGGCGGTCAGCTTCAGCAGGTCCCGCCGGTCGAGGGACCAGGCAGCACGCGCGTCGGGGGTGTGGGCGTCCATCTCGGCATCCCGGGCTGGTCGTCGTCTCCCCCGACGGCAGGAATCCTCCGACCGCCCGGCGAGGGCGGGAACCCACGAAAACGGGTGAGGTCCTACGACCCTCGTCCGGGCGTGCCGCCACGTCCCGCAGGCGGAGCGCGTACGGACCGCTCCCTGAACCGTCAAGCACGGGGCTCCCGCCGCCCCGCGTGGCCGCGCGCCGGCGTTCACCCCGCGGCCGGGACCGCCTCGCGCACGGGCGTCGGGACCGGCCGGCGCCGGCGCTGCACCGCCGCGCCCGCGCCCAGCAGCAGCAGCCCGGCGACGACCCAGCCGGTGAGCACCAGCAGGGGAGCGCCGGCGCCGGCGCCGTCGAACCACGACACCGAGCGCAGCAGGGTGCCGGTGGCCCCCGGCGGCAGCACCTGGCCCAGCGTGCCCCAGCCGGTGGGCAGCAGCTCCGGCGCGCTCGCCAGCCCGGAGAGCGGGTTGCCCAGCAGGACGACGGTGGCCGCGCCGAGGCCGAGCCCCGGCGTGCCCGCCAGCTTCTCCAGCCCGAGCAGCACCAGCGCCGTGGCGGCCATGCCGAGCGCCACCACACCGGTCGTCGTCCACCAGCCGCTCTCGACGGCACCCAGCCAGGTGCCGAGCACGGTGGCCGTCACCATGCCCCCGGCCAGCGCCATGGCGACGGCGGCCACCACGCGCGTGCCGGTGCGCCGCACCAGGCGGGCCGTGAGCCCGGCGGTGAGGACGCCGCCGAGCGCCAGCGGCAGGGCCGCCGCGGCCAGCCCCGCGCCGCGCGGGTCGCCGTCGGGCGTGGGGACGACGTCCTCGACCGGCACCTGGGTACCCGTGGCGGCGCCCAGCCCGGTCGCCACCTGGCGCAGCGACTGCGCCACGACGGGGGAGGCGGCCGAGGCGACGAGCAGGTGCGGTCCGTCGGGGCCGACGACGACGGCGCCGTAGACCTCGCGGTCGGCGATGGCCTCGCGGGCGGCCGCCTCGTCGGCGAGCACCTCGACGTCGAAGGCGCCGGGCTGCGCCTCGTCGAGCGCGGCCGTCACCTGCTCGGCGGCCGGTGCCGGCCCGGCCACGGCCACGGGCAGGTCCCGCGGGGCGGAGCGCACCGCGGGCCAGGCGAAGGCGGTCAGCACGACCGCGACGAGCACGGCGATCCCGGCGATCAGCGGCACCAGGCGGGCGGCGTCCCGGCCGGTGGAGGGCGTGTCCATGGCGTCTCCTCAAGATAAAACGAACGACCGTTCTCCTGTACGTGCCACCTTCCTCCAGGGGGCGAGTGCTGTCAAGAACGATCGTTCGTTTTACAGTGGCGGCATGCCTCGCGTGACCGACGCCCACCTGACCGCCCGCCGCGACCAGATCCTCGACGCGGCGACGGCGCGCTTCGCGGCCAACGGGTTCCAGGCGACCGGCATGGCCGACGTCATCGCGGCCTCGGGCCTGTCCGCCGGTGCGGTGTACCGCTACTTCCGCAGCAAGGACGAGCTGATCGAGGCGATCGTCGACCGCGTGCTGGGCCGTGCCGCCGAGCGCTTCGCGGTCTTCCTCGAGGAGGACGCCGACCCCGAGCCGGCGGCGGCGGTGGCCACCGCGGTCGACCTCGTCGCCACCGTCGCCTCGACCGGTCCGGTCGACATGACGCGCGTGGCGGTCCAGGCGTGGGCGGAGGCGTTGCGCAACCCGTCGGTGGGCCGGGTCGCGAGCACCGCGTACGGCACCATGCGCGGCTACTTCGTCGAGGTCGCCGGGCGGGCGCAGCGGTCGGGCCGGCTGCCGGCCGACGCCGATCCCCGGCTGCTCGGGGCGGCGCTGTTCTCCCTGGTCCTCGGGTTCCTGCTGCAGCGGCTGCTGCTCGGCGACGTGGACCCGCGGGCCTACGTGGCGGCCGTCGGGGCGCTGCTGCCCACCGCGGCGTCGTAGCGGTCGAGCAGCACGGCGGCGATCCGCTCGTCGGGCAGCAGGGGAGCGGTCACCGCGTCGGCGCCGGCCTCCGCCAGCCTGCCCGCGAAGTGCCCGGGGGCCAGCAGGTACGCCGCCACGACCACGCGCGCCGCGCCGGCCCGGCGGGCGCGGGCCACGGCCTCGGGCACCGGCGGCTGCGCGGCCGACCCGAAGCCGGTGGTCACCGGACCCGCCCACCGGTCCTGCAGCAGCGCGGCGGTGCGCTCGACGTCGGCAGCGGACCGCGGGTCACTTGACCCGGCGGCGGCCAGGACGACGGCGGTGCCCGGGTCGGCGGGGTCGGCGCCGGCGGCGGTCAGCCGGTCGTGCAGCACGGCGACCAGCCGCGCGTCGGGGCCCAGCGGCCGGGCCGCGACGGCGGTCGGGTGCGCGGCGACCGCGCCGGCGATGTCGACGTGCACGTGGTACCCGCCGGAGAGCAGCAGCGGGACGACGACGGCCGGGCGGTCCTCGGCGGCGAGGGAGGCGACGACGTCCACGACCGTCGGTGGCTGGACGTCGACGAACGCCGCCGTCGTCACCAGGCCGGGGCGCAGCGTGCGCGCCGCCAGCGCGAGCTCGGCCACCAGCCGGCGGCCGGTGGGGCTGCGGGTGCCGTGCGCGCAGGCGACGAGGACCGGCGCCGTCATCGGCGGCCCGTCATGGCGAACGCAGCATCCCGCCGTCCACGGGGAGCATCACGCCGGTCAGGTAGGAGGCGGCGGGGGAGAGGGCGAAGGCGGCGACGCGGCCGAACTCCTCCGGCTGCCCGTAGCGGCGCAGGGGGATGGCCGCCGTGAACCTCCGGTACGCGGCCTCGGGGTCGCCCGTGGCCTCGTCGATCTCGGTGATGCGGTCGGTGGCGATGCGCCCCGGCAGCAGCCCGAACACGCGGATCCCCCGCGGTCCGAGCTCGTCGGCCAGCGCCTTCGCCGTCATGGCCAGGCCGGGGCGCAGGCCGTTGGAGACGGCCAGGTGCGGGATCGGCTCGCGCACCGACGTGGAGAGCACGAACCCGAGCGCCGCGCCCTCGCCGAGGTGCGGGACGAGCGCGCGGACGAGCTCGAGCGGCCCGAGGACCACGCTCTCGTAGGCGTCCCGCCACTGGTCGGCCGTGGTCTGGAAGACGGTGCCCGGCGCCGGACCGCCGACCGAGATCAGCGCGCCGTCGAGCCGGCCGAGCCGCTCCCGGGCCTCGTCGACCAGCCGCGGCACCGCCGCGGGCTCGGCGAGGTCGGCCACCGCGCCGTGCGCGGCCGGGGCGCCGCCGAGCTCGGCGACGGCCCGCTCCACCGTGCCGGCGCTGCGGGAGCTGACCAGCACCCGCGCGCCGTCGCCGACCAGGGCCCGGGCGGTCGCGAACCCCAGCCCCCGGCTCGCGCCGGTGAGCAGGTAGCCGCGACCGCCCAGGCCCAGGTCCACGCGGGGATCAGCCCTGCCGGAGCGACCGGAGGACGTACTGCATGATCCCGCCGTTGCGGTAGTAGTTCGCCTCGCCGGGGGTGTCGATCCGGACGCGCGCGTCGAACTCGATGTCGCCCGCCTTGACCTTCACCGTCTTCGGGGTCCGGCCCTCGTTGAGCTCGGTGATCCCGGTGATGGAGAACTCCTCGTCGCCGGTCAGGCCGAGCGACTCCCGGTTCTGGCCCTCGGGGAACTGCAGCGGCAGCACGCCCATGCCGATGAGGTTGGAGCGGTGGATCCGCTCGTAGCTCTCGGCGATGACCGCCTTGACGCCGAGCAGCGCCGTCCCCTTGGCCGCCCAGTCGCGGGAGGACCCGGAGCCGTACTCCTTGCCGGCCAGCACCACCAGCGGGATCCCGGCCTCGGCGTAGGCGACCGACGCGTCGTAGATCGTCGTCGTCTCGCCGGTGAGGTGGTTCTTGGTGACGCCGCCCTCGGTGCCGGGCACCAGCTGGTTGCGCAGCCGGATGTTGGCGAACGTGCCGCGGATCATCACCTCGTGGTTCCCGCGCCGGGAGCCGTAGGAGTTGAAGTCCCGCCGCTCGACGCCGTGCTCGCGCAGGTACTTCCCGGCCGGGCTGTCGGCCTTGATCGAGCCGGCCGGGGAGATGTGGTCGGTGGTCACCGAGTCGCCGAGGACGGCGAGGGTGCGGGCGCCGGTGATGTCGCCGACCGGGGCCGGGGTCTCCGGCATGCCCTCGAAGTACGGGGGCTTGCGCACGTAGGTGCTGTTCGCGTCCCAGGAGAAGGTGTCACCGGTCGGCGTGGGCAGGTTCTGCCACTGCTCGGTGCCGGCGAAGACGTCCTCGTAGCTGCGGCCGAACTGCTCGGCGGAGACGGCCTGGTCGATCGTCGCCTGGACCTCCTGCGGCGACGGCCAGATGTCGCGCAGGAAGACGTCCTGCCCGTCCTTGCCCTTGCCCAGCGGCTCGGAGGTGATGTCGACGTCCATCGAGCCGGCCAGCGCGTAGGCGATCACCAGCGGCGGGCTGGCCAGGTAGTTCATCTTGACGTCGGGGTTGATCCGGCCCTCGAAGTTGCGGTTGCCGGACAGCACCGAGACCACCGCCAGGTCGGCCTCGTTGACCGCCGCGGACACCGGCTCCGGCAGCGGGCCGGAGTTGCCGATGCAGGTGGTGCAGCCGTAGCCGACCAGGTAGAAGCCGAGCTTCTCCAGGTACGGCGTCAGACCGGCCTTCTCGTAGTAGTCGGTGACCACCTTCGAGCCGGGGGCGAGCGTCGTCTTGACCCAGGGCTTGGTCTCCAGCCCCGCCTCGACGGCCTTCTTGGCCAGCAGCGCCGCGCCGATCATCACCTGCGGGTTGGAGGTGTTGGTGCAGGAGGTGATGGCGGCGATCACCACGTGGCCGTGGTCGACGAAGGTCTCGCGGCCGTCCTCGAGGACCACCGCGGTCGGCTTGGTCTGCCGGTCGGGCAGCGCCTCGCCGGGCAGGAACGGGTGCGGCCGCCCGGCCTCCTCGTGGTCGTCGTGGTTGTACGGGCTCACCGGGTCGGAGGCCGGGAAGGACTCGGCCGAGGCCTCGTCGGTGAGCGACTCCACTCCGTAGGGCTGCTCCTGCTGCGGGACGCCGGGCTTGCGGTCGTCGCCGCCGGTGACGTCCGCCTGCACGTAGTCGCCCAGCGCCGTCCGGAACGAGGCCTTGGCGTCGGAGAGGGCGACGCGGTCCTGCGGGCGCTTCGGGCCGGCGATCGACGGGACGACGGTGGCGAGGTCGAGCTCCAGGTACTCGGAGAACACCGGCTCGCGCGACGGGTCGTGCCAGAGGCCCTGCTCCTTGGCGTAGGCCTCGACCAGCGCCACCTGCTCGGCCGAGCGGCCGGTCAGCTCCAGGTAGCCGATCGTCTCCTCGTCGATGGGGAACATCGCCGCGGTCGAGCCGAACTCCGGGCTCATGTTGCCGATCGTGGCCCGGTTGGCCAGCGGGACGGCGGAGACGCCCTCGCCGTAGAACTCGACGAACTTCCCGACCACGCCGTGCTGGCGCAGCATCTCGGTGATGGTGAGCACGAGGTCGGTGGCGGTGGAGCCCTCCGGCAGCTCGCCGGTGAGCTTGAACCCGACGACCCGCGGGATGAGCATCGAGACGGGCTGGCCGAGCATCGCGGCCTCGGCCTCGATGCCGCCGACGCCCCAGCCCAGCACGCCCAGGCCGTTGACCATCGTGGTGTGCGAGTCGGTGCCGACGCAGGTGTCGGGGTAGGCGACGACGCGGTCGCCCTCCTGCCGGGGGAAGACCACGCGGGCCAGGTGCTCGATGTTGACCTGGTGCACGATGCCCATGCCCGGGGGGACGACCTTGAAGTCGTTGAAGGCGCCCTGGCCCCAGCGGAGGAACTGGTAGCGCTCGCCGTTGCGCTGGTACTCGATCTCGACGTTGCGCTGGAACGAGTCGGGGGTGCCGAAGACGTCGGCGATCACCGAGTGGTCGATGACCAGCTCGGCGGGCGCCAGCGGGTTGATCTTGTTCGGGTCGCCGCCGATCTCGGCCATGGCCTCGCGCATCGTGGCGAGGTCGACGATGCAGGGGACGCCGGTGAAGTCCTGCATGACCACGCGGGCCGGGGTGAACTGGATCTCCTGGTCCGGCTCGGCCTCCGGGTCCCAGTTCGCCAGGGCCCGGATGTGGTCGGCGGTGATGTCGGCGCCGTCCTCGGTGCGGAGGAGGTTCTCGAGCAGGACCTTCAGGCTGAAGGGCAGCTTCGCGGAGCCCTCCACCGCGTCGAGCCGGTAGATGTCGTAGTCGGTCCCGTCGACGCTCAGCGTCGACCGCGCTCCGAAGCTGTCCTTGCTGGCTGCCACTGCTTGCGCCTCACCCTCGCTGGTCCACGCGCACTGTTCTCGCGCTGATTGCCACCCCCGATCATCCCAGCACCGGCCCGAGGGCGCGGCTCCGGGCCGGAGGACGGTCACCCGTGACCTGCGACACGACCTCCCGGGAGGCCGGCCACGGACCAGGGGGCCCTTCGTGGCCACCTCCTACGGTGGGGGCGTGGACGACGTCCCCGCCTGGCTGACCGCCGCTCGCCAGATCACCGTGCTGAGCGGGGCCGGCATCTCGACCGACAGCGGCATCCCCGACTTCCGCGGCCCCCAGGGCGTGTGGACCCGCGACCCCGAGGCGGAGAAGCTCTCGACCCTGCAGCACTACGTGGCCGATCCCGGCATCCGCCGCCGGGCCTGGCAGGAGCGGCTGCGGCACCCCGCGTGGTCCGCCGTGCCGAACGCCGGGCACGCGGCGCTGGTCGACCTGGAGCGGCAGGGCCGGCTGCGGGCGCTGCTCACCCAGAACATCGACGGGCTGCACCAGGAGGCCGGGTCGTCCCCGGCGAAGGTGGTGGAGCTGCACGGCACGGTGCACGAGGTCGGCTGCCTGTCCTGCGGCGACCGGACGTCGATGCGCAGCGCGCTGGACCGCGTCGAGGCGGGCGAGCCCGACCCGGCCTGCCTGGCCTGCCGCGGCATCCTCAAGTCGGCGACGATCAGCTTCGGCCAGGCGCTGGACGGCGACGTGGTCGAGGCCGCCGCCCGCGCCGCCGGTGACTGCGACGTCTTCCTCACCGTCGGCACCTCGCTCACCGTGCACCCCGCGGCCGGCCTCACCGACGTCGCCGCCGCGTCGGGCGCCCGGATCGTCGTCGTCAACGCCCAGCCCACGCCCTACGACGGCCTCGCCGACCTCGTCGTCCGCGAGCCGATCGGCACCGCCCTGCCGCGGGGGGGGGGGGGGGGGGGGGGCCCCCCCGGGGCGGGCCGCCGCCCCGCCCGGCGGGGCCCCGGGGGGAAGCATCTTCACCCCGGCCCCCGGCGCGCCCG